>JAEXNA010000011.1 GCA_023447635.1 Vulcanimicrobiota bacterium | reverse complement strand
CGGCGGAAGGTTCCGCGCATCGGTGAATCGGCCCAGCTCTCGATTCGGCGATCGGCGGAAGGTTCCGCGCATCGGTGAATCGGCCGGCTTTCGATTCGGCGATCGGCGGAAGTTTCCGCGCATCGGTGAATCGGCCGGCTTTCGATTCGCGGATCGGCGGAAGTTTCCGCGCATCGGTGAATCGGCCGGCTTTCGATTCGCGGATCGGCGGAAGGTTCCGCGCATCGGTGAATCCGTAGCTCTCGATTCGGCGATCAGCGGAAGGTTCCGCGCATTGGTGAATCGAGAGCTTCCGAGCGAAAGTCTCGAAACGAGCGGTCCGCCGTGCTAGCGGATAGAAAAGTCGACCGTGACCTCGGCTCCGCCGCGAGTGGTGCCGACCACCACTTTGTACCGCCCGCTCTGAGGGAGCACGCCGTACCACACCTGCTGCCCGTTTTTCAGGCTCGAGTTGCCCAGCGACTGCCCGTTGGGCGCCAGCAGTTCGAACTCGGCGTTCGACTCGACCGAAGTTAGCCCCACTCGCATCTTCTGACCCGCGCCGGCGTCGAGCACGAACGTCGCGGTGTCGCCGCGCGCCACCCCTTCGACGAGTTGAGTCCCGGTCGCGCCCGGGGCGAACTGAACTGGGATAGTGCGGTCCTTAGCCAGCACCGGCAAAGCCAGCGCCAGGGTGAGCAAAAAGCTAAAAAGTCTCATCCCGCGCGGTTCTCCAACCCGCCCGCCTCCCCCCTCCCACCCAAAAAGGAAAGCCCGGCCCAGAGCGAAGCCCCCTGGTATGAGATTCGGACTGGTCGACGACCCCACGTTCACCGAGCACGCGAGCCCAGGCCACGTCGAGCGGCCCGAGCGACTGCAGGCGATCCGCGACGCCATAGCGCCGCTGCGCCAGGAGTTCCCCTTCCAGGAGATGGCGCCACGGGCGGCCAGCGACGACGAACTGCTGCTGGTTCACGAACCGGAAGTGCTGATCCGGATCGAAGAGCTGACCCGGGCCGGCGGGGGACACCTGGACGCGGATACCTATCTCAACGCCCACTCGGACCTGGCCGCCCGGCGCGCCGTAGGCGGCGGCATCGACCTCTGCCGAGCGGTCGCACAGGGGGAACTCGACCGGGGCTTCCTGCTAGCTCGCCCGCCGGGCCATCACGCCACGCCCACCAGGAGCATGGGTTTCTGCCTCTACTCGACCGTCGCCATCGCTGCGCGCGCCTGTGCTGACCTGTGCCAGCGCATCCTGATTCTGGACTGGGACGTGCACCACGGCAACGGCACGCAAGACTGCCTGTACCGCGACGGCAACACCTGTTTTATCTCCATGCATCAGGCGCCGTTTTACCCCGGCACCGGCCTCCCCGGCGAGCGGGGAGAAGGCCCCGGCGAGGGGCTGACCTACAATTTACCTCTGCCCAGCGGCTGCGGCGACAATGAACATCTGGCCGCCTACTTTCGCCTGGTGCGTCCCATCATCCGCCGCTACGACCCTCAGCTGATCCTGGTCTCGGCGGGCTACGATTCGCACAAGAAAGACCCCCTGGGCGGGATGCGGATGACCACCGAAGGGTTCGCAGCGCTGGCCGCCCTGGTGGCTGAAGACGCCGAAAAGACGTCGGCTCGTGGTCGCCTGGTCGGGTTCCTCGAAGGCGGCTACGACCTGCACGGAGTGGCCTCGTCGACGCTGGCCACCCTTCGCGTCTGGACTGGCCTGGACAGCCCCCGGCCCGAGCCGCCTGGCCCCGTCGACGACGCCGTGCTTCGCCTGCTGGCTCTGGCCGAAAAGCGCTTCCTCTAAGTTCTTCGCTCTCGACCCATGGTGCAGCCCCGGCGATGTTTGAAGTTGAACGATTTGCGGGTAATCCCCACGCCGGAGGGTTATCCAAATGCAAATCATCGACAATCGACGCAACTTTAGTCGAGTTTCGGCCATCATTTCGGTAGACGTGTCTGGACACGGGGGCAATTTCGCGGTGGACCTGGGCTGCGGAGGACTGCGCCTGGTGGCTCAGGAACCGCTGGCCGAGAGTGAACTCGAGTTCCGACTTCACCTCAATCCTGAAACCCAGATCGTGCTCAAAGGCCGACCCGTGTGGCAGCAGCAGATGTCGCGCAACGGCAAGACCATGGCCGGCGTGTCGTTCGCTCACGGCCAGGACGAAGCACGCGGACTGCTCCGCGAATGGCTCGCAACTTACAGTCTCAACTAGGGGCGCTGCCGGAAACCCCGTTGACATATAGCGACGTATATTTTGGGCAGGCGGAACGGGGCGTATGGGTAATATCGGGAATACCTCGGTCCCGCTTGACGGGATTTTCGACGAATCGACCCGTTTCGCATGCACACAATAGACGAGCTAGATGTCGGCGGGCTTTCCGGTTGCTCCCCTAAACCAGTGACCTGTCACGAGAAGGGCTCGTCCTCATCGTTGGGTGGGCCCTTTGCCTTTTCTCTGGCTACCGTCGAAGAGGCCATGGCGGCCATCCGCGATTATCAGTGGCCGCGCGAACTGCGCCGCATGGACGAATCGCTGCGCGGCTGGCGGGTGCACTACGAGCGCTGTCTAGCCTTGCTGCAGGAAACCCGGGAGCCAGATGACGACTGGCCGCTGCAGCACTACCCGACCGATTGGCGGGGTCGGGTCGAGGAAGCGCTGAAGGGGTTGGAGGAGGCGCTGGGGGAGGGGTTCGACTGCCACTTCCCCGAGCGCTCGAACTCGAACCTCAGGACCCTGGCCGAAACTTTGCGCACGGCCGCCACGGAGCCAGAGAGCCTGAGCGGACGACAGGTCGGACTGGTCCGCCGCATCTTGCTCGACAGCGAGCAGCGCTGGGGAACGCCCGGCTCGGCTCAGCGCCGGGAGGCGCTGGAGCAGCGGCAAGCGCCCGTTGACCTCGAAACGGTCCGCGACACTCTGATCGCCAGGCTACAACAGTTAGACCCGAAGAGCGCCATCGAGAGCCTCGAGGAGATTCTCGCCCCGGTCGCCGGTCAGCCGATGCCGAGACCGTTGGCCGAGCGCGCCCGGCGCGCCTGGAAGGCCACACTGCCCGAATTGATTCGCGACGACGTGGTCGATTCGCCTTACGATCTGGGCCGAGCGCTGCAGGCCTGGACTCGAATCGCCTTACAGCAACCGCCCGAGGGGGTGGATCTCAAGGAACTCCTCCGGGTGGTTTCTACGGCCTTTCCTCAGGTGGGGTGGGAGCCGGAAACGCTGGAGGACTGGAACCGCTTGCTCCAGCACACCGGGCGATCGCTTCGTCTAAAGTGCCCGGACGAGCCCGCCTCGAAAGGGCACCTCGAACTCGCTCGCCGTACCGTCGAGGGCGCTCGCGACACGCTCTATCAGCGCTACTTCGGGCTGCCGTTGACCGCTCCACGATCGGTCGCCGACCTCGAACAGCTATGCCAGGAGCGGGCCCGCGCCCGCTTCGGCACCGAGCAGCCCGGGGCCGCGGCCGAAGAGTTGCGACTGCTAGTAGGAGGCGACCTGTGGCCGCTCTGGCTGGAGTTGCGCCCGGAACTCGACGCCCTTTCTCTGGCCGGGCGAACCTTAGGCTGGATGGCCCGAGAGATGGGGCGTCCCGTGCACCGCAAGTACCAGCGCTGGCAGCGCCACCGGCGGCTGGCCCACGCCTGGCAGAAGGTCGTCGTCTTCCTCTCCCTGGCCCATCCGGAGCTTGCCCGGGAGTGGCTGGAGCAGTCGCCTTTCACCCCGGACGAACTGCCGCCAAGGCTGCGCGACCGGCTGACCGATCTGGCCAGGGGCGAAGCCCCACTCGCCCGCATCCCCACCGGCTGGTGCGGAGAGCAGACTCTCTTCTAGGGCGGTCGGTGAACGCATCTTGACAGCAACGCCGGGCGGCATCAAGATGATTCTATGAGAACGACTGTCACGTTGGACGCGGATGTAGTTGAAAAGCTGAAAGCTTACGCTCAGGACGGCCAGCTTTCGTTCAAGCAGGCTCTCAATGAACTGATCCGCCGGGGACTGCAGGCGCCGGCCCGTACTCACGAACGCCCCCGCTTTGAAGTGGTACCGCATCGGGGCGGGTTTCGTCCAGGTATCGATACGGCGCGACTCAACCAGCTTCTCGACGAGATGGACGCCCAGGACTTTGTTCGTGAGGTTCCGCCTGTCGGATGATCGTTCCTGACGTCAATCTTCTCGTCTACGCCTACAACTCCGACGCCCCGGCTCACGTTGCCGCCCGCGAATGGTGGGAGGACCTGCTGTCCGGAGAGACACCGGTGAGAATCCCCTGGGCCGTTTGCTGCGGATTTGTACGCCTGATGACTCACCCGGCCGTGCTGGTGGCTCCACTTTCGACGGAAGAAGCTGTAGCGCACGTCCGCTCCTGGCTGACGCAACCCAATGTCGAGTGCCAGAATCCAGGACCACGACATCTGGATTTTCTGCTTCTTGCACTCAGACAGGCTGGAGTCGGCGGGAACCTGGTCACTGACGCCCACATCGCCGCCGTGGCGATGGAGCTTCAGGCCGAAGTCCATTCTAACGACGCCGATTTCGCGAGATTTCCTGGACTCCGCTGGCACAACCCGCTGGCGCCGAGTTAGGAATTTGCGAAGGAGTCCTTGAGATCCCGGCCAGGAATGGGGAGGGGGTCTCGCCAAAGAGGCCGCTAATGTCTAGAAAGCTTGGTATTATTGGTGTTCCTCTTGATCTTGGGGGGAACCATCGCGGGGTGGACATGGGCCCCTACGCCGTCCGTCACGCTGGCCTGATGGAGCGACTGCGGCGGGTTGGCTACGAGGTCAAAGACTTCGGCAACGTCGAGGTCCCGATCATGGAGACCCTGGACCCGGGAGCGCCCAACGCGCGCTATCTGGCCGAGATCACGGAAGTTTCCGAGCGGCTCTCGCAGCGCATCGTGGCGATTATGGAGCAGGGCTACATGCCGATCACGGTGGGCGGAGATCACTCCGCCGCCATCGGTTCGGTGGCCGGAGTCGCCACCTTCCGCGAAGGACGCCCCTTCGGTCTGCTCTGGGTGGACGCTCATGGCGATCTCAATTCGCCTGAGACCACGCCGTCCGGCAACATCCACGGTATGCCGGTCTCGGTGGCGCTGGGGCGTGGGCCCCAGGAACTGGTGGACCTGCGCCGACCGGGCGCCAAAGTGTCCGTGGGCAACGTGGTCCACATCGGGATTCGCGACCTCGACCCTCACGAGGTCTCTCTGCTAGCCGCCGGCGACCACACTTACTACTCGATGAGTGAAATCGACGCTTACGGAATTCACGACGTGACTCAGGCCGCCTTAGAGAAGGCCACGCAGGGCTTCACTATTCCGCTGCACTTCAGCTTCGACCTGGACGTGCTGGACCCGCAGGAGGCGCCCGGCGTGGGAACGCCTGTAGAGGGCGGTCTAACCTTCCGCGAGGCGCACTTGATGATGGAGTTGATCGCGGCAGCGCGCCTGAAAGACGGCAGCCCGGTCGTGCAGAGCATGGACATCGTCGAGGTCAATCCGATCCTGGACCACCGCAACCGGACGGCGGACATGGCGGTCAACCTGGCTGTTTCGGCTCTGGAAGAGCGCCGCCTGAAACTGCGCCCCCTGAACTGCTAGTGCCGCGTTGGATAGCTGATTCTCGCTGATCTACAGCGCGGTCAGAAGACTCTGCAGCGTCCCGCCGTAGGCCTCGTTGTCGGTGCCCAGGAGAAAGCGATCCGGGCTTCCGGGACAGCGGTCCAGCGCCTCGACCTTTTCGCCCGGCACCCGAACCGCGCGGTCCAGGGTCAGAGTGAGCGGGTTGGCGGCCTCGGCGTCGAGTTGCCCCACGCGATAGATCAGCGATTCGAACGGCCCCTTGTCGCCTTCGTCGACGCAGCCTGAAGCCCACAGGTCGCCGTTGGGGTCCAGGTGCAGGTCGCCGATAGGGCGCTCGCTGGGACCGAGAGGCTCGGGGAGACGAACGTCCACTCCGCGGACGCCCTCGGCCGGCCATTCCATCGTGCCGCCATCGGGATCGTAAACGCCCCAGTGCAGACGCCCCTCGCCGTGAACTTCATCGCCGCGACCGCCCAGCACCACCAGCACGTCGCCGTCGGCCCGCTGGCGGGTGGCCATCCCCTCGATCTCGTAGGGCAGTTTGGGCAGGTCGAAGCGCTGCAGCGATTCGCCCCTCCCGTCGGCGTAGTTGAACAGGAAAAGGTGAGGCGTGCGCCCGTTGTACTGCGACCCCTCGACGGCCATGAAGTTGCCCGAGCGACCGTCCACGCCCGCCACCGCCTCCAGGTCCTCCGGCAGGTCGGTGCGGCTCCAGTCGATCTGCACCTGCTCGACGGCACCGCTGTTCCCGTTGACCGCACTGACTCTGGCTTCGCCGGGCTTCTTGCTGTCGTGCACGATCAGATGCCCGCCCTCGGCAGTCGAGGTCAGACCGCTGTAAGAGGCCGCGCCGGTGGGGCGCTCCAAGCCGCTCCAGCGGGCCTGAGGAAAGTTGTGAGGGTAGACGACCATGCCCCCACCCTAACTCGAGAGGGCTGACCCATCCTGGAACCGGGTGGGAAGGTTGTTAACACTTCCGCTCAGGTCAGTAAGAACAGCAAGAACGCGCCGACCTGACTTGCCACCAGCGCCAGCACCAGCCAGGCGCGCAGTTTTCGCCCCGCGCTCACTCCTCGGAGCGCCTCTCCCTGAAGCTCCCACCCCGGGAGCAGTCGCGGGACCACCACCGCGCCGCGAGGCGAGGCCAAGAGAAGGGCCTCCTCCAGACCGTCCCCTCCCACCGACCAGTGGCCGCGAACCCGGCCGTCCTGGTTCCACTCGAAGCGGTCCAGGAACAGCTCCGAGAAGGGGCGGGCCAGACCGATATGACGGGTGCGGCGTCCTTGAACTTCGCTCCCAGAGATCACCAGCGAACGCTGGCGGGCGCCCAGGAAAACTCCCACTCCGCAGAGGAGCAAGGCCGGACAGAGCGCCATCCCGGCCAGGTTGGCCAGGCCGCGCAGGCGTAGCGGGAAGCGCTGCAGCCCTTCGACCCAGGCCTGTGACGGATTGTTCCGAGGGAACACCACGCGAGCGGGCTGACCCGGCTCGAGCCCGGCCTCTCCGTAGCCCACGGCCCGATAGGTTTGCCCCTGATGGGAAAAGATCGCCGTTGTACGTCCAGCGGGCTCGCCGGTCCACAGGGCCACCGGACCCGACGACTCGACCACCCCCGCCGCTGTCCCGCGCTGCCCCAGCAGCGGCCAAAGCCCCGAAAACGTCAGTCCGTAGCCGGCCACGAAAAGCCACACCAGGGCCGCCCCGACCAGCAGAGCCGCTGCGCCCAGCAGGGTCACCCCGTGGCCCAGCAGCAAGGCCCGCCCTTCTCCAGAAGCCAGTTTGCGGGGGGGAGGAAGACTATCCATCAGAGCGTTTCTTGCGTGACAGCATGCGGTGCAGCACCGGGCCGACCTTGCCCGCCAACATCCCCGCGTAGGGGCCGCCCAGCGCGTAGCCGCTGGCCTGGTAATACTGGCTGGGCATCGACTCGGCGCGAAGGGTGCTGTTGGCCAGCGACACCCGCAGCTCGGATTTCAACGACTTGGCCTCGCGAGCCCAGAGCGCCCGACGCTCCTCGAGCTGGTCGTTCTCGACCACCTTCAGGCCGGAAAGATCGTAACGCAGATCGTCGTCGGCGCTGACTACCAGCACGCCACCGCTGGCCACCATCATGGGCACAGGCTCGCACATCACCCCGTCGCGTACGGGGAACAGCCAGTCCTGGCGTCCGGCCTGGAGCGAGAGAAACAGGGCGGTCTGGCAGAGCACCTCATCGCCCAGCGGGGCGGGGCGCCAGGTCGACGGACGACGGGAGGACGGAATCTCTGCAAACTGCACGCTCAGCGGCAAGGGCTGGCCTTCTACCTCCGAGACCAGGTGCCAGACTTTACCTTTGCGTCCCACCCGGTAGTGGTCCAGCGCCACTTCGGGCGGATGCAGGCGACTGCCCGTTGGGGCCATCAGGTAGCGCCAGGCCAGGTTCGACCCGTCGCTCAGGCGCGAAGCCCAGGGGCGGTCGGGCGGCTCGGGCACCGCCGGCATCAATCGCCCTCCCTCGATATGGACCGGGACCGCGGAAAGGCAAAGGCGCCGTCGCAACTGGCGTTCGCTGTCGGTTCGCTGCGCGGCGCTCCCGGTCAACCGCTGCCACCACCCTTCGTCTACAGCGAAAGCCAGCTGACAGAACTCGGGATGGCGGCTCTCGGTCAGTTCGACTTTACCGCCCTTGGCGACGAAGCCGCCTCCGGGCGAGGCCCATTCCAGGCGATACTGATCGCAACCCAGGGCGGCTGAGAAACCGAAGAAGAAGTGCTGCCCTGCCATCTGATCAACCGCGTCGAAACCTTCGGTCACGCCATCGATCAGGAAGCCTTGAAAGCATTTGGGAGGGGGCGCTTCCGGCCAGGCAAAGGTGGCCACCCACGATCCGCGTTCATAGCGCAAGAAGAGATCGCTGCGGCTGACTCGGAGCACCCCCTGCAGGCAGCGCCAGAGCGGATAGAGCCGCTCTTCCGCACAAAAGGTGGCGACCCGCGAGCGCACCTGAGCGGGGTTCAGGGTGAACACGGCGTCCTCGGTAACCCTTTGACCTTCCGCCTGCTCCCTGGCCAGGAAATCCTCGATATTCATCGCCTATCCGCGTTTCGTCCAGCAACCCCGATCCCCATCCTTTTGCTGGAATGACCCCACGGTCGCCTCGTGGAAGGTCTGTTCTATGAGCAGCACTACCGACACCGTCGTTCGCGATTGGCGCCCCTCTGATGAACCCCCCGTGCGAGACCTGGTGGCCCGGCGCAGCTTCCCCGACTCGCTGTTCTTGAGTTCGGAGCAGCGACGTGAGAAGGTGCTGCAGACCCTGAGCCAGCACCGCGACGACCTGCACGAACATCCGACCCTGCGCTGCCTGATCGTCGAAGAGCAGGGACAGCCGGTCGGCTACGCGGTTCTGGCGGCCCACCAGGTCGACGGAGTGACCGGCGACGATCAGACCGAACTGCTCGACTTTTACGCTCCCACCCCGCGTCCGTTCGAGCCGCTGATCGCGGCGGCTCGGCAGCGCGCGATTGCTGACGGCGACAGCTACATCATCTGCAATGTGTATGCGTCCCAGAAGCGCGAGGCGATGTGGCTGGCCAAAGAGCGCTTCGTGCTGGAAAGCCGACGCAACGTCAAGGTGGTGCAGCCGGGAGAAAAGGCCCCCGAGCATCCAGACTATCGGCTGCGACGCGCGCGACAGACCGAGACGCTCTTTATGATGCGGTTGGTCGGCAGTCACGCCCCCCGCTACGCCCCGGTAGGACGACGCTCGAACCCCGAGGAGGTCTCGGGCCGCTTTCTTTCCATCTACGCCGGGATGGACGTGCGCGATCGTAAGAAGGTTCCGCTGGTGCTGGTTCATCGGGAAGAGGACTACCCGGTGGGCTATATCATTCTGCAGCCCGGAAAGGTGGAGGCTCCGGGCGGACCGCTGACGCTGTACCTCTATGACGTGGCCATGGCCGAGGAGAAGACGGGGGCCGGGCTGGGCCTGTACCTGCACCGGGGCGGCATCAACCTGCTGGGACAGATGGGGGGAGGGCTGTTCTACGGCGACACGGCCGCTTCAAACAACCTGGCCCAAAGCGCGGCCGAGACCATGGGGTTGATCGCCGATTCGGCTCGCTGGACGCTGGCTCTGTAAGAGCGGTTATGAACTTTCCGTTGACGCCTGTTAACACAAACCCGGCCAACCTTGTAAACGTTTTGTAACAGCATTCCCATGCCGTTCCAGCGTTGGTACAGTGAGGTCAATAAATACCCCGGAGGATGAACGAAGATGGCAATCGGTGATATCGCAAGCGGACTACTCGGAGCAGTTGGTGGTGGTGATAAGGGTGGCGGTAAGGGCAAAGGCAAGGGCGGCGGTAAGGGCGGCCCGATGGAGCTCATCTCCCAGGTCATCAACACCCTCAAAGGCGCTGTTGGCGGCTAACTCTCCAGTCTCATCAAGCTTTTAGAAAAGGTCCTCGTACGAGGGCCTTTTTGATTTCCAGAGGTCGCCTTCGAAGGGGTGACCGCGAAGAGAAAGAAACGGCAGTTCCAGTAGGGGCTATCGGCGTGGTCGTGACGGCACGCCGGATTAAGAAAGGGTGACTCATTTCATGACAAGCAAGCAACACGACGACGACGAACCGGCCCCCTGGGACCTGCTGGCTAACGCGCTGGGGAATCTTGACGACCTGGAAGAGGATGAAGATCTCGCGCTCGACGTTTCCGAGCGGGGTTCGGACGGCCCGGTGACCGACAGTTTCAGCAAGGTTCCGCTCGAGCAGGCGCGCAACCTGATCCAGATCCGCCAACTGGCGGCCGGGGTCAAAGACGGCAGCGTGAGCGTCGAGAACTACCGCAGCAAGCTGAAGCTTATGGTGCGGGGACTCGAAGAGGGGCTCAAAGTGGTCCGCTCGGACGCCATGGTCAAGAAGGCCGACGCGCTGCCACCGGACCAGAAGGCTGTCTTCAACCAGACGGCCCGGCTGGTCGAGGCGCTGGTGCAGGGCGGTCAACGCATGCTGCGCTTCCCCGAGAGCCGAGACAACGCCGACATCGACGAAGGCCTTGCCGTGATCGAGCAGGCGTTTGTCGACCTCGACAGCGTGCAAAACACCGCTATCGAGATCGGTCGTGAAGAGGCTGTTCGCCAGGCTGCGATGGACAAGTAGAACACTTCTCCTCTCGTAAAAACAGGTCCCACTCTTCGAAGAGTGGGACCTGTTTTGCTTTGGTATGAAGGAGCGGGAGAGCTAGGCCGCCGAGGCCCCGGCCAGGGCCGCCTCGTCCGTGGCGTGGTGCAGAACCAGCTGGGGGTAGGGGATGTCGATACCAGCGGCGTTAAGTTCGTCGTAGACGGCTTTGCGTAGCGCGGTCATCGTTTTGGCGTAGTCTTTGGCGTTGCACCAGAGGCCGACCTTGAAATCCAGGGACGACGCGCCCAGCCCGTTGAAGATAAAAGCCGGCGCCGGCTCCTGAAGTCCGTTCTCGACCCTGGCCACGGCGGCTCTCAGCCGCTCCATCACCGTCTCGACCTTGACGCCGTAAGCGACACCGACATCAATAGTGGCGCGGCGAACCCCGCGAGCCGAGAAGTTGATGATAGCGTTGGACATAATCGAGCTGTTGGGAAGGATGATTTTTTCGCCCTCGATAGCGTTGAGCGTCGTCTGGAACAGTCCGATGTCTTCGACCGTGCCCTGGTGGTTCCCCAGTTTCACCACGTCGCCCAGCATGAAGGGGCGGAAGAACAGGATCATGACACCCGAGGCGAAGCTCGACAGACTGCCCTGAAGGGCCAGACCGATGGCCAGACCTGCCGAGGCCAGGAGCGCAACCAGCGAAGTCGTTTGCACGCCGACCCGGTTGAGAGCCGAGATGATCGTCGCGGCCAGCACGCAGTACTGAGCCATGGCCGCCAGGAAACGGGCCAGAGACTCTTCCACGTGAGCTTTGCGCAGGCCGCTAAGCAGCGCCTTGTTGACCGATTTAGAGATCGCCCAACCGATGAAAAGAATCACGATTCCAAAGAAAAGGTTGAGCATGGAGGGGATGTAGGGGCGTAACCAGTCCGGGACGGCCTGCGACTGGGCCAGGGACAAGGTTGAAGTCTCGATAGGCATGATGCCAGCCTACAGGTCGACTCTCGGGATAAAAAATATACGTTAGGATACCGGATGCCCACCCGGCCCGCCCGGCTCTAGCCCTCGTCCTTTTTTCCCTCGCTCTGGACCCGCTGTTTGGCCCGAGCCAGTCGCTCTAAAGTCGAGGCGGGTGCGGGAGCAGGTGGAGGGGCGGAGGGGGTTGGAGGCGGGGAGGGCGCGGCCTCACGTCGTCCGACCCGCTCGACCCTCGTCGTCACGGGGGAGGAGCCTTCGCTGGCGCTGCGTCGAGCTTTCTTCAGCTGGCTCATCCGCTCCAGGGTATCGCCGCTCGTTGGGGCGGGCGACACGCCTTCGTTGGCCTTCTTCCCCCAGCGAGGACGAGGAAGACGACGCACGGCGATTTCTAACAAGAGCAGCAGCAGAGCGCCGCGAACCAGGTCCGCGCTGAGCGGCGTCTTTCTGGGGGCGGGCCTATCCGGCGGCGCGAACACGCTGGAGGCCGGCGCCTCGAAGCGGCCTCTTGAACGCCCGGCCAGCTCCTTGAGAAGCTCTCGATTGGTGCCCAAACGGGCGAACTCCGGGGCGAGAGGTACCGACAGTTGGGTTCGGGCCAGCAGAGCGCCGTCGGCCCCCCGAGCCAAGACGAGCGCACTTCCGGCCCTGGTCAGTCGCACCGACCCGTTCGCCTGATAGGGCCCGGACGGCTGCATCAGCGTCTCTATGGACTCGCCTTGAGAGTCGACCACCACGGCGGTGACGGGTCCAGCCAGCGGTTCGCGCGTGGTCAGGCGCAGGCTGATCGAGGAAAGATCCCCCAGCGACTGAGCCTGAGCCTGCAGGGTGTTACCGCGAGACCTTTCTTCCAGGGTGCCGACAGCGTTGACCGAGCGAACGGCTCGTAGGAGCAGCGTTTCCAGTAAGGAGGCGCCGCCCGAGCCCGCCACCCCGTTCCAGGGGGCGGCCCAAACACCCCCCAGGTCCGAAGTCCAGGCGGCGGTTTTGCCCAGTCCCGCGCGACCGACGGCCAGCAGCGGGTCGGATTTGGGCGAAGCCAACAGCGTGGTCGCGGTGCCGCCTTTGACACTGGCCATATTGTAGCCAAGCAGTCGAGGCGTCCCTTGAAAGTCCAGGCCGGCCAGCAAGGGAGAGTTGGCCCCTTCGGCGGGAGGGCGGAACTCGGTAGGCTTCTCATTGACACCGGACCCGGTGGCCAGCAGCGCCTCGCGGATGAAGATCTGAGGAAGAGGGGCTCCGGCGTTGGCCTCGGGAGCCTGGTAGAGACGGCCCTTTCCCGTCTGCGTCAGTCGCTCCAGGAACTTCACGTCGGCCCCGCTGCCCAGGGCTACGGCCGACACCGTGATTCGTCCAGCGACCGCCCGCTTCATGAGGCCATCAAAATCCGCCGGGGCGGTGGCTCCGTCGGATAACACGATGACGTGCTTGAGCGGGGCGGTCACCCCTTCGAGCGAGGAGATCGCCTCTTCCAGCGCGGGATACATATCGGTCCCACCGCCGGCTCGTAAGGAAGCCACGGAGCGTTCGAAGCGCACGCCGTCCCCCTTGTCGGACAGGGCGTAAACCCAGCGCGAGGCGTCGTCGAACGAGACCACACCCAGCAGGTCGCGCTCGGATAGGGTTTCTCCGGCAGCGATCGCGGCCTCGCGGGCCATTTCGATGGGGCGTCCGCTCATCGAACCGGACTTATCCAGGCACTGGACCAGGGCGGCCAGCGGCATATCCTTGGGTCGGCGAATGGCCAGTTCCACCGGCAGCAGGGGCTCGATTGGGGTGTGCTGATAGCCACCTACGCCAAAAGTCGCGTCGCTGCCCGTCATCACAAGGCCCATCCCGCCATCACGAACCAGCAAGGACACGACCTTCTGCAGCTCCTGCGACCAGTCCAGAGCGCTAACGTCTTCGATGACCAGCGCGGACGTGTCGCGCCAGGCTCCCACGCGGGTCGGCAGTTCCGAGGGCCGAACGGCATCGGCGCTCAGACCGGCTCGACGCAGCATCGGTACCAGAGCGCCCTCACCGGCTTCCTGACGGAGCACCACCACGCGCTGCTGCTGGCCGGCCATAAGCAAGCTTTCAGCCTTGTTGTTTTCCGGTCGCCGGTCGTCGTCGCTAAGCAGTCGAGCCTCGTAGCGCACGGGGCCGGCCTGCCCGACGCGCTGAGGAATCAAGAACAGGTTCGGTCCGTCTTGCAGCTTTAACTGCAGCCGCTGAACGGGCTGCCCGTTGGCGCTCAGCAGCAGTTCGGCTTCCCGGATTCCGGCGCTTTCCACCACCGTGCGCAGCACGAACGGCTCGTCGAGAGCGACTTCGCCAGGGGCTTCGAGGCGAGACAGCAGCAGGTCTTTGACCCCAGGGTCGGGCAGCGGCACGGACCAGACTTCGACCCCCGCTGCGGCCAGCGTCGCGGCTTCCTGTTCGCTGTCGCCTTCGGTGCTCTGCCCATCGCTGAGCACGACCAGGCGGCTGGCTGTGTCGCCGGGGAATGACGTCGCGGCGAAGCGCATGGCGCTGGCCAGGTCGGAAGCGCTACGGTCGACCACCACGCTGAAGTTCTCGACGACGTCTCGGTCGTGAGCGCCGGCCGCCAACTCGATGCGGGCGTCTTTGCCAAAAAGCACGATCCCGTACTGGTCGCGCGGCGACCGAGTGCGTAGCGCTTGCTGAACGTAGTCGCGTTGCCATGCCTGGCTATCGCCGCCGGTCGAGAGGGAGCGATCCATCAGAAAGACCACCGTGACCTCTTTCGAAAGCGTCACGAGCTGAGCTCCGGCCAGCGCCAGCAGAAGGCAGACCAGCGTCAGGATTCGCAGCAGCAAAGCGTTGCGGCGTCGCTGCGGGGTCAGCGAAGTGGGCCGTCGCCTCCAGGCGAGCACCAGGGGGACCAGGGCAAAGAGGCCGAGCAGAGCCCAGGGCTCGCTGAAGGTCAGGCTCACGGACGGCCTCGTTTCAGGAACCAGGCGGCTTCGAGCAGCAGGATCAGAAAGCCCAGGGCTGCCAGCGGTTTGGCAACCTCTCGATAGCCGCCTCGGGCGACCGCCCCGGTTTCCGCCGCCTCGGTCGGCAGGGAGAAGGCGCGATCACCCACCGTGCGGGGTAGGCGGCTCTCTTCGGAAGAGAACAGGTTCAGAGCCAGCCAGGAGCGATCGAGCGCGCTTTGCACTTGCTGAAATCCCCGCCAGGAGAGTCGGGGAAGTTGACGGTCTCGGGAGTCCATGGTCAAGGGGGTCCGATCGGGGGCGGCCGGGGACGGAGTCACCGTCAGCTCTCCTCGCCAGACGGCTCCGGCCGGGCGTGGGAGGCGGACTGCCGTACTGAACGAGCCGGGCCATCCGCCTCCAGCGGACCGGCCGTACTCGTCAAGAAAGCGGCCGACAATGACAGGGAGAGCGGGCGAGAGAGGAAGCGACGAGAAGGCTAGAGGGAAGCGCCAACAGAGCGTAGGCTGGCCTTGCTCGAGCCCCTTCAGCGTGAGGGCTGGACCGCTCGCCGTCGAGAGCAGGACCGCTTCCTGGGGAAGGACGCTCCAGGCGGAATCCCTCTGCACGCGAAGTCGGGCCCATTCCACTCCGGCGTCGTCGACCAGCGGGGCGCCGGGGGCAGCTCTCAGGGTCTCTACCGGCGCCTTGGGGCCAGGCTGGGCCTCGGTCACCTCGAAGCGAGCCCGCACGGCGGGCTCTTTGGGGAGTCGAGGGTTGGGAGGGGTGATCAGGAGGTCCACACTTTGCCCTTCCGGTCGGCGCAGCAGCTTTTCCCATTCGAGAATTTCGACGCTCCCGGCGGCGCTCAGAGCGCGCAGAAGAAAGCTGGCTTTCAGCTCCTTGCTCAGCGCCACGCGCAGCTTTTCTGCGGCGAAGGCGGGCGCCACCGCGTAGGCGGCGTCGTCCGCCGCCAGAGCATCGCTATCGGCAGCGGCGCCCGGTAGCGGAAGCAGGCGAGCCCGAAAAAGACTGACCTCCGAGGGCGCCAGCGCCGAGGAGGGGAAGCTTTGACTTACCGTCTGACCCGACCCGGCAGGGAGCAGGACCGAGCTTTCCCAGACCGTGCTCTCGATCTTGTCGGGATCGTCCTTGGACATCTTCTCGACCCGGAGCAGGCGCTGTTCGGCGCTGGCCGAGAAGTTTTCCAGGCGGGCGTACAAAAACGGACGCGGCGTTCCCGTGTCGCGGGAAAGCTCGACCGAGAAGGCGGTCAACGCCAGATTGATCGGAACGGCCTCGCCACAGGCGCTGTACTGTAGACCGGGCAGCTCGAGTTCGGGCGGCAGATGGTCGCTGAATAGCCAGATCGAGGCTTTCTGGTCGGCAATGAGCGAGGATAGGAAGGGGCGTAGCGTGGCCAGGCGATCGGGGACATCGGTTGCCCGTAGCGCCGCCAGAGCCCGCCGCAGCTCTTGCGCGTCGCTGCTGAAGGGAACCAGGATCTGCGGCTCCCGGTCCATCGCCAGCAGCATCACCTCGGGTCGGGAGCCCAGCGGTCCGCCTCCCAAAAGGCTGTCCACCGCCTCCTCGGTTTTTTCCAGGGCCTGCTCGAAGGCGTGCCCCGCCTGCATCGAAGCGCTTCGGTCGATCACCAGCACGACCCGTGACGAGAGCGGTGCCTGGTTGCTCCAGCGGGTTGCCGGGCGGGCCAGGTAGAGTCCCAGCAAGAGCAAGGTCAGGAGCTGCAGCCAGAGCAGCGGATTGGACCGGAGGCGTCTGGCAAACACGCCCCCCTGGCTGTCCGGCTGGCTCCGGCGCCAGAGAAAAAAGGTGGTGGAGAGACGCTGGCGCGGCTCGGGGCGGAACAGGTAGAAGGTGACCAGCAGAGGCAGACTCAGAAGCCACAGCAGACCCCAGGGCGAGAGCAGGCTCATAGCTAGACCAGCAGACCTCCCCGGCGGAGCTGCTCGGAAAAGTAGGCGATCGGGGTCAGCGCCGTCGAGGCGCTGATGTAGGCAGCGCCGGTCGAACGCGCCAGCGAGCGAAGCTCTCCGTTATGTTCGCCCAGCGCATCCCTGTAGCGGTCGAAGGCGGACTCGCCCAGGTCCAGGCGAACGATGTCGCGTTCGGGGTCGGGCGCCAGCGGTTCCGGGTCGCGCAGCTCCCACTCTCCGGGCGACAGCGACAGGGTGGGCTCGAGCTCATCGGGACTCAGCAGTTGGAGAAGACTCAGGCGGTGGCGCCGGTAGTGCAGCTGGGCCAGCCCCTGGGTACCGGCGCCCTCTTTTAAAAAATCCGAGACGATGATCAGGTGGCAGCGCGATTTCCAGCGGCGGGCCAGGTCTCGGAACGCCTCATCGAGGTCGCAGCGCCCTTCGGGTCGGGTCGTCTCTAGCCAGCGCGAGAACCGTGCCAGGGCGCTGCGTCCCCGCATCGGGGCCACGCCTCCGGGATGGGCTTCGCCTTCTCGCGGCAGCAAGCGCAGCGCTACCCGATCGCCCTGGCCCAGCGCCACCGTGGCCAGGCCCATCACGACGGTGCTCAGGAACGGCCACTTGCTCGCCATGGAGCCGGAGCCGTCGATGACGAAGCAGACGGTTTCTTCTTGCTCGGGAACGTAGAGTTTGGTGTAGAGGCGGTCGGTTCGCCCGAAAACCTTCCAGTCCAGGGCGCGCAGATCGTCTCCGGGCTGGTACGGCCGGTACTCGGAAAAGTCCAGCGATTGCCCCATGCCGCGCGAAAGATGAGCTCCGGGCCCGGAAGCTCGACGCTGGCGTAGCCGTTCTGGAGCGATCCGAAAGCGGCCCAGCAGGCTGACGAAACGTGGCTCGAGAGCCGTCATTTCCCTAGCCTTTCGCGGCCTCGCCCTTCCCCTGTCGTAGCCCCATGAGCAGTCCGAACAGGATCAGGACGGAGTAGAAAATGGCCGCCACCAGAGGCGGGTCGCGCCATCCGTCGTCGAAGGCCGTGCCCAGGAAGAAGAGCGGCGAGAGCGAGGCGGGGTGGTACAGCTGCTGGTCGGTAGAGACGCCGCCGATGGCGAAGAACACAGGTACGACGTTGAGCAACAGCCAGCTGAAACCAAGGATGTACGGGTAGCGACCCGGCTTCTTTCCGGACAGGGCGCGCGCGAAGAGCGCCGTGCCAAGACCGGCTACCAGGGTGTAGACCGACATCGCAGCAGCCGTGAAATCCGCCGCATAAATGTTAGGGAGAAGGGTCCCCATCGCGAGCAGACCGACCCAGAACAGAGGGCGGCTCAGGAAGCTTCGAGCGAAAAGCTGGCGTTCGCGCTGGCGCTGCGGCCGGGCGGGGTTGAGCATAATCCCCAACAGGAGGTACTGGGCGGGCCCGTACAGGGCCCAGAAAGAATGGTCGAAGTCGCCCCAGAACCGATCGGTGGACAAGCTGATCCCCACCAGAGCGACATAGAAGACCAAGCCGATGCTCAGCAGAACCCGCAGATGAAGGGCGCGCTCTTCCAGATGGTTGACCGACTTCCAGAAGCAGAACAGCATCAGGTAGACGA
This sequence comes from Vulcanimicrobiota bacterium, assembly GCA_023447635.1. GTDB lineage: Bacteria > Vulcanimicrobiota > Xenobia > Xenobiales > JADMJV01 > JAEXNA01. Next base: position 35,099 of record JAEXNA010000011.1, on the reverse strand, counting down.
TGACCAGTAGGGCCATCAGGTAAGCTCGGACCGGGATGTCGTCGCCGTAGCGCAGCATCGCGGTGGACGAGATCACCGGGCCGCTCAGCAGCATCAGGCACAGATAGGTCTGCCCGGTGGCGTAGGCGGACCGGGTTTCTCGAGCCGACAGCATCAGCCCGAGCAGGCTGATCAGGACGCCGACAGCCAGCAGGATGAGCTTGGCGTAGAGAAAGGTGGTCAGGGAGACCCCGCCCAGGAAGAACACAATCGCCTCGAGCGGGACGGTGGCGAACAGCGCCAGTCCCAGAAAGCTGGCGGCAAAGCCAAACTTTCCGAAGATCAGCTCCGAGGGAGCGAGGTGCGTGGTCAAGAGCATTTCGAAGCTCTGCCGCTCTCGTTCGCCCGACACCGCCGAGGTCGTCAGTGCGGGTGCCAGCATCGCCAGAAGGACCAGCTGGACCCAGAACAGCATCTCGAAGAGATAGCGCCCCGCCTCGGGCAGTTCGCTGATCGCCTTGGTCTCGGTCAGCGCGGCCGCCGACGAGATAGAGGCAAACAGCGCCACGAGAATCACCCAGGCGGTCAGGGCAAAGAAGACCTTCTTTTCTCGGAAGCCGACTCGCATCTCCTTGACGAAGACGGGGTTCTCCCGAATGGCACTCCAGCGGCTCAACGCACTTCTCCTTTGGTGACCCGCAGGAACAGGTCTTCGAGGTCGGTCTTCTGCTCTTCGAAGCCGAGCAGACCGTAATCGGCCGTGGCTAGCCGCTCGGAGAGCCCGGCCAGCGCTTCGAGGTCTCCCGCGAAACCGAAGCGCAGGCGAGCCGGCGACCCCGGAGAGTAGTCTAGCCCGGCGACGGCTTCCTCGTTCTGCAGCCACTCGGCGGCCTTTTCCCCGTTGCGCAGCAGGCGCACCGTGATGCGGCGCTCGCTCTGCAGGGTTCCCATGATGTCATCGACGCGGCCGGCGGCCAGCAGTTTCCCGGCCTCCAGGATGCCGACCCGGTTGCAGAAGTCGGAAAGCTCGGGCAGGATGTGCGAGCTGATCATGATGGTCTTGCCCATTCGAGTCAGCTCTTTGAGAAGTTCGCGCATTTCGATGCGGGCTCGAGGGTCGAGTCCCGAGGCCGGCTCGTCGAGGATCAGCACCTGAGGGTCGTGCAGCAGCGTCTTGGCCAGGCACAGGCGCTGTCGCATCCCGGTCGAAAGCGCCTCGACGAAGAAGTCGCGCTTGTGTCCCAGGTCGGTCAACTCCAGCACCTGGTCGATCATCGGCTTGCGCTGAGAGGCCGGGAGGCGGAAGGCGGCCGCGAAAAAATCCAGATACTCCCAGACCTTCATGCCGTCGTAGACGCCGAACTTGTCCGGCATATAGCCCAGCACCCGGCGGATCTCGTGGGGTTGGTCGGTGACCGAATAGCCCGCCACGGTGGCTTCGCCTTCGCTGGGCTCCAGCAGCGTCGAAAGGATGCGAATAGTGGTCGTCTTACCCGCTCCGTTGGGGCCGATAAATCCAAAAGTGTCGCCCTTGTCGATCTCGAGATTGAGGTCTTCGAGGGCGTGGAAGGAGCCGTAGCTCTTGCTCAGATGACGACAGACGATCACGATTCCAACTCCAGGATCATCAGATATTCGGCTCGGTGGACCGCGCTGTCTCCGGCCGAGATCGGGGCGGTCAGTTTGTCGTTCCAGAACAGCAGATAGCTTTTCCCTGGCTCGAAGACGGCGCTACTCTGACCGGCCAGCGCCGTGGCCAGTTCGGCCCGCCCGGGATGGGCATCAGGGTCCGAGCTCTGACCCAGCGCATCGAACTTGTTGTAGCTGTTCGAATTGCTCAGCTCGAGCTTCTCCTTCTGGGCCCCGCCCTTGAGCGCGAAGGTGGGCGAAGCTCCGCTTTCGGTGTTGAACACCAGCGCTTCGCCAGCTTCCGTGGTGTATGAGCCGTTCAGGGTGAGGACCCCGTTTTTCCAGCTTCCGCTGGCCTTGGGCACGTCAAGGACGGCCTGGCCGGCCAGCATCATGACGTCCCAGGTTCCCATCTTCAGGTTGGCCTGCAGCGAGCCGCCACCCAGTTGACTGTACAGGCCGAACGGCGGGTCGTTTTGATAGTTGTAAGACGAGGGATGAACGATCGCTTCGGGAGAGCACTCGATGGCGTAACGACCGGCGGTCGGGGAGGAGAACAGCGCCTCGAACAAGCCGTAGCCCTGGCTTTCGCCGCTGCGCATCTGCAGCACTCCTAGCTCCCGCAGCACGGGCACTCGCGAGCGAGTGCTAAAATTTAGAAGATAGGCAGCTCCGGCGAACAGAACGGCGATGGCGGGTACGGTCACGAACGACCATAGCATCTTGTCCTTGCGGCGCAGAATTCCCAGGTTCACGGGGCCGACGATCAGGGCGTAGGCCAGCAGGAACAGGGCGACCCAACCGGCGCTGGCTCTGGGAAGCTCGGGGATGTCTTTCAGCGTGTTCGAGGTCAGCGACGGGTAGTAGTTGTAGTTGTTGTAAGGATAGCTGTTGTAGTTGGGATGGTTCGGGTCGATGCTGGCGCGTGGCTGAACTTGCCGCCAGAGGGTCTCGGCCTCGTCGATGGTCAGCGGTCCCAACTCTTTGAGGGGCGCCGTGACCAGGAACAGGCTGCCGCGCATCCAGGGCTTTTCCAGTAGCAGGGGGCGGTTGCGATAGGTCATCCGGACGGTCGCTCCCGCCGCCGGCTTGCCCACCAGTTGCAGCAGCCCACCGGCGTTTTCCACGGCTTCGGGCTGCAGCGGCAGATGGGCTTCGAAGGCGGTGCCGCGGAACTCGTCCACCGCTCCGTCGCTGACCAGAACCAGTCGACCGCCCTGACCCACCCAGGAGAGCAGCGCCTGCTGTTGGGCTTTGGAGAGGGTCATCGATTTCAGATCGTAGGCGATGATCACATCTAGACAGCTGAGCATGGGCCAGCCTTCGGGAAGAAGCTCGCCGTTCAAAAGCGACAGGGTGGCCAGCGGAACCAGTTCGGGGGTGCTGCCCGCTTCGGCGTTGTTGACGGTGTTGGGGTCGGTTTCGAGCTTCAGGGTGCGCAGGTAGGCAAACGGTTCGCTCGAGGGCGAGAGCAGAGCGGTCGAGAAGGTGCGCGAGCAGGGTTGAAGTTCGGACGAGTAGTCTTTCCCGTTGACCTGCAGGCTCGAGACCCCACCCACCTCGTTACGAGGGAAATCGAGGGGGAAGCGCCGCCGCTCTCCGGCTTGCAGTTGAACCGAGGACAGCGCTTCGGGAACGGGCTGATTCATACTCCAGGAGACCTTGTAGCTCTTGGGCACGGCTCCCGGGTTGTGCAGCTCTAGAATCAGCGGAAAGACCCTGTCTTGCTTGTAGACAGAGCCCGCAGGATAGAGAAAGCGGACTTCACTGTTTTTGTCCGCCGAAGCCGGCGTCTCTCCGGGCGCAACGGTCAGCGGCTGCTGCGCCAGCGCTGGCCCTGCGATCGTCAGCAAGGTCAGCAATAGACCCGAGAGCCATCGCTTAAACGGTAGAGTTAGCATCGAAGGCGACCTCCTCGAGAAGGCTCGCGACGACCTGGTCGGGGCTGATGCCTTCGCTTTCTCCCTCGAAAGAGAGATGAATACGATGTCGAAAGACCGGTGTCGCCAGCGCCTGGATATCTTCCAGAGCCAGATGGTCCCGGCCTCGACTCAGGGCCCGGGCTTTGCCCAGTTTGACCAGCGCCTGGGCGCCGCGCGGGCTAGAACCGAAGCGGATAAACGGCCGCATGGACGAGGGGCACAGCTCATGGTCAGGGTGGCTGGCGCAAACCAGGCGGGCTACATAGTCGAGCAGGGGATCGGCCACCATCACTCCGGCCGCCTCCTTTTGCAGCGCTTGCAACTGCTCGGCGTCGAGGACCGCCGAAACCCGAGGCTGGGAGAGTCCCGTGGTCCGTTTGAGGACTTCGGTCAGCTCCGTCGTGCTGGGGCGTTCGACCGACAGCTTCATCATGAAGCGGTCGGTTTGCGCTTCGGGAAGGGGGTAGGTGCCTTCCATTTCGATCGGGTTCTGAGTCGCCAGAACGAAGAACGGCTGCGGCAACGGATGAGCGACCCCGCCGACGGTGACCTGGTGCTCTTGCATCGCCTCGAGCAAGGCCGACTGGGTCTTGGGCGTGGCCCGGTTGATCTCGTCGGCCAGCACCAGCGAGCTGAAGATCGGCCCCTGACGAAAGCTGAACTGGCGGCCGTTCTCGGTCTCTTCTAAGATGACGGAGCCGGTAATGTCGGCCGGCATCAGGTCGGGAGTGAACTGCACTCGAGAGAACGGCAGCCCGGTGCTGTCGCCTAGCGTCTTCACTAGCACGGTTTTCCCCAGCCCCGGCACGCCTTCGAGCAGTACGTGGCCGCCCGCCACCAGGGCTAGAAGCACCTCATCGAGCAGCTTCTGCTGCCCCACGATGACCCGGCCTAGCTCCTTTCGTAGCCGCTGCAGAGGGTGGTCGGTCGCTAAAGCTTCACTCATGCAGGCCACCGTTCGGGTCGAGGCGACAAAACCCCCCGCCGAGTCGACGGCGAGGCGGGCTGCCTGCAGGTGATCTCCTGGGGAGTGTCACCAAGGCTAGCGGTCCAGAGCTTCAAAATACTGGCGCACCTCGTCTCTGTAGTCGGCGGGGATCTCTTCTCGTAACAGGGCGTTCTCGGCGTTCTGCTGATAACGCAACAGCCCCCCGCCGGACTCCGCCTCGGCTGGGGAGGTCACGGCGCCCCGGCCCTCCTTCTCAGTGCGATAGCGGGGACCGTCCTCTCCGCGAGCGCCGGACACCCGAGTCTGGCTGGTTTCGGTTTCCACCCGAACAGGAGGATGCAGATTCTTGAACTCCTCCTCTTTGTCCGAGGTCCGAGCGGACTGCCGGCCGCTCTGGTTTCCGGCTGCGTTGGTGCCACCTTCGTCCTTCTCCGTGCTGCCCTGGCCGAAGTCTCCTGGAATGGGGGTGCCGTCCTGGCCGGGAGAGGGACCTCCGGGCTGCCCCACAGACGGCTGCCCTTGACCTTGTTGCCCCTCGCTAGGCTTACCAGGGGAATGCTGATCGCCCTGGCCTTCCTGAAACTCCTGGCCGCCGGGCGGGGGAGCGCCCGACTCCTGGCCTTCCCGGGCTAGCTCCTGAAGCTCTCGGGCGGCCTGTCCGGACTCCCTTTGCAGCTCTTCTAGCGCCTCGGCGGCTTGCTCTGCCTGGCCATCGCCCCAGGCCTGTTCGGCTTGCTCCAGGGCTTCCTTTTGCCCCTTCTCCTGCATCGACTGTTTCAGCTCCTCAAGCGCCTTGCGATCCTGTTCACTCAAGGCCTGGCCCTGGCGGGATCGCTGCGCCAACGTCTCCAGGAGCTGACGAGCCGACTCCTGACTACGAGCCATCCGTTCCAGCTGGTCGGCCGTGCGCTGGAGTTCGCGCTGGGTTCGTTCGAGCTGCTCGGCCTGAAGCTGTCCGCTCTGGTTCTGTTCCAGCTTATGGAGAAGCTCTCGCAGCTTCTCTTCCGGCTTTTCCAGACCTCGAGATTGCTCTAGCTCTTCGAGCAGCTCCTCGGTCAGGCGGTCGACCTGACCAGTTCCCAGCCAGACGGCGGCGCTGTCGGGAAGCCCGACGTGAGGGGGCAGCATGCAGAGAAGCGTCAACGGGATCAAACAAGAGAGCAGATGTCCATAGAGACGTCGCGGGACCCCTTCGAGGCGCCGCAGGTCCTGGCGCAGACGGCTTTCGTCGTCGAGTTCGGCGGCCGCCCGGGCCAGCACCCTTTCGCTGACTGGGGTCCGTGGCTTCTCGCTGAGAATCCAATCTACGGCGGTCAGCAGGCGTTCCTGGCCGTCGCGCAGGCGGTCGACGGCGAAGGCCGTCTCGCGCACGGCGGGCGTGATCAGCCAGCGCGTGGCAAACCCTCCGAGAGCGAAAAGCGGGGGAAGCCAGAGCAGCTCGGCCGGTCGGCCAGCCGTGGCCAGCCATTGCCAGGGGCCGGGCAGACGGTCCCAGTTCCAGAGCAGCAAGAGGGCCAGCGAGGCGCTCAACGAGCCCAGACTGAACCAGCGTAGCGCCTGAGCCAACGCGCGCACGTAGCGCAGGCGGCGCTGGGCGCTGAACAGGCGGGTCAGGATCCGTTTCTCGGGAGAAGAGAGACTCATCTCCCGGGCTGTTCGTGCAAACCGGTCATTCTCCCAGCCGTCGCCGAAGCGATCCGGAATCTTCCCTTGGACGGACGACTTGGGGACAAAAAAAGAGGAGCCCTCGGGGAGAGGGCTCGAGCCGGAGGCTGTTAATGGGGAGGGAGGGGCAACCTCCGGCTCGCCCCCTCTAACCGGACCTTCCCAGGCAGGTTCTGTTTGAGAAAAGAAATTTCTCAGGCTGGTCGCTGGCTACCGTTCCAGGTCACAGAGGGCCATCAGGTGAGCTCGCTCTTCCTCCGTCAGCGGCCGCCACTCGCCGGGCTCCAGCCCCTCGACCGTCAGTCCGGCAAAGCTCTGCCGGTGAAGACGCAGCAACGGGTTCCCCACCTCTTCGAGCATGCGTTTGACCTGATGGTAGCGCCCCTCGATCAAGGTGAGTTCCAGAGTTCTCTCGCCCGTCTGGCGGCATTCCGCCGGCGCCAGCGGCTTATCGTCTCCCGGCAAAAGCCAGCCGCCTTCGGCCAGGCGGGCGACCTGCGCTTCGGTGACCGGACCCGAGGTGTCGACCTGGTAGACCTTTGGGAGCTTCCAGTTGGGAGAGGTCAGGCGGTGCAAGAACTGGCCATGGTCGGTCAGCAGCAGGGCCCCGGTCGTGTCCTTGTCCAGGCGCCCCACGCAGGATAGCGTCGGTTCGCGGAAGGCGTAGCGAGGCGGCAAAATTTCGTAGACCAGAGGCGGCTTGTCGCGATGGCTGCAGGTATAGCCCGACGGCTTGTTCAGGATGAGCATCAACTCCAGTGGGTCCAGGCTCTGGCCGTCAAAGCGGACCAGAGCCGGGTCGACTTTGTCGGCGGCGCGGCGCAGCGGCTGACCAGCCAGGTCGGTGACCCGGCCCGCTCTGGCCCAGCCCGTGATCTCCTTGCGACTTCCGTAGCCCAGGTTGGAGAGCAGTTTGTCCAATCGAATCATTTGACCGCCTTCACCACGGTGAATCCGTCCCGCTGCGCTCTCACTTCCACCGAGCGGTAGAGTGTAGCCAGTAGGCGCGGGTAGGCCAGGTGAGTGTTCCCCACCAGCCAGAGCGCGCCGCCTTTGCCCAGCAAGCGATGAGCTAGTCTGGCAAAAAGTTGGCCCAGCGCTGTCTCTTCCTTTTTCCCCGCGTGGAAGGGCGGGTTGGTGACTACGGTGCCGACGCTGGTGGGGGCGCCCTCGGGCCAGCGTTCGGTGTCGGTCAGGTCGCACCAGTGATAGGCGGCGCGACGGCCTTCCAGATTGAGCGCGGCGCAGTCGAGCCCGCGTCGGTCCGTTTCGAAAAGATGCAGTTCGAGCTTGGGGTCGAGGGTGCTGGAAAGGTAGCCCCAACCCGCTCCCAGATCGGCCACCGGTCCGCTGAGCGCCTGGCCTTCCAGCGCTTCGGCCAGCAACGCGGATCCGCGATCGACGGCGTTCCAGGAAAACAAGCCCGGGCAGCTCCAGAAGCCCGCCGAATTACGTTGGGGCTGCTCGAGAGGGACCGCCGTTGCGGGCTGCTGACGTAGCCGATAGACCCGGGACTTGCGGGCGCTGTCGTAGTCGACCAGGCGGCCGCGCTCTTTGAGCCCGGCTTCGTAGGACTTCGAGCCGTAGTCGTTGGGCACCGCAAAAAGCAAAGAGCCGTCCGGCCTTAACAGGTCGTTAGCGGCGTCGAGCAGGGCCCAGTTTTCCTCTTTATGTTTGCTGGCGTACAGCACCACGCGCCCCCAGCGCTGCTCGGAGGTTGGCTCGAGAGCCTTCCAGCCACGCCGTGCCAGGCCGCTGTAGCCGCTATAGTGCGGCTGCCAGACGCGCGAGGTTGGGGCTCCGGTCGAGCTTAGCAGGGCGGGTGGGTTGAGCCACAGAGCCTCTTGTTCGGGACGCTGGAGTTTTTCGACCAGTTCATGAGTGCGGGCGATGGCAGGGTCGATCTGAGAAAGGTGAGAGGTCACGCGGTGGGCTTTAGAGCGCCCCAGGAACTGATCCTTCAGGTAGCCGGTTGAAGCGCTCGATACTTGGAGACAGTATGCTGGAGACAGGAGACGAGCGATGAAGAAGAGTTTTGTCCCCCTGGTCGTCGCGACCCTATTAATCGTGTTAGGCATCGCCTGGGCCGGAGACCGCGGCACCCCAGGTCTGCCTGAAAGGAAGCCTGAAGAGATGGAAAACGTCAAGAATCTGCAGACCGCCACGTTCGCCGGCGGCTGCTTCTGGTGCACCGAGGCGGTGTTCCAGGAACTCAAAGGGGTCTACAAGGTGACCTCGGGATATATTGGAGGGTCGGTGAAGAATCCGACCTATGAGCAGGTGTGTAGCGGAGAAACCGGTCACGCCGAGGCCACCCAGATCCTCTACAATCCTGACGAGGTTAGCTTCGAAGAGCTGCTCGAGGTGCACTTCAAGACCCACGACCCCACCACTTTGAACCGCCAGGGGAACGACGTGGGTACTCAGTATCGTAGCGGAATCTTCTATCACACGCCCGAGCAGAAGGCGGCCGCCGAGGCGATCATCGCGGCGCTGACCAAAGAGGAAGTCTACTCTCGTCCCATCGTCACCGAGGTGACGGCGGCCAGCGAATGGTACCCGGCCGAGGACTATCACCAGAACTACTATTCGCAGAACCCCAACCAGGGCTACTGCGCCATGGTCATCACCCCCAAAGTCGAGAAGTTCCGTAAAGTCTTCGCCGACCGCCTGCGCCAGGACAAGGCCGCCAAGTAGCCTCCCGCGGTAGCAAAAAGATATCCTGGTAGGAAACCACCGTTTCCGTGAGGGAATACTCCCTCATGGAAACGGACTGGGCGGGGATACCGTTCCCCCTTCTGCGGCTCGACCGTGACGGTGTCATTGTCGAAGCCAACGCTTGCGCCCAACGCGAGCTGCACCGTCCCGAGCTAACGGGAACGCGGTTTCTCAGTCTGCTACCGGCGGGAGCTTCGCTCGACCTCGATGGGGCGGAAGTCGAGCTGCCTGGCGGCCTGGTGCGTCTGGCCCGGGCCCAGGCCGGAGAGGATATCTGGCTTACCTGGATGGCGGTTGCTTCGTCGTCGGAAGCCCGCCCGAGCGCCGAACCAAGCGGGGCCAGGATCCTGGTCGCCGAAGATGAGGACAGCATTCGCGATATCTGCCGACGGGTGCTCAGCGACGCTGGCTATCGTGTCCTGGTAGCCGCCAACGGCCAGACCGCCATCGATATCCTTCAGCACTCGGGCGAGGCTGTCGACCTGGTGCTGGCCGATGTCGTCATGCCCGTGGCGGGGGGCGAGGCGATCTTCGACTTCTTGCGTCGGTCCGAATTGACCATTCCGATCATTTTCACCTCGGGCTACGCAGCTCGCGGAACACCCGCAGAGTTCCTGGACGGGGAAGGGGTTACGCTGCTCCGCAAGCCGTACACTCTAGCCCAACTGCTGAATTCCGTGCGGCAGGCTCTCGCCTCGGCCTGAGACAAAAATATCCGGGGGAAAACCCCCAGGGATCAATAGGGTAGACCCGCCTTAGAAAAGGGGGATTCCGTCCTCCGTTCCGCCACTGGTGTTTCGCTAATCTAAGCCTAGAAAGCTTGGACGGAGGCGACTCACGATGGACACGGTGAACTTTAGAACAGAAGACCTGCTGCTGGCCCGCACGGGCGACAGCCGCGCCTTCGAAGCGCTGTTCGCCCCCGTGCGTCCCTACGCCAAGAGCCTGGCCCGACGCTTTTTTGTCGCCGGCTGGGACCATGAAGACCTCTACCAGGAAGCGCTGGCCGGTTTCGCCGCCGCCCTTCTGGGCTTTCAGAACGAGCGTGGCGCCGACTTTCACGACTACGCCCGGATGAATATGCGCAACGCCGTGGTGGCCTGCGTCCGCCACGCAACCCGCGCCAAACGCGACGGCGATAACCACACCGACAGCCTCGAATGCCTGCTTTTTGCCCCTAGCGATGAATACCGCCCCGACCTGCTGTTCGAGCAGCAGTCCGGCTGCGACGAGATGCTGGCTTCTCTGCGGGAAGCGCTCTCGGAAGCCGAATGGACCGTGCTGGAAGCGGTGATGACCGGCGCTCCGCTAGCCGAGGTGGCCCAGGAAGTTGGCGTCAACCAGCGCGCTGTCGAGAACGCGCTGTCCCGGGCTCGCGTCAAGGCTCGTCGCCTGCTGGTTGCCGCTTAAGGCTTCCCCTCCACCACGCTCCGCTGCATCGAGAAGCCTGACGCTCCCTTAAGAGCGGTGCTCAGGGAGCGACCAGGCTCCAGAGATAGCTCACGGGATCCGGCGGCTCCAACCCCTGCCGCATCCGCTCCAGCCGAAGTTCGAACGGCGGGTGGGTCGGTCGGCGCAAACTCTCGGGGGCCAGAGTTTGACAGCTCTGATGTAGGCGAGTCAGCGCGTCGCCTCCCACGCGGTTCCCCGTCCATCGTGCTGCCTGGTGGTCGGCCTCGAACTCTTCCTGATGACGTACGACAAGGACAGCAGCGGCTTCTAATCGTTGTCGAGCGGCGCTACCGGGCGCCGCTGGAAAACCTCGTCTCAGCTCTTGCAACCTCCTCTGGCGAGAAGCGTAGTGGCGCAGTTCCGTGTGAGCCATTTCGTGGGCGGCGAAAAACCGCACTTGCTCCTGGTCGAGGGCTCCTAGAAGGCCGCGGCTGAAGTAGACGGCCCCGTGACAGCATGACGAGGCAAAAGGCGTCGGGCTATCGAGAGGGACAAACTCGTAAGGGATCTCAAGCCGACGGCGAAACGGAAGCAGGCTCTCCAGCAGATTGGCCAGCCAGGCTCGAGTCGTGGAACAGTCCCAGACCTGGTGTCGGGTCAGCAGTTCGTCTTCCTGGCGCTGACCTTCGGCGTGTTCCTCATCCGGGTCCAGGTCGTCGTTGCGATAAGGAGTCTCCTGGTAGCTATCCCGTTCGTGCGATGAGCCGGTGTCGTCGAAATCGTCCTCTTCGAAGTTGCCTTGCCTGCTGAGGCCCACGCTGGACGTTCGCCCCAGAAGGCGGGAGTTGGCGGGGCCCATGGCGTCCATCATAGGGGCCGCTTCGGCCTCGAACCGCCACAGGCCTACAAACCTGGACCAGCCTGGCGCTGAGTACGCCGTGCCGTTGGTCCTGTCGAACTCCTTTTCGTATACCTCTCCCTGGTATACGGCGGACCACGCCCCGAGCGCAGCCAGTGGTATGCGTTCCACGGTTTCACGTCCTCTTATGATTGGCCCAGAAAGAACACCGGGAACTCTGGATTCCCAACGGACCGGATGTTCTCGGAACACAAATATTTGGAGGATAAAGTCATGAAGAAAGCTATGAAAGCCGCCTGTCTCGGAGCCGCCCTGTTTCTTACCGCCGGAGCTGCCCAGGCGCTGCCCCAGGTCGATGAAATCATCGTGAACCAGGCGCCCGCCCACACCCCGGACGGCACCAACATCCGCGTCAACATTCTCAACGACGGAATGTCCGCTGACGCCAACAAGATGATGGTCTCCCTCTACGCTCGTGAGACCGGCGAGACGGAATGGACCAAGATCAAGTCCTGGAATCACAACTTGCGCACCGAAGCCGGCAAGCTGCTGAGCTACGACTACTTCGGCCTGGCCGACCCCAACCAGTCGGACAACCCCCTGTTCACCCCCTCTTATGAGCTGAAGGCCGTGATGGAAGACGCTTCCGGAATGGCGATGGAGTCGACCGCAGTCTACGCTTCGCACACCGACTCGATCATCTATCAGGACACCGCCGACGTGCAGCTGCTCGAGAACGGCGACGTGATCTTCGAAGATCAGTAGAATTTCGTCGACATAGCGACCCCTCGCGCCTCCGCTTCCTCAAGCGGGGGCGCTTTTTGTCAGGGACAAGGCGGGGAGAGCGTGCGGAGCGAACCGGCCCGGCCATGCGAAACCTGCTCCTCTATGCCCTTCTGCTAACTCTGCTTTCCCCTGTCTCGGCCGGCCCTCTGGGGGTGCTGGACCCGCAAGAGCTGATGCGCGCCGAGGACGCCGAATGGAAACAAGGACGCGACGTGATCTTTTATGCCGAGGACCTGGAGACCGGCGAGCGTTACGCCTACCAGGGCAAGCGGGCCGAAGAGCGCCACACCCCGTTCTCGTCTTTTAAAATTCCGAACCTCTTGATAGCGTTAGAGACCGGAGTTGCTGCGGATCTGGACCATCCGATCGCTTACGACCCGGCGAAGCGTCCCGCTGAGAGCTACTGGCCGGAGGACTGGAAACAGGACCTGACTCTGGGCAAAGCGTTCCAGGTGTCGGCCGCCTGGTATTACCAGGAAACTGCTCTGCGTGTTGGGACATCGGCCTATCGCGGCTACCTGGGCCACTTCGGCTACGGACAGAGCGATATCCCCGAGGGCAGCGACAGCTTCTGGCTGGACGGCGCCCTGAAGGTCTCGCCGCGAGAGCAGGCGACCTTCCTCCGTCGTCTCCTGATCGGCCAGCTGGAAGTTAGCCCCCATAACGTGGAACAGCTTTCCAAGGTCAGCGAGGTGAAGCGTTTCGGAGGGGACATCCTGCACGGGAAGACCGGAGCAGGTCCGCTGACTTCGGGCGACTTTGACGGCCCTTTTGAAGGTTGGTTTGTCGGCTGGCTCGAGCGCCAGGGGAAAAAGCCCGTGGTGTTTGCGGTATGGGCCAAGGCGCCGAGCTTCGAATCGCTCAAGGCGTTCCGGCAGGCCCCCGCCGAACGCCTGCTTCAGCGTATCGGCGTCATCCCAGCGGAAGCCTCGGAGTAGCCTTCCTGATTGGCCAAGAAAAAAGCCCCGGCAAGTCTGCCGGGGCTTCTTTACGTCGCGGGGTCGCTTTCGCGATCAGCGAGCGTCCATGATTGTTTTGATTTCGGCGGCGAACTCGCCGGCTTTCCAGGTGCTGCCGCTCTTGACCAGGCGCAGGCGACCGTCAGGATCGACGAAGGCGGTGCGCATGTTGTGTTCGACGACGCCGTTTTCCGTCCAATAGGTGACACCGAAGGCGCCGGCGACCTGAGCGATCTCATCCTCGGTGCCGGTCAGGAAACTCCAGCCCTTCTGCTTCTTGTCGAAGCCCTGGGTGTAGGCTTTGAGAACTTCGGGCCGGTCGTAGGCGGGATCCAGGGTGATAGCGCAGACGGTCAGATTCTGCTTCTCACCGGTCTTCTCGATCAGGGTGGCCAGATCGGTGAGTTTTCGTCCAATCATGGGGCACTTGTCCGGGTAGGGGCAGCGGGTGAACAGGAAGCTGACGATCACGCCTTTCCCGCGCAGGCTGTCAAAAGCCAGCTTTTTGCCGTTCTGGTCGAGCAGAACGAAGTTGGGAACAGAGTCGTTGATCTTCAGGGGAGCGGCCATCACCGCGGTAGCGAGGAGAAGTAGGGCAAGGCCCAGGATACGAAATTTTTTGAACATGAGAATTCCTTTGATTTGAGGGGGGGAGAGGCCCACCAGGGTGGGCCGCGCGAAACCGGGTTGGATCAGGCGAGAGCGCAGGGCGGCCGGGTCGGAACGGGAGGCCAGAACCGGTCCTCCAGGGGGAGCGGTTCGGGCTGAGGCAGATAGCGCAGAATCTCCGGGCGGGGTTTGGGAAGGCGCAGCATCACCATCGGTCGAGGGCAGGCCGGAGTCGTTTCGGCGGCCTGGGTGCGAGTGCCCAGATAGCAGACGCAGTTGCTGGCGCTGGTTCTGGGGCAGTTCAGCTGGGGACGGCCGCAATAGTCGTCAGAAAGGCCGTTCTCGACGCGGCTCCCACCCGCTGGCAGGGCCAGGACGGGCAGCGCCAGCAGCCAGAGAAGGCCGAAGAGCCAGACAAAGTTGGTCGGGCGGCGGTCGCTCACCCGGCGACTATACTGCAACATGCCCGAGAGAGCCAGACCCGTTGACGGATCAGGCGAGCGAGTCGACCTCGGGGTCGGTCAGGATGACCAGTTGGGTGCGCTCCTGGGCGTCGAGTTCGCGTTTGAGCAGTTCCAGGGTGGCGTCGCGGTCTTTATCGTTGACCCGGCTCAGGTTGAAGAGCACCTTGTCGCCTTGCTCCAGGTCGTGACGAATCTTCTCGACCTGATGCTCGGGAGAGTAGCTCCAGTTCTGTCCCGGCGGGGGAGAGAGGGGGCTCTTGACGTCCCAGGCCACGCCTTTGTCGTCGATGAACTCGGCGTAGCCGCTGGTTTCGCGCTCGACCCGTCCGAAGAGCTCTTGCCGCTCGGCGGTGATGGCGACGGCCGCCTCTTCCAGGCCTCCGTCGAAGATCTTCTCGCCCTTAGCCGGGTCGGTGGCAAGCTCTGGGCCGCGTCCGATGGCGGCGCGCAGCGACTTTTCGTTCCACTCCGGCGCCTCGACCCCGGCCCGCACGAAGCGATCGTCGGGCGTCAGGTTGAAAAACACCTGGTCCTGCATCGCCTCTAAACGGCCCTGGAACCTTTCGGTCTGTGCGGGGGTCAGCGAGGCGTAGGAAGAGCGGGACGAAGCGATCTGCATAGCCCTAGAATAAGGGACGACAGCGACCGGGTTGTAACCAGGTTATGAACGCCGCGCGTTCACGGTTTATTCTGGTAGACGAACTTGTAGTAGTCGCCGCGCAGAAGGTCGGCGGCCGCGTCTTCGTCGATGATCAGAGTGCAGCGCGGGTGCATCTGCAGGATGGAAGCCGGGCAGGAGGCCGTGATCGGCCCTTCGGCGGCGCCCGCGATGGCGGCTGCTTTGCCTTTGCCGTAGGCAAGCAGCAGGCAGCGCCGCGCCTCCATGATCGTGGCGATCCCCATGGTCAAGACGTGCATCGGTACGGTCTCACCTTGCGGGAAGTGAGGGGCGTTGTTGGCCCGGGTGTCCGGGGTCAAGGTCTTCAGGCGGGTGCGCGAGGCCAGGGATGAGCCTGGCTCGTTGAAGGCGATGTGCCCGTCGCTTCCGATGCCCAAAAGCTGCAGATCGATCCCGCCCGCGTCGACGATCGCTTTCTCGTAGGCCGCGCAGTGAGCGGGGATGTCCGAGGTGGACCCGTCGAGCAGGTGACACTGTTCGCGGCTAAGGTTCACGCGGTCGAAGAGGTGATGACGCATGTAGGTGGCGTACGAACCGGGGTCGCTGGCCTCGAGCCCGACGTATTCGTCGAGGTTAAAGGTCGTGACGTGGGCAAAGTTCAGGTCACGGGCCGCCAGTACCGAGTAAACGCCCTCCATGGTGCCGCCCGTCGCCAGGCCCAGCACGGAGAACGGGTGCTGTCGCACCTGCGCCTCGACGATGGCGGCGCCGGCCTCGATGACCTCGGTGGCACCGTTTAGGATGATGACTTCCATATCAGTGAATCTCCTCGTAGAGCGCCTGCAGTCGCTGCTGCACTTCCCGCTGGAAAGCGGCAATCAGCCCACCCACGAAATCCACCGCGCTCAGCGACGGGTCGTCGAGCATCGGCATCAGATCCATAGCGAACTCCATAGCGGTGGTCTGGTCGGTGGTGGTGGCGTGATGATACGTGGCGTTGGCTCGCTTGCGTCCGGCCGTGGCCAGGTCGTAGCGCTTCCCGCCCGTGATCTGAGAGTCGAAGACGCCCATCAGAGCGGCCGTCAGGTTCTGGTGGCTGCTGACGTCCGACGTCACCTTGTCCTGGTGGGTCAGCCAGTCCAAGCCTCGCCAGACTTCTCCACCGAGGAACGTCTCTGGCTTATAGTCCAACTCGCGCAGCGCGGCGATGAGCGCCATGGCGACCACCAGATGGTGGGGATGGCTGTCGGCCAGGTTGTGGGTCATGATGTGCTGCGGCTGAGTGGCTCGCAAGATCGCTTTGAAATCCTCGACCAGGGGGCGCGGGCTGCCGCCCATGACTTCGGCTCGCTCCGAGTGCATCAGGTGGATGACAGCGGAATATTCGCCCGTGATGGCGGCATGGCGCTGCTCTTTGAGACGGACTTTGACCATCGCCTCGTCGCTATGGTTGGCGTACTGTCCGGCCCGGGGAGAGGCCCGACCGTCGCTGGCGATCACGCCGGTGAACCAGAGCGACTCGTTTTCGAAACATTCGAGAATCGGGCCCCAACCCATAAACTCGAGATCGTCGGGGTGCGCGCCCACGGCCAGATGGGTGGTTCGCTCGAGCGCGGACTCGGGGGCGGTGCCGTCGGGAACGAAGGTATGAGCTTCGGACTGCGAGTAAGTCATAGTGATGTGAACCCTCCGCCGCTCCCTTTGTCGTCCCCGCGAAGGCCACCTCTCGGCCCGAGTCGACGCAGGGGGAGGCCGGAGGAAGAGGAACCTGCAGCGCGTGAAACCCTGGGTAACTATAGGCAGTGTCGAACTGCCCGGCGGCGAGAAGATGGCCCTGATTCGACGGGCTGGTGAGTTCATCATCACGCTCGACGAGTACGAACTGATGTCCAACACCTTGACGGGGTCAGAGAAAAGCCTGGCCACCGAGGCGCTACAGCGCGTGCCGGCCCAGCGAATTCTGATCGGCGGCCTGGGCATGGGGTATACCTTGCGGGCGGCCCTCGATGCGGCCTCGCCCCAGGCCGAGGTGGTGGTGGCCGAACTGGTGCCGCAGGTGCTGGCCTGGAATCAGGGGCCGCTGGCCCCGATGGCAGGCTACCCCCTGCACGATCCCCGAGCCAGCGTGCGGCTGGGCGACGTGGCGTTGCAGTTGGCCACCCCCAATCAGTGGGATGCCATTCTGCTCGATGTGGACAACGGACCCCAGGCCTTTACCGTGTTCGAGAACTACAAACTTTACGAGCCCGAAGGGATTGCGGTGTGCAAAGCGGCGCTGCGTCCCGGCGGGATTCTGGGGGTCTGGTCGACCGGACTTCACAAGACCTTCGAGCGCCGCTTGAAGCGAGGCGGCTTCACGGTCGAGACGCTGAAGATCCCCTGCAAAGAGGGGAACCAGCAGAAGACTCACGTGCTGTTCCTGGCCCGCCCTAAAGCGCCCGCGGTCGACAGCGAAGCGACCGCCTGAGAGGGGCTTTCCCTTTGGCCTTGAAGAGTTAGAGGTCATGAAGCGTCGAGTCCGCATCGGGGGCGCGGTGACTCTGCTCATCGCCCTGTCTTCCTGGGCCGCTCTAGCCCAGCTCTCTCGGGCTGCCATGGTCACCCAACTGAGCGGTGGCGGGCAGTTGGCGGGAAAGCCGATCCGCACCCTGCAGGTGTTCGCCGAAGGAAGCGAGATCTCGGTCCCCTCAGGCGCCAACCTGCGCCTGGTCTATCTGCAGTCCGGCCACAAAGAGGCGCTGAGCGGACCCCTGAAGTTTCGAGTAGGCCAGAGCGGCAGCAAGAAGCTCGAAGGGGCTGGAAAGCTGGTCGAAGAGGCGGGCGGCGGCTCTAACACCCGTCTGCCAAAATCGGACAACCTTCGCCGTATGGGCGGCTCCTTGCAGGCGCGTCGGGAGACCGTGCCTGACGCCACCCCCGACCAGGGGCCGGCCGAGGTTCTGGCGATGTTGGGCGAACCGGCTCCGCCGCCCCCTCCACCTCCACCTCCGCCCCCGCCTCCTGCCCCCGGGGCGCCTTCGGCCCAGCCAGCGGTGGCTCCGGCGGCCCCCATAGCCCGGACGGTAGGGCTCCCGAGCGAGCCGCTCCGGCCGTACATGCTTCCCCTGTTGGCCCTGAAAGGGGAGAGCTATCTTCCCCTGGCCTGGAAGGGCGGACAGGGCCCGTTCATGGTGACGGTGGTGAGCGAAGGCACCGAGGTTTGTCGTCTGTCCGGCGTGCAAGAGCGCCAGGTCCAGCCGGAAGAGCTTCGCCTGATCCCCGGAAAGCCTTACGAGCTAAGGGTCGACGGCCAGGGCGCCAGGGACCATCTGGCTCATCCGTTCATGATTCTCCTACCTTCGGAAGCTGCCGCCTACGAGAGTGAAGTGACCTCCTTGGGAGTTACCCTGGGGGGCAAGCCGCGCGACCTGGCGCTGGCCCGGATTGCGGTGGCGGAAGAATGGGGGCTGTGGCTAGAGGCGTTGGAGGCCGCTCGTGGCGCGGCCGCCGAGACCCCGGACGATGCCGGCGTGCAGGCGGCCCTGGGTCGAGCGCTCTTCAATCTAGGGCGTTTCGAGGAAGCCGAGGTCGTGTTGCGCCGCGCCCAAAAGCTCGAAGCTCGACGCCCTTAGGGGACCGCCGCAGGAGCGGCCAGAGCCAGGTGAGAACCGGCGTCGGTGCTTACCGACGACGAAACCACCCAACTGCAGTTTGCCATCGATGCCGACGACCTGGCGGAAGTCCAGCGCCTGATCGCCTCTCAACCCGCCCAGGAACTGACCGAGCTACAGCTTTACAGCAACAGCACGGTCTTCATGTACGCCTGCGAGCGCAGCACCCCCGAAGTCGCCCGCGCCTTTCTGGCTAAAGGTGTGCAGCCGTTCGAGCTGCCTTATTCCGACAACAACGAACTCAAGTCGGCCGTCCGCAACCGCGCCCACGGTCCCGCTATGGTCACCCTGGTGCTGGAGACGCTGCCCGACGACCTGGCGATGGAGATGATCACCAGCGACTGGAACCCCGACGACGAAGTCGAAGAGCCGATTTTTAGCGCTTTTCAGCTGGCCGAGAAACTCAAAGATCCGGCCTGCAAAGAGCTACTGCTGGCCGCCCTCGAGCGTCTACGCCGCAGCTAAGTAGTACGACATAATAGATAAGTGGTCCGATTGTTAAACGTGAAGGAGCCCGCCCGGCGGCTTCACGAAGGTGTTTTGTAACACGGAGGCAGCAACGATTATGGACACTTCCCAGCAGCAGCAAGGCGCGACCGTCAAGGGCCCTCTGGAGGGGCCGTTCGCGGAAATTTTGAGCGGGCCGGCCATCGAGTTCCTGAGCGAACTGCATCGTCGGTTCGAGCCGACTCGAGTCCAGCGTCTGCGGGACCGGGAAGCGGTACAGAAGGCGCTCGAGGACGGAGAGACTCTGGCCTTCCCGGAAGAGACTCTGGACCTTCGCGACGACGACTGGACGGTGGCTCCGTACCCCGAAGAGGTGGCCGACCGCCGGGTCGAGATCACCGGCCCGGTCGACCGCAAGATGGTGATCAACGCCTTGAACTCTGGCGCCAACGTCTTCATGGCGGACTTCGAAGATTCGAATTCGCCGACCTGGGAGAACAACCTCAACGGCCAGATCAATATGCGCGACGCTGTCCGTCGTACCATCAGCTTCACCAACGAGGCCGGCAAAGAGTATCGGCTCAACGAGAAGACGGCCGTCCTGATGGTGCGCCCCCGCGGCTGGCACCTGGTCGAGAAGGGTTTCGAAGTCGACGGCCAGCCGATCTCGGCCTCGCTGTTCGACTTCGGTCTGCACTTTTTTCATAACGCCCAGGCGCTGCTCGAGCGAGGCAGCCAGCCGTATTTCTACCTGCCCAAGATGGAGCACTATCTCGAAGCCCGCCTGTGGAATGAAGTGTTCGAATTTGCCCAGGACCGCCTGGGGATTGCCAACGGCACCGTCAAAGCGACGGTGCTGATCGAAACGATCAACGCGGCTTTTCAGATGGACGAGATCCTCTACGAACTGCGCGAGCACTCGCTGGGGCTGAACTGCGGCCGCTGGGACTACATCTTCAGCTTCATCAAGCGCCATCGCTCTCGCCCCAATTTCGTGGTGCCGAACCGCGCCCAGGTGGGGATGACCCGTCACTTCCTGAAGTCGTATGTGGAACTTTTGATCTCGACCTGCCATCGTCGCGGGACCTTCGCCATGGGCGGCATGGCGGCTCAGATCCCGATCAAAAACGACGACGACGCCAATCAGGTGGCCATGAACAAGGTGCGCGAGGACAAACTGCGCGAGGTGCAGGCCGGTCACGACGGCACGTGGGTGGCCCACCCCGGCCTGATTCCGCTGGCACGGGAGATTTTTGACGCTCACATGCCGGGGCCGAACCAGATCGAGAACCTGCGCGACGACGTCGAGGTGCTGGGATCCGACCTGCTCGAAGTTCCCGACGGAACGATCACTTTCGACGGCTTGAAGATCAACATCGACGTGGGGCTGCAGTACCTGGAAGCCTGGCTCAGCGGGAACGGCTGCGTGCCGATCTACAACCTGATGGAAGACGCGGCCACGGCCGAGATCTCGCGCAGCCAGGTCTGGCAGTGGATCCGCCACCGCGCCAAACTCGAAGACGGCCGTCTGGTCTCCTCGGACCTGGTGCGGAATACCCTCAGCGACGTGCAGCGCGATCTGCGCTCCCGGTTGGGACAACGCTACAAAGACGGACGTTTCGAGCTGGCCGGCCAGCTTTTTCTGGAGATGATGACCAGCCCGGATTTCCCAGAGTTTCTGACTCTGGTGGCTTACGAACATATCTGAACATAGCGAGGGGACACGATATGCAAGACGAGATTTCGAGCACTCAAGGGTGGTTCGATAGCGAACGCTTCCAGGAGATCACCCGACTCTACTCGGCCCGCCAGGTGGTCGAGCAGCGAGGCAGCATCCAGTCCGACTACTCCATCGCCCGCGAGGCCGCTCGAGGGTTCTACAAACTGCTTCGCGAGCTGAAAGGCAGCGGAAAATCGATCACGACCATGGGGCCCTACAGCCCCGGTCAGATTGTGATGATGAAGCGGCTCGGAGTAAAGGGGATCTACCTGGGCGGCTGGGCCACCTCGGCCAAAGGTTCGATCACCGAGGACCGTGGCGCCGATCTGGCCTCCTACCCTCTGAGCGAAGTTCCGAACGAGGCCGCCACCCTGGTACGGGCGTTGCTGAGCGCCGATAAGAACCAGCGCTACGATCGCAGCCGCATGAGCGCGGCGGAACGCGAAGCTACTCCCGAAATCGACTATCG
This sequence comes from Vulcanimicrobiota bacterium, assembly GCA_023447635.1. GTDB lineage: Bacteria > Vulcanimicrobiota > Xenobia > Xenobiales > JADMJV01 > JAEXNA01. Next base: position 14,263 of record JAEXNA010000011.1, on the reverse strand, counting down.
GCCGTTCATTATCGCCGACGCGGACACCGGGCACGGCGGCGACGCTCACGTGCGAAACCTGATCCGCCGATTCGTCGAAGTGGGCGTCCCGGGCTACCATATCGAAGACCAGAAGCCCGGCGCCAAAAAGTGCGGCCACCAGGCCGGCAAGGTGCTGGTCACCGTCGAGGAGCAGATCAAGCGCCTCAACGCCGCCCGTTTTCAACTCGACATCATGGGGGTCGAGGGGATCATCGTCGCCCGCACCGACGCGGAAGCCGCCAACCTGCTCGACTCGGACGCCGACCATCGCGACTTCCCGTTCATCCTGGGCAGCACCAACCGCAAGATCCCGTCCTACAAAGCTTGCACCCTGGCGCTCTTCCGTCAGCTTCACGAGAAGGGCGCCGCCGAAGTCAACGGACATCTGCTCTGCCCCCTTACCGCCGCCGAGTACGAAGCCGCCGACGCCTGGCTGCATCAGGCCGGTCTCGATGAGGCGATCGGTGAGGCCGCCGAAGGGCTGAAATCCGCAGAGCCCGTCGCTTTCGAGAAGACCTTCGACGGCATCGCCGGCAAGATGGCCGACGCCTGGGAAGCCGCCTCGGGCATCAAGACCTACGTCGAAGCCGTCGCCGAGCGGATGAAGTTCCACGCTGATGACAAAGAGTTCGACCTGTCGCTCGACGAGTGGGAAGCTTTTGCGGCAACTCACGGCGAGTTCGAAATCAAAGCGAAGGTCCGCGAGATGGGCCTGGAAGTCTACTGGGACCCGAAGGCCGCCAGAACGCCCGACGGCTATTTCCAGGTCAAGGGCGGCATCGAGTACGCCATCGCCAAGTCGCTGGCCGTAGCGCCGTTTGCCGACATCATCTGGATGGAGACCAAAACGGCGGATCTCGAGTACGCTCGTCAGTTCGCTACTGCCATCCACGAGGTCTATCCGGACAAGATGCTGGCCTACAACCTTTCGCCGTCCTTCAACTGGGACACGACCGGGATGACCGACGAAGAGATGACCGCTTTCCCCGCCGAGTTGGGCAAGTTGGGCTACGTCTTCAACTTCATCACCTACGGCGGCCACCAGGTCGACGGGCTGGCGGCAGAAGAGTTCACCACCTCGCTCCTCAACGACGGAATGCTGGCGCTGGCCCAGTTGCAGCGGAAGCTCCGGCTGCTCGAATCGCCCTACAAGACCCCGCAGTCGTACGTGGGCGGCCCGCGCATGGATGGCGCCCTTGTGGCCTCTTCGGGACGCACGGCCTCGACCAAAGCGATGGGCAAGGGCAGCACGCAGTCTCAGCATCTGGTACAGACCGAGGTGCCACCCAAGGTGCTCGAAGGCTGGCTCAAGGCCTGGTCCGGCCAGTATAACGGCGGGACCACGCTACGGGCTCAGATGCGGCCCCACCGCTCTGGCTCGGACCTGGTGGCGCTCACCATCCTTGACGGAGCCAACGCCGAAGTGGCCAGCGTCGTCTTCGCCCACATCCAGGACCGTCGCGGCCGCCACATTCTGTCCGTGCGCGACCAGACCACCCTGCCCGACTACCGTCAGAAGCGCTTGATGGCGCTGGCTCAGCTGTTCCTGATCCATCGCTACAAGGCCGACTCGGTGCACTATGTCACCCCGACGGACGATAACCAGGCGCAAACCCAGGGCATGAAGCGGCTGGGGATTTTTACTGAAGTGAACACCGAGATCGGCGACATCATCGTGGCTTCGGTCAACGGCGCCACCGTCTCGCAGCTGGTTAAGAGCGATAGCCCCGAATTGGGCAAGCTGATCAGCAAGGAATAAACGGCTGTGGCAAGGGGGAACCCTTGCCACGGTCGGGTTTTTAGGCTACCATATCGCACAAGTTCGGACATCCCGTCGCGGAGTCTTCCTAAGAAGAGTCGTCCGGAGCTGAGAAGGGAGGCATAACAATATGGAAACCGTAGTTCGTGATGACGAAACTCTGGAAAGCGCCCTTCGTCGATTCCGCAGACTTTGCAACCAGTCCGGCCTGATGGCCGAGCTGCGCCGCCGTGCTCACTATGAGAAGCCCAGCGATGCCAAGCGCAGAGAACGCAAGAAGAGACTCCGCAAGGAAGGTCGTTAAGACCAACCTCAGGACGCTTGAGCAAGACCGGCCCCTCGTGGCCGGTTTTGTTTTTAGAGGAGATAGGCTATGGAGTACCGCTGGCATCTCTGGCGATTAGACGACAACGGTCAAAAGTTCCCCATGCAAAGCTTCGAGTCGCTCGAAGAGGCCGAACAGACGCGGGCTCTCTTTGAATCGCGGGGTCACAAACAGACCTACTGGATTGTTGACGGGAAGTCTGGCAAATCCCCGAATGCCGAGGCAGAGGGAGCCTAAAGCGCCTCGCAGAATCCCCGCAGTATGTGGAGGGGCCTGTCCGTATGATCGTCGACACCACTTTGAAGTCTGGCATCGTCCTGGAAGGGCGCTACGGGGTCCTTCGCGAGATCACGGCGGGCAGCACCTCTCGGGTTTACGAGGGACGCCAAACCAATCTCGGACTTTCCATCATCATCAAGACCCTCAGCGAAGTGCATGAGGATCCCGAGGCGGCTAAGCAGCAGATTGAGGGAGTGGCGCTGGAAGCCCGCATCCTGGCGGCGCTGAGCCACCCCAACCTGCTGGCGGTGCACGACTGTTTCCTGCACGAAGGTCTCCCCGTCATGGTCTGCGAGATGGTGGAAGGGCTGCGCCTGAGTGAGGTGGTGGAAGCTGCGCCCAAAACCATCGCCGCCCGCCGCGTGCTGGCCTGGTGCTCGCAGATGCTCGACGTGTTGTCGTACCTGCACAGTCGCGACCCCATCATCGTGGTGCGCGACCTCAAGCCGTCCAACATTATCCTGGGACGCGACGGGCGACTTCGTCTGGTCGATTTCTCCCTGGCCAAGCGAATGAGCGGGGTCGGCGCCGGCACGCAAGAGATCGTCCGCGGGGTCGGGACCGACGGCTACGCCCCGCTCGAGCAAACCGCTTTTGCCCGCACCGGTCCGGCCACCGATCTCTATTCGCTCGGGGCCACGCTCTACTATCTGTTGTCCGGCATCCCGCCCGCCCCGGCAGCCCAGCGAGCCATCGCCGCCAAAGAGCCGCTGCTCGACCCGCGCGAGGTGAACCCGACGGTCAGTCAAGAGCTGTGGGAGGCCATCCTGACGCTGATGGCGGTGCGACTTCAGGACCGGCCGCAGACCGTGGCCGAGGCGCGCGACCTGCTCATGCCCAAAGAGGTCAAAAGAGCCGAGAGACGGTGTCTCGACTGCGATCTGGCTCTGAACGTCTACGAGCGGCAGGGGGTCGAGATCGACCAGTGCGGCACCTGCGGTGGAGTGTGGCTGGACCGCGATGAACTCGACCGACTGATCGCACTCGGTCACGATGCCGGGGCGATCGAGCGGGAGCGGATCTCCGAGGCGCCGACCCAGCGACTGGGCCCGGAGGTGGCCGGAACCGTGCGCCTCGACGACCTCGAGCTACCCGCCAGCAGCAAAGTCTGGCAGTTCTTCCGCGACGTCCTGGGGCGGACCAGGTAAAGGGTGAGCTCCCGCGCTCGAATTCTTCTGAGCAGCTGTTTCCTGGCGCTGCAGCTCTGGGGCGCTAGCTGGGCCGAGATCCTGGCCGACCCGGTCTCATATCGTAAGGAGAAGCTCAACGGCTACGAGCAGATCGTGTTCACCAATACCTGCGCCGTTCCGGTGACCATCAAGCTCAACCTCAAGCTCAACAACACCGCGGTCGAGGGGCCCAGCGATCTGATCGAGCTTCCCGCTAAAGGAAAGGTCAAAGGGCCGCTCTTTCACGCCGCCGGACCGGGAGCCTGGAAGTACAGCTGGACCTACCGCTACAACTTCGGTAGCTACCGCGTCCGCGAGGCGACCCAGCCGTTCGAGCTGCCCTGGGCCCAGGGCCAGACCTTTACCACAGGACAAGCCTTTGACGGGACCAGGTCCCATAGCGGCGAGGACCGCTACGCGGTGGACTTTCCCATGCCAGAAGGGACGCCGATCCACGCGGCCAGGTCCGGCCTGGTCTGCTACGTCCGCGACGAGTATTGGGAGGGAGGCTGGCGCACAGAATTACGGGATAGGGACAACCACGTCATCATCGCCCACCAGGACGGGACCATGAGTCGCTACCTGCACCTGAGAAAAAACGGAGCCGCCGTGTCCCTGGGCGACTGGGTCGAGACGGGCGACCTGATCGGCTATTCCGGCAACGTGGGCTATTCGAACGGGCCCCATCTGCACTTCGACGTGGTTCGACCGGGCACCGACCTGATCACCCAGACCATCCCGTTTCAGCTTCTCTACGAGGGCGTCCCGATCACGCCGCTCGAAGACCTGCCGATGTCTCACTAAAGAGTGTAGACACCCAGCACGGGGAAGTGGTCCGAGGGGTAGGGCCCTTCGTCCTGACCCACGATGTCGCAGTCCAGGATGGTCCAGTGCGGGCTCATCATCAGATAGTCGATCCGGGTCCGGTTCGCCAGGGTTCCGAATTCGTGATAGGTCCCGCGACGGTCCCCGGGGTGCTGTTCGCCGAAGCTGTCTCTCAGTCGGCTTCGCAGAATCGTCAGCGCCTCCGAATCTGGAGTGCTGTTGAAATCGCCCATCAGAAGATGAGGATGGTCCAGCCCTTCCATGCGCTCGAGCAGCATCTTCGCGCTGTGGCCGGGCGCGGTCGGGCCATAATGGTCGAAGTGGGCGTTGAAGACGCTGATCTCCTGGCCCTGCACACGGAGCCTGGCTCGGGTGCAGATTCGCGTCAGCATGGCGTCCCATCCCACCGAGCCAGGGGCGTCCGGGGTGGGGCAAAGCCAGAACGTCTCGCAGTCCAGCAGTTCGATAGAAGGCTTGAAGGCCAGGGTGCACTGCTCGCCACCGGCGTCGCTCTCCCGGCCCCGTCCTACCATCCGATAGCCGGGCAGCCCCTGCTCCAGGTCCCAGCGCTGATGGGGAAGCGCTTCTTGAAAGCCAACGATATCGGGGTCCAACCGGCGGACCAGGTCCAAAGCCAGCGCTTTCCGGTGAGGCCATCGGTTGGGTCCGTCATGAGCCACGTCGTAGCGCAGGTTGAAAGTCAGAAGGCGCAGTTTCACGGAGTCTCCTCGAGGTCGTCCCAGCGGTGGCGGGCGGTCAGATGCCGAAGCGCCGCCGCCAGGGCGTGATAGTCGGTCAAGCTGTTGTAGGGCGCGGCGGAGAGGCGCAGTAAGGGGCGTCCGTTCCAGGACGTCAGCATGGCGTCGATGCCGAACTCATCGTAGAGTTCGCGGAACAGGCGCGGTGGGTCAGCGGCGGGAGGAAGCTGCAGAGAAGCCATCTGGCCCAACAGAGCGGGGTCGCTCAGGCTCTGCTCGGGCAGCACGGCCGCCAGGACCTCTCTTCCCTCCAACAGCAGGGCGCGGCAGCGCCCTCTCAGCCCTTCCCAACCGCCGGGGAACAGCTCTTCGAGAAGCTGAATCGAGGCGGGGGCCGCCAGCCAGGCCGAAGGGTCGAAGGTGCCGCACCAGTCGAACTCTTCCAGGAAGCGAGACCTTGGGGAAGGCGAGTTGTAACCGTGGCTGATCACGCTGGGGTGCAGGCCCCTCTGGTCCGCAAGAGCGGCCCAGAGAAAGCCCGAGCCTTTGGGCGCGCAGCACCACTTATGCAGATTCCCGCTGTAGAAGCTAACCCCGGCCTGGCCCAGGTGGGAGAGGTCGAGGGGCAGCATTCCGGGCGCGTGGGCTCCGTCGACCAGGACCTTGACCCCTCGGTCCCGCAGGCGGCCCGCTAGCTCGGCGATCGGCAGCACCAGCGCGGTGGCCGAGGTCACGTGGTCGAGCAGGGCCAGCCGAGTGGCGGGAGTGACGGCGCCCAGCACCTGGCCGCAGATGTCTCCGGGATCCGGGAAGGGTAGGGCGACCCGGACCACTCGAACCCCCGAGGTTTCGGCCAGGTAGTCCAAGACGTTGCCGCAGGCGTTGTAGACGTGGTCGGTGGTCAGGATCTCCTGTCCCGCCTGCCAGGGCAACGAGCGCAGCACGGCGTTGACTCCGGAGGTGGCGTTGGGGGTCCAGGCTAGCTCTTCGGGGCGGGCCTGAAGAAATTCGGCCATTTCTTCCCGGGCGGCCTCCAGGCGCCGGGGAAGGCGAGCCATAAAGTCGGACGGCGAGCGTTCGAGCTGATCCCTGATCTCTTGCTGAAGCTGTAAGACCGGTCGGGGGCAGGCCCCGTAGGAGCCGTGGTTGAGGAACACCCGTCCGGGCTCGAGGGTCCAGGGGTGAGGGTCTCTCGCCGTATCCGTCGGAAAGCTCATTCCGTGCGGATTCCCAGCCCTCGCGACGGCTCCCTCCCCACGAAAATGGGACAGTTCATGACTTTTTCAAGGTGGACTGGTACTATGGTCGACAAGAAGAGACCTCGATCCATGCCAACCCTTCGCCATATAGCCTTCTGGAGCGCCGCGTGAACGTTCGCGACCGCCTGCAGACCATCCGTGGCCATCTGCACCAGGCCAGGGCGATGTCCGGCCAGGCCCGGGACGCCTTCGGCAAGGTCGAGAAAGGGTCCGAGCAAGCGGCTTCGCTTTTAGGAACCGTCTCGAAGGACGTCTTCGAGTCGGGGCTTTCCAACCGCCACTGGGCTATCAACGGCGCCAGCGAGCGAGCCGAGGAGAGCCTGCTTCAGGTAGTCACCCACCACGATCAGGTGGTGGAGGACCTCGATGTTCTTTTCGAAGCCGACCCCACCATTGCCGATGCTCTGAGCAATGCCCGCCGAGAGGCGGAGGCGCTGGGGATGCCCAGCAACACGGCCTGGCTTCTCCGTAACGCTATCGATTCGGCCCAGCGGGAAGAAGATTACGCGGCCCACAGCACCAACGAGATCGACCGCAGCATCAGCGGAGTCGGTGGCGAACTCGAGGCGGTGCTGGAAAACGCCACCGAACTTGGCAAACGGCCCGAACGCAACGGGAACTGGCGGCATCGCGGCGGTCCGCGCCGTCGCGATCGCCATCACAACGGAGGCGGTTGGAGGGGGCAGCGGTTCCGCGAGCGCTGGCAGGCCCGAGTCGACGAAAAGCGACGCAACGCCCGAGAGTTAGACCAGACCACCTCGCGTCTGGACAACCCGTTCCAGGACATCGACCGCGCCTCGGAGCGGGGCGCCCGCCATCAGTGGGAAGTGACCCAGCAGGTCGACCAGGCGCTACGCTGGGTCGACCAGATGGAGCAGGAGTTTCTCCTTGCCGAGGGCCGTCCAGCGGCTCCGCCGGTCGCCCGGCCGATCCCTCCGGCTCCGCCTTCCCCGGTCGCTCCGGTTCCGATTTTCGACCTTCCGACCTGGCCGCTGGCCCCACCCACGGCCCCGTCGCCGGCTCCCACTCCGGCCCCCGCTCCCACCCCCAATCCGGGAGCCAGGCCGGAAGGGTTCTTCAAGAAGCCCTGGGGGCAGTAGGCCCTTTGCGCCCTTTCCCACCAGGGAGGGCTCGCGCTACGGGGTAAACTGCTAAGGTGAGACATTTTGCCCTGGCTTCGGCCCTTGCCGCTTCCCTTTTCTGGACCGCCGCTTCCGCTGAAGATGCTCGACCGACGCTGCCTCGCGGCGCGGTCGGTCACGTGATGGTGGCGGACGAGGACCTGGTGTCTCTGGCCAGGCTTTACGGACTTTCCGAAGAGCGGCTTCGCCAGGCCAACCCTGGGGCAAGTTGGTCCGAAGGCGACACCATCGTGGTGCCCGCGCCCGACCGCCGCTGGCCGACCCACACCGTCCGTTCGGGCGAGACGCTGTGGCGCATCGGGAAAGGCTACGGCATCAGCGTGGATCAGTTGCGCCAGGCCAACGACCTCACCGACAACACTCTGCTGCCCGGCAACGTGCTGCTGCTACCGAGAGCACAGAAGCCCGCCTGGACGGCGCCAGAGCCCGCTCCGGTCGCGGTGGCCACGGCCAGCGAGACCGCTGTGTCGGCTCCTTCCACGGTCGAGGCGTACGGCTCGGCCGCTCCCCGCCGACCCGCGCCCGCTTTGACCGGGAGTTGGGTCGAAGTCCGACTGCCCGACAACCGACGCGCCTGGGCCCCGGTCGGAGAACTGGTGATCGGCTCCTGGCAGCCGCAGACGGCCGACCGCGTGATCGAGGTCGGGCGAGAGTTCCTGGGCGTCCCCTATAAATGGGGAGGGGTCGATCCGAACGGCTGGGACTGCTCCGGCTTCGTGCAAGAGGTGTTCCGTCTGGGCGGCCATCAGGTGCCTCGTTTAGCGGACGCGCAGTACGAAGCGTGTTCTCGAGTGCAGGTGAACGAACTGCAGGCCGGCGATCTGGTGTTTTTCAATACCGATGGAACGGGAGTGAGCCACGTCGGTATCTACACGGCCGGTCGCCGCTTCCTTCACGCCTCGTCTTCGCGCGGGGTGGTCGAGGACAGTTTGGATGATTCTTACTTCGCCACTCGCTACTACGGGGCGGGGCGGCTTCCGGTCTGGGCGGGCGAGGCGCTTCCCGAGGTCGAAGGTGGGCTCTCGGTCGAGGAGTAGGAGAGTTCTTTCCCGCTGCGAAGAGGCGCGGCTATGCCTGAGTACAGCTTTATGGTCACCGACGGACCCGACCTGGGTCGCTCTTTCACTCTCGAGCCCGGGGTCACGCTGATCGGGCGCATCGAGAGCACTCTACCGGACGACCCGCCCGAAAGTCGGCGCTGGACGCTGATCGACAAGACGGTCAGCCGGACGCACGCTCAGCTTAGCTTCGCCAACCCGGGCGCTCCTCAATTGAAGCACCTCTCGGGAACCAACGACACCTTCGTGGACGGCCGCAAGGTTCAGGAAGAGACGCTTCAGCCGGGACAGACCGTGCGCCTGGGGCAGACTACGCTAGAAGTTCAGATGGAGTCCGGCTGGGTTCGAAAAGTCTAGCGCACCTTCCTAGGGTGGGGATTCATAAGCATATGCTTAAGGTAGAGGGTTAGCCTGAAAAGGGTTGGAAATTTCTCCCTTGTGAGCGATCCCAGTCAAAACGCCAAACTGCTAGTCGTCGACGACGAGAAGTCGATCCTCGACTATGTCGGTCTCGGCCTGAAATACGAAGGTTTTTCCTATGTTACCGCCGCCAGCTGCGCCGAGGCGCGCAAGAAGCTGGCCGAAGAAGAGATCGATCTGGTCGTGCTCGACCGGATGCTGCCCGACGGCGACGGCCTGAGCCTGTGTGCGCAGATCAAGGAGACTCGGTCCATTCCGGTCCTCCTGCTGTCGGCCCTGGGCGAAGTCGAGGACCGGGTCGAGGGGCTGAACCACGGCGCCGACGACTATCTGCCCAAGCCGTTCCAGTTCGTGGAGCTGGTGGCTCGAGTGCGAGCCCTGCTGCGACGACCCAAGACAGGAGCTCCTGCCCCGGACACTTCGGGCGACATCGTGACGGGCGACCTTCGGATCTCGCGCTCCCGCCGCCGCGTGTTTCTGGGCGAGCAGGAGCTGGAGCTGACCCCTAAAGAGTTCGAACTGCTCGAGTTCCTGGCTTCGAGAACGGGACGGGTGTTCTCGAAGGATGAACTGGTGGACCACCTCTGGGGCACGGACTTCGACGGTTTCACCAACACGGTGGAAGTTCACGTCAGCGCCCTGCGCCAGAAGCTTGGAGATCATAACCGCAAGATGATCCGCACCGTGCGCGGGGTGGGTTACGCGTGGGAAGGATAGGCCTTCAGAAGCTCCTGACGGCGGGGCTGGTCCTGATCCTTTTTGCTTCGCTTCTTCTCTCTGCCGCTGGCGTGGCCACGATGACGCGCGGTTATCTTTGGCGCTCGGGCGCTGACGAGCTCAAGGCGATGGCCATTCCGGTCGAGCGCTTTCTGGCGCCGCGTCCGGACGAGAGTCCTGAAGAAGGAAAGAAGCGGCGTACCGAGCGGCTTCCCGGCTTCGCCTCTCGCGGCTTCCGTCGTTTCAACCAGGGCCGCGGGGAAGTCTATCTGCTCAAGCAGGGCGACGTGGTGCTCGGCGATGAGGACCAGGGCGATCTCGACGACTGGGGCCGCACCTTCGAAGGGTTATCCGACGGAGTGCATCTGATCGAGCATCGGGGCGACCGCTGGCAGGTGCTCTCGCACACCCTGGACTACCCCGAATACGACCAGATTGTAGTGGCCCGTCGCTGGTCGCCCTATCTGCGCATCGTTCGCCGACAGGTCAACTACCAGATTATGATCATGGCCCTGGTGCTGGGGCTGGCGGCGCTGGCGGTACGGCAACTTGTCCGCAAGATTGTCGGCCCGCTCGAAGAGCTGCGCGCCTGGTCCGAGCGGCTGGGCGGAGGAAGCCTCGGAGTGAACGGCTTCGAGGAGCTGCATAAGTCGAACATCGCCGAGGTGTCGTCTCTGCAAGACTCGTTCACCCAGATGGGGTATCGGGTGGAAGGCGCTCTGGAGGCCCATCGCCGCTTTGTCGCCGACGCCTCGCACGAGCTCAAGACTCCCCTCACGGCGATTTCCGGCATGCTCGAACTGGTCGAGTCGCGTCCGGAGATGAGTCCCGAGGATCGGCAGCAGGCGTTGTCCGTGGCCAAAGCCGAGGCGGGCCGGATGGGGACGCTGGTCTCCGACCTGCTCGTCCTATCACGAGCCCAGGCCCGCCGTTCCGGGAAAAGGGAGCAGCGCATGCTGGCCCGCCTGGTGGAAGAGCAATTGACCACGCTCAGGGTCCTCTTCCCTCAACAAGAGTTTCGCGCCGAACTCGACGGCGACGTCAGCTGGCTGGTGAACTCGGACGCCTTTGCCCGCATCGTTCGTAACCTGGTAGAGAACGCTGCCAATCACGCCGGCGGCCAGCCCATCGAGGTCAAGCTCCAGGAACTCAAGGGCGGTAGCCTGAGATTGCAGGTGGTTGACCGGGGCCCTGGGATTGCAGCCGACAAGCTGCCCCAACTTTTTCAGCGCTTCTATCGGATGGACGAAGGTCGCTCGCGCGAGCAGGGCGGCTTCGGTCTGGGGCTGGCTATCGTCCAGGCGCTGGTCGAGGAAGTCGGAGGAGAGCTGTCCTGCGAGAGCACCCTGGGACAGGGGACGACCTTCACGGTACTGCTTAAAAAAACTTAAGAATGCGGGAAGCAAGACTTCAGTCAGCCGCGTTAGTCTAAGGGTGTAGAAACGACCGAAAGGAAGACCTCGATAATGAAATTCAAAACCCAACGCTTCACCCTCGCCCTCGCTACCGCCGGCCTTGTCGCGACCCTCGCCCTCGGTGGAGCGGCCACCGCCGCCCCGGGAGGCGGCCCTGGACATCGGGGCGCCAACCACGCTCAGCGGATGGAAAAGATGCAGGCCGAACTGGGTCTGACCGCCGACCAGGTCAGCCGGATCAAGGCGATCAAAGAGTCCAACGCCGGCGAGATGAAGAGCCTGCACGAGCAGATGAAAGCCACCTTCACTCCCGAACAGCAGGCCCAGATGAAAGCCTGGCGTGAGCAGCGCAAGGCCGGGGGAGAGCGGATGACGCGCGAGCAGCGTAAGGAGCAGTGGGCTCAGCTCGGCCTCTCCGAGGGCCAGCAGCAGCAGCTGAAATCTTACCGCGAGCAGATCAAGAGCAAGCGCGAGAACATCCACAGCCAGATCATGGCCGTGCTGACTCCCGAGCAGCAGGCGAAAATGGAAGCCAAGAAAGCCGAGTTCCGCGAGAAGCACAAGGGTCGCCATCGCGGCGACAAGAAGCCCGGATAGAACAGAAGAAAAAGCCCCCGAGTAGCTCGGGGGCTTTTTCTCTTCGTCGAGGGTATTGCGGCTAGGGCGATAGCGAGCGCAAGACGGCCTCGGCCAGGTCGTGACCGCTCCAGTAGGTGGCGTCGACGCTCCCCGAGCTGCACCAGTCGCCGGCCAGGCCCACCTTCAGCTGATCATCAAAGCAGAACGGCAGCGCCAGCGGGGCTTCCGGCAGGGCGTGACGCCAGCGGTGCGAGCGGCAGTACGAAACGTCGGGAAGCTCGATAGGAGAGAGCTGGGCAAAAGCCGAGAGCATCAACGAGGCCACCTTCTCGGCCGGAGTCGATAGCTGTTCCCGACTCCACCTTTCGGTGGCGTGTAAGACCCAGCACTCTCCTTTGGGGCGACCCGGCTTGGAAGAGTCGCGGACGACCCAGGCCAGAGGGCCGTCGGACAGGTAGGCCGCTTCGAAGTCGACCATGACCTCTTCTTCGAACATGACCATGGTGGCCAGGCACGGACGGCTGGTCACCTGAGCGGCCAGATTCGCCAGTTCGGCGAACGGGGTCATCAGCGCCTGGGCCGCTTCGGCCGGTAGGGCGCACAGGACAACTTCGAAAGGGCCCAATCGCTGCTCGTTGCTAGTGACCAGGTAGCGCTCGCCGGGTTGGCCTTCGATAGAAGTGACGGTGCACTTGGTCTGGCAGGACAGCCCCTGACCCAGGCGCTCGGTGAGAGTCGCCATGCTGGGGGAGGGGACGTGCCAGGAGCTGCTGTCGATCTTCTTTCGTTCGGGGAGCTCGTAAGCCAGAGCCGGCCAGCGGTTGATCCAGCCCGCCTTTCGCCAGTCCGAGAAAAGCACGGCCGAGCGTCGGGAATGGGGCGTCAGGTACTGAGCGCCGTGGTCAAACTGGCGGTCGTGCTGCTTCTGAGTGCTGGCGCGCCCTCCGGGGCGCCTTCCAGCCTCGAAGAGGCTGGCCTCCACCCCACCTTCCTTCAGCCGTCGCGCTGCCGACAGTCCGGCGACGCCCGCCCCGATGATGGCGACTCGGCTCATCCTTCCTTCAGCCAGCGGCAAGCGTCAGCGGCGGCGTAGGTCAGGATGAGCTCGGCGCCGGCCCGCTTCATCGAGGTCAGAACCTCGAGGGTGACGGCCTTCTCGTCGATCCATCCCCGCTCGGCAGCGGCCTTGACCATCGAGTACTCGCCCGAGACGTGGTACGCCGCGATGGGGTAGTCGGTCTCGCGTCGAAGGTCGGCGATGATGTCCAGGTAGGATAGGGCCGGCTTGACCATGAGCATGTCGGCGCCTTCGTGGATGTCCAGGCGGGCTTCCCGCATCGCTTCGCGGCGGTTGGCGGGGTCCATCTGGTAGCTTTTCCGGTCGCCTGCAGCCGGCTTCGAGTCCGCCGCTTCCCGGAACGGACCGTAAAACGCCGAGGCGTATTTGACCGCATAGCTGATGATGGCCACGTCCTGGTAGCCGGCTCTCTCTAGAGTTTCCCGGATGGCCCAGACTCGTCCGTCCATCATGTCCGACGGCGCCACGATGTCGGCACCGGCGATAGCGTGAGACAGGGCGACCAGGGCCAGGCGTTCGATGGAAGTGTCGTTGGCGACTTTGCCGTCCGCGTGCAGGTCGCCGCAGTGACCGTGCGAGGTGTACTGGCAGAGACAGACATCGGTCATCACCAGCATCTGAGGGAACGCTTCCTTGACGGCGGCGATACCGCGCTGCACGGGGCCTTCCGCATCCCAGGCCGAGCTGCCGTCTTCATCCTTGTGTTCCGGCAGTCCGAAGAGGATGACCGAGCGCAGACCCAGGTCGACCAGCGGTTTCAGGTAAGGCACCACCATATCGACGGAGAGATGGAAGACTCCGGGTAAGGAGGAGATGGGGTTCTGCACACTCTTGCCGGGAACCAGGAAGAGGGGGAGTACGAAGTCGTTGGGGGTCAGCACGGTCTCGCGGACCATATCGCGCAGGGTCTGGCTTGTTCTCAGACGGCGCGGTCTATATTGAGGGAAAAACATAGGGGATCGGTTCCCTTGAGCTTCAGGCCCCACCTGCCGGGGAGAGCGCCAGAGGGCCGGCTAAGAGGGCTCGGGTGAGCCAGAAGAAGGGGAGAGGGGAGGGCGGTGCGCTGGAGTCGGAGCCGCAGCCTGTGGATAACTTTCTTTTCGTCGGAACGCTGGGCAGAGGGCTCGTCGAGTGTGCTGGAACCTAGATTTGATGCGGGTTTGGGGGCCTGACGAGGCGGTAACAAAAAAGACAAATTTGAGGGTTGACACCCCTGGGGGCGGTCGCTATAGTCCTACCTACGCCGACGGGCACTCGCCCCTCGGACGCAACGCCAAGAGGAATCAAGTTCCTCGCGGCAGCGGTCTTTGACAACTGGATAATGATGACGAGCACGAATCTTTATGATTCGTGCACCAAATGCCAATTTTATGCGGAGCAACTGACATTCACGCACTTCGGTGCTGTGATTGTAAATTGCGTCGGCTCGTTGATTCGAGACCGACAAACTGAAAGATGGTCAGGGTTTAGCGCCTTGATTGTCTCAAGCCAAATCAGACGGAGAGTTTGATCCTGGCTC
>JAEXNA010000010.1 GCA_023447635.1 Vulcanimicrobiota bacterium | reverse complement strand
CATGGTCGACTCATCTATGTGTTCGCTCAGGACTTCACCGTCTTTGGCGGCGCTTTGGGCGAGGCTCACGCTCAGAAGATTTGCAAGATCATGGATCTTGCGGTGCAGAACGGCGCTCCCGTGATCGGCCTCAACGACAGCGGCGGTGCCCGCATCCAGGAAGGCGTCGAGTCGCTCGGCGGCTACGCCGAAATTTTCTACCGGAACACTCGCGCTTCGGGTGTGATCCCGCAGATTTCGGTTATCCTCGGACCCTGCGCGGGCGGCGCCGTCTACTCGCCGGCCATCACGGATTTCGTGCTCATGGTGCGAGAGTCGTCGCATATGTTCATCACCGGGCCTGACGTCATCAAGACGGTGACGAACGAAGAGGTCACCTTCGAAGAGTTGGGCGGGGCCGACACTCACGCCACCAAGTCCGGTGTGAACCACTTCTCGTTCGACTCTGAAGCTCAGTGCCTGCGCTTCCTGCGAGACTTCTTGCAGTTCCTGCCCTCGAACAACCTCGATGACGCCCCTCTGGGCTCGCTGGCTGACCCTGCCGACCGCCTGTGCAAGGGCCTCGAGGCGATGGTCCCGGACAATCCCAACAAGCCGTACGACGTGACCAAAGTGATCGCCGAAGTGGTAGACGACGGCATCTTCATCCCCGTGCAGGCGGACTGGGCGGGCAACATCGCGGTAGGGTTTGCCCGCCTGGAAGGTCGTCCCGTCGGCATCGTGGCGAATAATCCGGCGGTTCTGGCCGGGGTGCTCGACATCGAAGCCTCCCAGAAGGCGGCTCGTTTTGTCCGTTTCTGCGACGCCTTCAACATCCCGCTGGTCACTCTGGTGGACGTGCCTGGCTTCTTGCCGGGCGTCAAACAAGAGCACGGCGGTATCATTCGCCACGGCGCGAAACTGCTCTACGCTTACTGCGAGGCGACGGTGCCCAAGGTGACCGTGATTCTACGAAAGGCTTACGGCGGTGCTTACGACGTGATGTGTTCTTCGCACATCCGCTCGGACGCTAACTTCTCCTGGCCCACCGGCGAGATCGCGGTCATGGGGCCGCAGGGTGCCATCAACATCATCTTCCGACGCGAGTTGGCGGAAGCCCCAGACCCCGAAGCGAAAAGAGCTGAGCTGGTCGAGGACTATAAGCGCCGCTTCGCCTCCCCCTATGTGGCGGCGTCTCGTGGTTTCCTCGACGATATCATCGAGCCCAAAGAGACCCGTCGTCGCTTGATCGATACCTTGCGCACGCTGCGCGGGAAGCGGGTCACCCCGCCCTCCCGGAAACACGGCAACATTCCGCTCTAGATCGCTATTCCGTCGCGGTGAAAGCGAGCACGGCCCTGTTGAACAGGTCCGGTGTCTCGAGCATACAGGAATGGCCCGTCCCGGGGAGCGTTTGAAGACGCGCCCCCGGGATGGCTTCGGCCAGTTCCCGGCTCGAGTCGGCAGAGACCAGCAGGTCTTGCTCGGCCGCCAGCACCAGCGTCGGGGCCGAGATACGATGCAGCAGGTGGGTCGAATCGAAACCTCGGAGAGCCGCGACCTGCTGGGTGACCACGTCAGCATCAAGTCGGTACGGGTGGGCGGCTAGCGCTCTCTGGCAAGCGTCCAGGGTTCCGGGCGTGGCCAGGAACGCTTCCGTGTACAGCCAGGGAAAAAGACAGCAGCCCAGGGTCTCGCTATCTGCGCCCAGTTGCAGCACTCGGGCCCAACTCTCGATCACGGGAAGGGAACGACCTCCAAGGCGTGAGAACGTGCAGGCCAGGATCAGGCGGTCGACCCGGTCGGGGAACGTGATGGCCAGGTGCTGCGCGACGGCACCCCCCATGGAGTGTCCCACCAGGTGAACTCGCTCGATTTCCAGATCGTCTAACAGTTCGACGATGTCACCGGCCATATCGGCGATGCTGAACGGGCCGTCGGAGCCTGGACTACGAGCCATCCCCCGGTTGTCACAGATCAAGAGTCGGTGTCGAGCCGACAACGACTCTTGCTGTAGGACCCAGGACACGGCGTCGCTGGCCAGCCCGGCGATAAGAAGGAGGGGAGGGGCATCTCCCCCGGTGTCTTCACGGTAGAGTTTCATCCGTCGATGTTTGACGCGTCGACGACGTGCTCCTCGAAAGAGGACAGCCCCGGGAGGCCCGCCAGAGCGAGCCGAGCCGGGGCCGTTAGAGGGTGAATCTTACTTCGTGGCTTGAGCGTGACGCTGGGAAACTTTGTCCCAGTTGACCACGCCCCACCAGGCTTTCAGATAGTCGGGACGCTTGTTCTGATAGTTCAGGTAGTAGGCGTGTTCCCAGCAGTCGTTGCCAAGCAGGGGCACGTCGTTGCCAGACAAGAGCAGAGAATCCTGATTCTGGGTCGTCCGGATAGCCAGCTTACCCGTTTTAGGGTCCACAGCCAGCCAAACCCAGCCGGAGCCGAAGACGCCGGCACCAGCATCCTGGAAGGCGGTTTGGAACTTTTCCAGGGAGCCGAAGTCGCGGTTGATCGCCTCGGCGAGTTTAGGCGAAGCTTTGCTGGACTTGGCCTTGTCGGGGGCTATCATGCTCTCCCAGAACATGCTGTGATTGTGATGTCCGCCGCCCTGGTTGCGTACGTCTTTGCGGATCGCTTCCGGGAGTTGATCGAGCTTACGAAGAAGGTCCTCGATGCTCCAGGTCTGATACTCGGCATGGCCTTCCAGAGCCTTGTTCAGCTTATCCACGTAAGCCTGATGGTGCTTCCCGTGGTGAATCTTCATGGTCTCTTCCCCGATGACCGGCTGAAGAGCGTTCGCGGGATAGGGCAGCGGGGGGAGGGTGAACGGCCCTCCCGCGGCTCGGCTTTCCGTGGCGAAGGGGAAGGCCATCGCAGCGAAGGTGAAAGCGCCGAGCTTCAGGGCTTCTCGGCGGCTGATCTTGAGATTTAACATGCGGGCCACTTCTTGCGAAGTGGGGCGGCACCCCTGCCACCAGGCAGATAAACAGACCCCCTACCAAAGCATCCTTTGGTAGGGGGCCCAGGTTGGACCTATAGCCCGGAGAAGCTACTCGCCGACGGTGTAGGCGAACTGCTTCTTGAACTCTTCGCTCGAGACGTGGGCCGCCGAGGCAAGCTTCTTGAGCATCTCGGGGTCTTCGAAGTCGGATTTCTCCAGCCGGATCATGTACTCTTTGGCGATCTGGAACGACAGCGAGTTGGTGTCGACCTCGCGGACTCGGGTCTTGCCGGTGTTCGGGTCTTTGAGGTCCTCGAAGGTCAGCGGCACGAAACGGTCGCCCTGAATGGAGATCATCGCGCCGGTGTTGCCTTCTTCGAGGAACTTTACGGCACCAAAGCCCAGGTTGCGAGTGTAGTCGATGTCGTACGCCACCGGTTCCACACAGCGCAGTTCATAACCGATCTCCTGGTCAACCACGCGGATGTCGATCCCGAACTCTTCCAGGCGCTGCTTCAGAGCAAACTTCAGGATATCCGAGAAGTTCAGTTCGGCCAGGCGCAGGTGACCGTGCTCGTCGTGCTCGATAGACTGGTGCGAGGTTACGAGTTTGGCCAGTTCGGCCTCGTCGATGAACTCGAGGAAGCCTTCAGCGACGATGGCGACGCCGTGCGGGCGGCCCATGGCCAGGCGTTTGAAGACCGATCCGGCCAGCAGGTCGACCACAAGTTTCAGGGAGATCCGTCCGCGGAACTCTTCCGGAATCAAGGTGACGGTCGCCGAGGCGGATTTGCCGATACCCAGAGCCAGGTGGCCAGTTTTTCGACCCATAGCGACGACGACGAACCAGCGGCCGGTGGCGCGGGCGTCAGAGAAGTAGGTGTGTACCATGCGGGCGCCTTCCGAGCGGGCCGTCTCGAACCCGAAGGTGCGGATGCCGGGGGGGAGGGGAAGGTCGTTGTCGATGGTTTTGGGGACGTGGCAGAATTTGAGTTCGTAGTTGAGGTACTTTTTGGAGTACTCGGCGACCTGAGTGGCCGAGAAGAGCGTATCGTCGCCACCGATGGTCACCAGATGCGTGATGCCGATATCTTTCAGCGTCTCGACCGTGGTGCGCAGATGCTCTTCCTTCTTGGTCGGGTTGGCGCGCGAGGTGCGCAGGATGCTGCCGCCCTGGCGGTGGATGCGGGTGACCTTGGAGATGGTCAGGAATTCGATGTCGGTCTGTCCAGACATCAGGTGTTTGAATCCGTCATAGATTCCGATGACGGAGTGCCCGCGCTTGCTGGCCTCGATGGTGACCGCCGAGATCACCGAGTTGATTCCGGGGGCGGGACCACCACCAACCAGGATGCCGTAGCGTTTGTTATTGTCTTTCATGGAGCCGCCGCTTCCTCGCCGTCTAGGGGATTCCTTTGGTCTCCTATAGGTCTAAATCGTGATGCGGGAGACTTGGCTGGAGCAGATTTATCCCGGAACCTGCACCGATAAGCGTAGCTGCTCGAGCATGCGGGATGCTGCGGCCGGGAAAGTCAAACTTTCGGCTCGGGCCCTGGCCGCCGAAGAGAGACGGTCGCGTTCCGCCCGGCCTCGGTCTCCCAGAAGAAGCTCGAGTTCGCCCCACAGCCGACGGACCAGTTCTCCCCCGCGGGGCACCAGGCGCCCCACTTCGGGGCTGACCGTGGCTTCGGTTCCGTAAGATGAGACGGCAACCACCGGGCAGCCCTGCTGCATCGCCTCCAGGGTCGTCAGGCCGTAGCTTTCGTGGAGCGAGCATACGGCGAAAAGGTCGGCGGTTCGGTACCAGCCGGCTTTGTCCAGGCCTCCCACGTGGCCGGCGAAGTGAACGGGGGTGCGCAGTTTCGAGGCCAGTTTTCGCAGTTTCCTGGCATGACTCTGGCCCTGCATGAAAGCCGGCGCGCCAGCGATGACGATGGTCAGGTTCGACGGGGCCCGACCCTCTTCTTCCGCCAGCGCCACGGCTTGCAGAAGCCGGTGCTGAGCTTTTTCCGGGGAGAGACGAGAAAGGGTCAGGACGACCTGGTGTTCGGCCGGGATGTTGGCCTCCTGACGAAGCTCTCGGGCTCGGGCTGCGATCTGGGAGTCGTCCAAGTCCAGCCGGGGAGCGCCCCAGCCGATCACCTCAGTGGCCGAAGCAGCCTGCGGGTAGCAGGCTTGGAGCAGACGGGCGGCGCCGGGGGAGGGGACGATGTTGAGGGAGCCCAGGCTCATCACCTGCTCTTGTTTTTCGAAGACCAGCTTGAGAACCGGAGGCCACGGTAGGTGGCGCAGTCGACGGTACCCGGCGGTTAGCCAGGCGGGTGGGACCAGCCCGCCCATATAGAGTCGGCCAAAGATATCGACCACATCGACGTGGTGAATGGTGGCCACGGGAATACCCGCCCGGTGAAGCTCCTCGACGTTCGGACCCTCGGAGATATCGTGAGCCAGCACCAGGTCGGGCCGCACGGATAGGGCCAGTTCGGTGCTGGCGTCCTGAAAGCGGTGGCAGAAGCGGGCGTATTCGAGGACGCCCAGGCGACTTGGCTCCCGCGCGGGCGGAGCCAGCACTGTATAGTCGGTTCCGAGGGGCGCCCGAGGGCCGGCACCGGCCGCCAGCAAGGTTAGCCCGCTTTGGCCTTGCCAGGCCGCGCAGAGGCGTTCAAAAACGGCGGCGCCTCCCCCCAGCGGGACCTGCTCCGAGCCGAAGCCGCCGTGCGCGGCCGTCATGAGAATCTTCACCCGAGGCCGTTCGTCCGTTCCAGGGGGTGCTCCTGGCCCAGGGAACAAGTGCGAACAAGCTTAGTAGGAAGGGGAATTGGCGGCCTGGGAAAACATGCAGCGAGTATAGTTCGGGAGGAAATCTTCTATGCAAGACTTCATCGATCAGGTCAGCCAGCAGCACAACGATCTGGACTGTCCTGTGTGTAAGAAACGGGAATGGGCGACCCTTCCCATGAACGGGAAGTTGCCGGTTGGCGAAGGCGCTCAGTCGCTGGGTGTCGCTGTCAAGGTCTGCACCAACTGCCACTACGGACGCTTCTTCGTTCAGTTCTCCAAATAACGAATCCCAGGCCGAGAGAGCTTTCTCCTGGCCAGAGCCCGAGACCGCTGCGCGGACCTTACCGGTTCGCGCTGTTCTTTTCTCCGAGAAGTGGAATTTGGGTACGAGGAGAACAAGGGAAGATGCGTTGGTCCACCTGGTCGGTAGCTCTTTGCCTGTGTCTGCTCTCGGGCTGCTCCCAGGGGGAAGGGCCAGGAAAGGAGCCTGAACGACGAATCCCCGAGCCCACGAGGACGGGCCCGTCGCCGTCCCCCTCTCCTCCTCGGCCCGTCCTGAGGACGGCAACTCCCACTCCAGCGCCTTCGGCGACGGCCGACTCCTCTCCATCGCCGGCAGCGACGGTCGCCCATCCAGATCTCGCTCGCGAACCTCGCCCCCGTAGCACTCTGGCTCTTCGCTTGCCTCCCGCCCAGGCACCCTCTCCGCAGGACGAGCGAGCCGCCTCCAACCTCTGGGAGCAGGCCGAGTCCTCGGGTATGGCCTCCGACTACCGTAAAGCCGGGGAAAAAGCGCTTTCCCTGCATCTCTATAACCGGGCAGTGGCCTCTTTTCGTAAAGAGGCAGCGATCTACCGAAGCAAAGGTCTGCCCCAGGCCGCGCTCGCTCAGGAGTCCAGAGCCCGAGAGTATGACACTCGTTTGTCGCTTTACCTCAGCGACGTCCCCTCCAAATCGTCACGGGCCATGGAACGTCTCGAGCCCGAGTCGGGCTGCTACATCGGCGCTTTTATCGACCGGGACGCCAACCTGAAGCAGTTTATGGAGGGGTCCCAAACCCACGGCGATGTCGACCAGTTCAACACGATGATGAAAAAGCGGCACTCGAGCTTTTTTATGTACCGCTCCTACGGACAGCCTTTCCCCACCGCCTGGGCCGAGTATCTCAAAGAGCGGGACGCTATCGTGCATATCGCCTGGGAGCCCAAGAGCCTGGAGCAGGTGCGAGACGACGCCTACCTGCGCCAGTTTGTCGACGAGCTGGTGGCTCTCGACCATCCTGTTATGCTGCGATTCGCCAGTGAGATGAACGGGGAGTGGACGCCCTATCATGGAAACCCTGAGGCTTATAAGACGGCGTTCCGCTTGATCCATCAGGCGACCAGGCGGGCTCCGAAGGTTGCCGTGATGTGGTGTCCCAACACGGTCCCTCGCGAAGGTCTGGAGGCGTACTACCCCGGGGACCAGTGGGTCGACTGGGTCGGTGTGAACTTTTACTCTGTCCCCTTCATGGACAACGACCGCAGCCGGCCGGGGGAAAGGGTGCACCCGACCGACCAGCTGCAGGCGGTCTATGATCTTTACGCCGCCCGAAAGCCGATAGCGATAGGCGAATGGGCCGCCAGTCGAGAGAGCAAGGCGAAGCCTGGTCCGATGACACCGTTTGCCAAGGGCAAAATCTCGCAGCTTTACGCGACCCTGCCGACCCGCTACCCGCGGGTCAAGATGGTCAACTGGTACGATTCGAACAACCTGGTCCAGGCCAGCCCCAGCCGTCAGTTGAACAACTACCAGGTCACCGCTCCAGCCGACCTCCGAAACCACTATGCCAGGGCCGTGGCCTCAGACTATTATCTGGCTGCCGGAAAGCCGACGGCGGGGCTGGCCTACCGGGAAATCCAAGGGCGGACCGAGGTTGCACAAGCCTCCTGGTTTCGGATCTCGCTGCAGCCTTACGAGCCCAACCCTAAAGTCTATTTCCGCCTGAACGGGAATCTGGTCCTGGCCACCGCCGACGCTCTGGACTGGAGGCTGGGCCCCGAGAACTGGGTGGAGGGAAAAAACGTGGTCGAGGTGTCCGTCTATGATCGAAGCGACCGCCTGATCACCCAGGCCAAAGCGGCGCTGGACCGCTAGTCCAGCACGAAGCTGAAGCTAGCTTTCGGTCGGCATCTGGCTCATGTCCATGTACATGAATTCCCAAATGTGCCCATCCGGGTCTTTCATCGCCCGGCCGTACATGAAGCCGTAATCCTGGGGGTCCTGGAAGGAGGTTCCGCCCGTAGCGAGAGCCTTATCGACGAAGGTATCGACCTCTTCACGACTTTCGCAGGAGAGGCAGATCAACACTTCGTGGGCTTTGTCCGTATCACAAATCTGGGCGCCTTCCGGAAGAAAGCCTTTCATCTTGTCCGCGGTCAGGAGCATAGCGTGGATCTCTTCAGAGATCGTGAGCCCGACAGCGGTGTCATCCGAGAACTGTTCGTTGACCGTGAAGCCGAGGCCAGTGTAGAAAGCTCTGGCTCGGGTCAGGTCGGCGACATGGATATTAACGAAAATCATGCGTTTCATAGGGGAACTCCTTGGTGATTGTCTTTTCGTCTGGTAGTCGTCCAGGTCGGGCCCGGATCGACAGGCCGATGCAAGGAATTTGATTTTGGGGCAGATAGCAGCAAAGCCCTCCGGCTGGAGGGCTTTGTTCGAGCAAGAGTGAGAGGCAGCGGGGCCGAGGGGGTTAGACCGGGGAGCCAAGCCCGTTGAGCAGGGCGTCGAGAGCGTTGCGGAAGTCGTTCGAATAGGCCGGTCCCGCGCTGTCGCCGGCCCCGGTCTGAGCTCGCTGGGTAGGAGCCACGGTAGCCCAGGCGGCGCCTTCGTTCAGTTCGCGGGTCTCTTGCGAGAGGACGATCTGGTCGCGACTGAAGTTCCCGTTACGAACATTCGCGGGCAAAGACTGAGCGACAGCAGCGACGGGACGGACCGCCGCCGGAGCACCCTGGACCTGGGGGGCGAAGGTGGGGCGGGCCTGGCCGTTGGCATAGGTGGCGCCGTAGGTGTGGTGGGTGCGCTGGGTAGGCGCTTCCGGTCCGGCTCCGTAGAACAGGCCGGTGTTGTACTTTTCGATGGTGGGAACGTTGTTGTCTCTCTGGCTGGCCATAATCTTTCGTATCCTCTCTTGCTCTTCTCTCTGAGCCAAAGATACCGGGCCGGGGTTTTCTCAAAGCGGAATCGCCTGGGGATCATGTGAACAGCATGTTAACTCTGTTGAAGTTTTGGGTCGGACTTGGGCTCCTTGTTGCCAATCGTCAGTCTACCGTCGCAATTTGGACGTAGGCGACGGAGGAGAAAAAGCCACCGCAACGGCGATGGCTTCTTCTGGGGGAGGGGGGAGGCGCTACTGCCAGGCCACACCCTTAGTTTCCGACCACTTATCCATCTCGTCTTTGTACTGGTCGTCGACGGTGGCGCGCTTGAGCTTCATACTGGGCGTCAGGAAGTCGTTTTCGATGGTCCACTCTTCTTTGATAACGACCAGGCAGGTCAGGCGTTCCCACTCTTCCACGCTTTTGTTGACCTTATCGAGCAGCTCTTTGAGCGATTTTTCCACGCTGGCTTTATCGGCCTTTCCGCTATCGAGGTCTTGGCGCAGCGATTCGGCGAGCATGACGAAGGCAAACGCCATCGGGTAGCCGGACCCGGTCACGCACGACATCTCGACGTTCGGGTGAGCGTTGAGGATGTTCTCGATGGGGGCGGGAGAGATGTACTTCCCTTTCGAGGTCTTGAACAGCTCTTTGACGCGGCCGGTGATCTTGAGACGGCCCTGGTCATCGCGTTCGCCCCGGTCGCCCGTCTTCAGCCAGCCGTCATCGGTAATGGCCTCTTTGGTAACCTCGGGCTGCTTGTAGTAGCCCTTCATCATACCGGGTGTGTTCAGCTGAATCTCGCCTTCGGAGGAGATACGCACTTTGACTCCGGGCATCGGATGACCCACGTATCCGACCCGGGATTTGCCGGGGAGCGAGACATGGGAGCAGACGAACTCTTCCGTCATGGCGTAGCCCTCCAGCAGTTCCAATCCCAGTCGACGGTACCATTCGATCAGTTGAGGAGGGATGGGAGCCGAGCCCGAGAGCGCGAAGCGGGTCTGTTCAAGCCCTAAGCCGGTGAGGATCTTTTTCTTCACTATCCCCGAGAGGATAGGGACTTTCAGAAAAATGTTCAGCTTCTTCTCTGGCATCTTCTTTGACACACCCTGTTGGAACTTCAGCCAGAGACGCGGGACCGAGTGAAAGATGGTGGGGCGAGCACGTTTGATATCTTCCACGAACGTGTCCAGGGAGTCGGCAAAGAACACCTGGCAGCCGCCCAGGATCGGGGCCATCTCGACCACGGCTCTTTCGAAGACATGCGCCAACGGCAGATACGAGATGAAGCGGTCGTTGCTGGTGATGTTGAAAATATCGATAGCGCCGCGCGGGCCGGCCACGATGCTGCCAAAGGTGTGTTCAACGCCTTTGGGCTTACCGGTCGACCCCGAAGTGTAGATAAACAGCGCCGTCTCGTCCATGCCGCGCGTCGGACTGCCTTCGATCGGCTCGGTGCCAGCGACGATGTCGTCCCACTTGACGTAGTCGGTGCGGGGCGAAAGGGGATAGCTGATGCACGGCATCCCTTCAGGGACCATGCTCTTGGCATCGAAATGGTCCAGCTTCCCTACAAACAGCAGTTTGCTTTCGCTGTGCTCGAGAATGTATTGGATGGTGTCCGGGCTCGAAGTAGGGTAGAGGGCGACGGAGACGTAGCCGGCCATCCAAATGGCCAGGTCGCTGAGAATGAAATGAGCGCAGTTCTTCGAGAGAATGGCGATACGAGAGCCCGGGGGAAAGCCCAGCCCTTTGAGGTGAGCCGCCATACGACGGGCCTCGTCGGCCGTCTTGGCCCAGGTGAATTCGCGCAGAGCGCCGCCACCCATCGGCTGAGTCATGTAGAGGCGCTGTGGCGCTTCCCGTTCCCAGCGATAGAGATTCTCAAGAGTCAGGTCTTTTGATTCGATATGCGTCATGGCGCTCTCTCCCAATTCGATAGGAGGATGCGCGCGGATGACCGCGTCATGACCCCCTGCGTGATCTGTTCCCACGAAGCGCGTCCAGACGATCCGTTTGCTGGGATCTTGGAGTAAAGCTCTCTTACAGGAGCGACGGGACGCGACCTTTTCGAGTTCAGGACAAGGCCCTCGAGACCCTCTTAACTGGAGAAAAACCTCGCCAAAGTTATTGACTTTTTGGATAAATTTATGTTTGTAGCGCGACCGTTTCTATCGGGTTTCTGCTAGCATCTTAGGCAGGGTTGGGACATCGTATGACAAAACTCCTCGCGGCATCATTACATGCTAAATGCAACATGTTGGAGGGTATTATGAGTAAGAAATTCCGCACCGGTATCGTGGGTCTCATGCTGTTCGTGGGCGGTCTGTTCACCGGTCAGGTGATCGCCGAGCAAGGCAACATGGATGCCGCCGCTAACCATCTGAGACAGGCGATCCAGAGCCTGAATCAGGCAACCCCCAACAAGGGCGGTCATCGCGAGCGTGCGATCGGCCTCGCTCAGCAGGCGCTCGACGAAGTGGAAGAGGGGATCGGCTACGCCGACACCCACTAGGTTTCCCGTTGGGACCCTAAACCGACTCGTCGCTTAAAAAGAAAAGCCAGGGTGTTAGCCACCCTGGCTTTTCTTTTGGCCCGTTGCGGACTAGCCGACCAGGTAGGTGTAGCGGCGCAGACCGGCCTCGAAGCCCTGAAGTAGCAGTTGGGACTCTTGCAGAGTCATCCGCCCGCTTTCGATAGCCCGCTCGGTGCGTTGACGAATGTTCTCTTCCAGGTCGTCCACGTCGTAGGAGACGTACGACAGCACTTCGCGCATGGTGTCGCCCTTCACCACGTGCTCGACCTGGTATCCGTTGGGAGTCATCTTGATGTGCACCGCGTTGACGTCGCCGAACAGGTTGTGCAGCGAACCCAGAATCTCCTGATAGGCGCCCGACAGGAAGAGCCCCAGGCAGTAAGGCTCGAAGCGTCGGTTCGGGTTCTTGCTCGGGATCAGCGGATGAAGCTCGAGCAAGGACTTGTGATCCTCACGCGAGTCGATAAAGCGGTCGAGCTTCCCGTCGCTGTCACAGGTCAGGTCGGCCAGCGTC
Source organism: Vulcanimicrobiota bacterium (assembly GCA_023447635.1). Lineage (GTDB taxonomy): Bacteria > Vulcanimicrobiota > Xenobia > Xenobiales > JADMJV01 > JAEXNA01. Next base: position 52,054 of record JAEXNA010000010.1, on the reverse strand, counting down.
CCGCGCTCAGTGGGCTCTTCGTCGAGCCGATGGATTGGCATGATCGGAAACAGTTGATCCATCGCCCAGGTGTCGGGGACCGACTGAAACACGGACAGGTTGACGTAATACATCGAAGCCATGGCCCGGTTCAACTCATCCACATCCTCGGGAGGCTCTTCCATGTGGCGGAACTCCCGCTGCAAGGTTCGGCAGATCTGCCAGAAGAGCCGCTCGGCTTTGGCCCGCTGAGCCAGCGACAGGTAGCCGTGCCCAAACAGAGAGACCGCCTCCTTCTTGAACTGGCGGGCGTCGTGCCATGTCTCCTGCAGGTTTTCCGCCGTGATGCTATGCAGAGTCTCGAACAGGTTCTTGACGATGATGTGGTCCTCATCCGAGGGCGCTTTCGGCTCGGTTCGGGTGACCTCGCTGACCCCCAGGACATCGAACACCAGCACCGTCATGTGCGAGGCGAGGGCCCGACCGCTTTCCGAGATCAGGACCGGCTGGGAGATGTCGTGGGTCGAACAGGCGTCCTTGACGGCCGCCACAACGTCGTTGGCGTAGTTCTGGATGTTGTAGTTCTTCGAGGCCTGGCTGTTGGATTTGCTGCCGTCGTAGTCTACGGCCAGACCGCCACCCACATCGAGATGCCCCATCGGAGCGCCCATCTTCACCAGCTCGACGTAAACCTGACAGGCTTCCCGAAGCGCTTCCTTGATGGTCGAGATGGACGAAATTTGGGAGCCGATATGGAAATGGAGCAGTCGCAGGCAGTCCAGCATTCCGGCTTCGCGCAGCTTCTCGACGCACTCCACGATTTCCGGGACGGTCAAGCCGAACTTGGCGCCGTCGCCGACGGTCTTGGCCCAATGCCCGGAGCTGCGAATATTCAGCTTCGCGCGCACGCCCAGCCACGGCTTGATCCCGAGCTTCTTGCTGGCTTCCAGGACCAGGTCGAGCTCTTCGGTCTGCTCCAGAATGATGATGGTTTGCTGACTCATACGAGACGCCAGCAGGGCCGTCTCGACATAGTCGGAGTCTTTGTAACCGTTGCACAGGATCAGCGCGCCGGGCGAGTTCAGGGTGGCCAGGGCGATCAGAAGCTCGGGCTTCGAGCCCGCCTCCAGACCGAACATGTGGTTAGAGCCGTATTTGACCAGGCTTTCCACCACGTGACGCTGCTGGTTGCATTTTACCGGGAAGACACCCTGATAATGGTTCGAGTAGCTGTAGCGAGTGATCGCGCGGGAGAAGGCCGAGGTCAGACGCTCGAGGCGGTCTTCCAGGATGTCGGAGAAGCGGATCAGGAGCGGGAGCTCGAGATTTCGCTGTTTCAAAGACGTGATCAGATCGTAGAGATCCAGGGCTCCGCCGCGATCGCCCTGCGGGCTCACGGTCACGTGACCAGCGGCGTTGATAGAGAAGTAGGGGTCCCCCCAATACTCGATGCGGTACAGCTCCTCACTGTCTTCAATGGTCCAGGCGTTGCCTTGAACGGTCTCCGTGTTGGTCAATTCTTCTTCCACACTCCTGTTATGAATTGGCGCACGTGGCGCACAAGGACCGCTAGTTCGCATCCGGGTCCCCGATGCCTTTCCCGGCCGGGCACTCCAACAGAAAATGCCCTCTCGGGTTCCCCCATCCGAGGGGAAAGGGGGAGGAGAAGGCTCGACGAACGGCCCGTTTATGTCGGATGTCGTCACAGAAAACCCGTTGAATCGTCACGCCTCGTGGGAAGGACTCGAGCACGATGTCACTCCCACCGAGGAGTTCTTCTGCCGTAACCACAACCCGTTTCCGGACCCACCGACGGAGTTGAACTGGGCCGGCCATCGCTTGACCCTGGAACAGCTCGAAGAGATGACTCAGGTCGAACAGGTCGTCACCCTGGAATGCGCCGGCAACGGCAGGACCGAATTTGCTCCGGTTCCCAGCGGCACCCCCTGGGGGATTCGCGGTCTTTCCACCGGCCGTTTCCAGGGCGTTCTGCTGGCTGACCTGCTCGAGCGCTATCCCCCGGCCGAAGGGACCCGTCACCTGATCTTCCAGGGCGCCGATCTGGGCAAGGAAGGACTCTACGAACGTAGCTTGACCGTCGAAGAAGTCCACCAGCATCAGGCTATGCTGGCCCTGCGCATGAACGGCGAGGCGCTGACCCCCAAGCACGGTGCCCCTTTTCGGCTGGTGGTCCCGGGCTACTACGCGATGACCTCGATCAAGTGGCTGAGCCATGTTCAATACTCGGAAGTTCCGAGCGACGGATATTTCCAGGTCGAGGACTACCTGGTCAACTACGACGATCCCAGCGAGCCGATCCGTCCCGCGACGACGATGCAGCCGAAGTCGATTCTAGTCCGCCCTCGCCAGGACGATCGTCTGGTGGGCGACGTCGCCTTCCACGGAAAAGCCTGGTCCGGGGTCGGTCCTGTCAGCGGCGTGGAACTGGTGATTACGGGGCGCGATGGCGAGCAGCGGCGCCAGGTCGAGCTTGGTCCAGAGCTGGGTCCGAACGCGTGGCGCTCTTTCTCTTTCCGGCTATCGCTGCCTCCGGGTTCCTACAAGGTTGCTTCCTATTGCCAGGCCGGGTCCCGAGTCCAGCCCGAGGCGGCCCGCTGGAACTCGCAGGGGTACGAGAACAATTCCGCTCATGTGGTCGAGTTCGAAGTCCTGTCCTGAAACCAGGTCGTCGGGTCAGTCGACGGTTCGTTGAGCCTCCCGCCGAGAGTTTAGGCGTAGCGCCGCCCTGCCAGGGGAAAGTCTCCTCTGGCGAACCGCTGTGGTGCGCCGCATCGTGGGAGGACCTCGGTTTTCCCTAGACTTTCTGGAGTATCAACGAACGTGAAGATCCGATATCGCCTTCTGGTTGCCATGGCGGCCTTGTTCACCCCTCTTGCCGTCTACGCCGCGCCCGGTGAGGGCAGCCTGGACAAGACCGATTTCGACACCTCCATCCGCTTGGAGCAAGACTTCTATCAGTACGCTACCGGAGGCTGGCAGAAGAAGAACCCGATCCCTTCGGACAAACCGCGCTGGGGCACTTTCAACGAGTTGGCTGAGCGTAACCTGGAAACCCAGAAGGGGATCCTGGAGACGCTGGCCCGGGAGAAACAGGCTAGCGGAAGTAACGAGCAGAAGCTGGGCGATTTTTACGCCACGGGTATGAACGTCGATGCCATCGACATCGCCGGTCTCAAGCCGCTGGAGGAAGAGTTCGCCCGCATCGGCAGTATCAAGAGCAAAGAAGAGCTGCAGGCCCAGGTGGCGACCATGCAGCTCCGCGGGATCGCTCCTTACTTCAACTTCGCCAGCACTCAGGACGCCCGTGATTCGTCGCAAGTGATCGCCGAAGCTCACCAGGGTGGCCTGGGTCTGCCCGACCGGGACTACTATTTCCGCCAGGATGAAGCTTCAGAGAAGATCCGCAAGGCCTACTTCGACTACGTGAACAGCCTGTTTGTCCTGATGGGCGATGACAAAGCGACCGCGCGAGCCAACGCCAAAACCGTGATCGCGCTGGAGACCCGGTTCGCCAAGGCGTCGAAAACCAACGTCGAGATGCGCGACCCCGAGGCGATCTACAATCGGATGGACCTGCAGCAGCTTCAGGCGCTGACGCCCAACTGGGACTGGGCCGCCTACCTGAAGCAGATGGGGCTCGACGAGGTAACCTCGATCAACGTGACCGCCCCGGAGTTTTTCAAAGTGGTCGACCGCGAGTGGGCCGGCACCAACCTGACGGCTCAGAAAACCTACCTGCGCTTCGTGCTGGTCAACGAACTGGCCGAGGCGCTGCCGACGCGATTCGTCAACGCTCACTTCGGGTTCTACGGTAAGACCCTGACCGGATCACCTCAGATTCAGCCCCGCTGGAAACGCGTGGTCGCCGCCACCGACGAAGCGCTGGGATTCGCCCTGGGCAAGAAGTACGTCGAGCAGAAGTTCCCGCCGCAAGCCAAGGCCCGCGTCGAGGAGATGCTCAAACGGCTGCGCCAGGCGCTGGCTGCCGACATCGAGACCTTGACCTGGATGAGCGCGCCGACCAAGGAGAAAGCGCTGGCCAAATTGGCCAAGATCGACCAGAAGATCGGTTATCCCGACAAGTGGCGCGACTATTCGTCGCTGGCCATCCGTCGTGACAGCTACCTGGCCAACGTTTTGGCCGCCGACGAGTTTCTGGTCCGTCGTGACCTGGACAAGATCGGGAAGCCGGTCGACCGTAACGAGTGGTTTATGACGCCGCAGACGGTCAACGCCTACTACAATCCGGCCACCAACGAAATCGTCTTCCCAGCCGGCATCCTGCAGCCGCCGTTCTTCTCGGAGGGCTACGACGACGCCGTCAACTACGGCGCCATGGGGATGGTCATCGGCCACGAGTTGACCCACGGCTTCGATGACCAGGGGTCGCAGTACGACGCCGAAGGGAACCTGCGGAACTGGTGGACGGCCGAGGATAAGACGGCCTTCGAAGCGCTGGCGAAGAAGGTCGTTGAGCAGTTCAACGGCTACACCATCGTGGGCGGCCAGCATCTCAACGGCGAACTTGTCCAGGGAGAGAGCATCGCCGACCTGGGTGGTCTGAAGATCGCCTATCAGGCGCTGCAGGCGGCCCTGGCCGAGAAGCCGCAGGGCGAGATCGACGGACTGACGCCGGACCAGCGCTTCTTTCTGGGCTACGCTCGTATCTGGGCCATGAACATGCGCCCGGAGTACGAGCGTCTCCAGGTCAATACGGACCCGCACCCGCACCCCCGCTATCGGGTGAACGGGCCGCTGTCGAACATGGAAGAGTTCCAGAAGGCGTTTGCGGTGCCGGACGGGACACCGATGGTGCGTAGCCCTCGCAACCGCATCTGGTAGACGGCGGGGAGGTCCAGGAGGCGGGGTGTGCCCTGGCCTCCTGGTCCTGTTCGGCCTGTTTCAGACCTGGGGAGGCGCTTTGTCCCCCAGGAACTCGCGCAGTTCCGCCTTGCCGTTCCAGGACTTCCCGCGCCCCTCGAGTTTTGCGCGCAACGCCTTGACCTGCTCGTCGGAAACAGGCCCTGCGCTGTTGTTCCAGGAAGCCCGTACGTAGGTCAGGATATCGGCGACCTGCCCGTCGGTGAGTATATCCAGCGGCGGCATCTGGCTCTGGTAGGTCTCGCCTTTGACCGTGATCTCTCCCTCCAGTCCCATCAGGACGATGGCGATCGGGGCGTCGGGCTCTCCGTCCAGCCACTCCGAACCGTCCAGCGCGGGATAAGATCCCGGGACGCCTCGGCCGTCGGCCTGATGACAGGTCTGGCAGTTGGCCTGGTAGAGGCTTTGCCCCTGGGCTACCGGCGGGTTCGGAGTCGCCGTGCCTACGGGGGCGGCCTTTTTCGAGAAACAGCCCGAGAGGCTCAGGCCCAGGGCCAGGGCCAGTATCCAGCGGTGAGAAAGTGTCATAGGGTCCTCCAAAGTCGAAGTGGATAGTTCAAGACTAGGAGGGTTCTGGCAGCCTGACTATCGGGAATCGACCCTCGGCGAACCCCCTTCGGGGAAAACCCTGAGGGAGACGAGTCCGACGACGGGGAACTTCGCCCTATGAAGCAGCGATGGCTGATGGTACTGGGCGTGGTGGTCCCTACGGCGGCTGCCGCCCTTTTCGAGGGAGCCTTGCTGCTGCACGGAGGCTCGCCCATCACACCCCAGCAGGTGGTTGGCCGAGTCGCTCTGATGGCTGTCGCGGCGACGACCTTTTCGGCGCTGATGCTGACCCTGGTGGAAAGGAACCGCCGCACCTTACGCGAGCAGCAGCGCAAGTTCGACGACCTGTTCGAAGGTTCGCCGGACGGCTTGATGTTAGTCGACGGGCATCGGCGGATCGTGGCCTCGAACCCCAGCGCCGTAAGCCTGCTAGGCTACCCCGCCCAGCCGCCGCTTCTCTCGCTCTGTCGACTCTGCGTGCTGCCCGACGGGGCTCGATGCGAAAGCGACTGCCCGCTCTACAAGAATCGGCCCGACTCTCATTTCCGAACCACCCTGCGCACGGCCAGCGGCAAGCTTCTGGCGGCCTCGGCCAGCTTGACCCCGCTGCCGGACCAGGAGACCCTGCTTCGCTTCTCTGACCTGACGCTCGTCGAAAGTCGCGAGCAGTCACGCCTGGCCAGGCTGCTCGCTCTCAAGGCGCTGGAGGCGACGGAAAACGAGCGTCGCCGCCTGGCTCGCGAACTGCACGATGGGGTCGGGCAAGAGCTGTACGCCCTGCGTCTGGCGGCCCGAGCCGGACAGCCGGTCGACGAGATGGCTTCGGCGCTGATGGAAGAGGTCGACAAACTGGCCAAGAGCCTGTGGCCTCCGGTGTTAGAGAAGCTCGGGCTGCCGAAGGCGCTACGGGCCGCCTTTGCCACCCATCAGAAGGTGGCCCTCGAGGTCGCCGAAGATTTCCCCCGCCTCTCCCCGTCCCTGGAGGGCACCCTGTACCGCATCGCTCAGGAGGCCGTGGCCAACGCCCTCAAGCACGGAGAGCCGAATCTCGTCACGGTCAAGGTTCGTCACAACGGAGCCGAAGTCGTGATGAACGTCAAAGACGATGGGCCCGGATTCAACGAAGGTCAGGCGGAAGAGAAACTCTCCCTGGGTCTTGTCGGAATGCGCGAGCGAGCCCGACTGGTCCAGGGAGTCTGCTCCATCACCTCCCGGCCTGGGCAGGGAACCACCGTGGAAGTTCAGCTTCCGATTTTGTCGACGCAGCAAGGAGATTCAAAATGAACCAGGCTTTGAGGTTGGTGATCGCCGACGACCACGCGGTTGTTCGCAGCGGTCTCAAACTGCTTCTGGAAGGCCGAGGCTGCCAGGTGGTAGGAGAGGCGGCCCAGGGGGAGGAGGCGCTGGCGTTGGCCCTGAGAGAACGCCCCGATGTCGTTCTGATGGACCTGACCATGCCGCCGGGGCCTCACGGACTCGAGGCCACCCGGGAGATCACTCGAGCCATGCCGGGCCTGCCCGTGATCATCTTGACCATGCACGATGACGAGTCGCTGTCCGAGGCGCTGCTCGAAGCCGGAGCCGCCCGCTACGTTCTAAAGCAGGCCCCCGAGGAGGAACTGCTGGCGGCGATCCACCAGGTGGCGCGGCGTCCGCTGCCTCCGACTCCCCAGGACCTTCTGACCGCGCGAGAGTACGAGATCCTCTGCCTGTACGCGAAGGGCTATGGCAATAAGGAGATATCGAATATGCTCGATATCAGCGTGAAGACGGTCGAGTCGCATCGCAACCACCTGTACCTGAAGCTGCATCTGAATTCGCGGGCCGAACTGACAGCCTACGCCCTGCGTCACGGAATTCTGAAAGCCTGAGCGCTCTGGGACTCAGGGCACCACGAAAGCCATCACCGCCGCGCCCAGGGAAAGGGTCAGCCAGTAGAGCGCTCCCATGTCTTCCGTCTTGAGCAGCAGCCAGAAGTAGGCGTAGCAGGCTGTCGTACTAAGACTCAGGCTGCCGGCGACTTGAACCCAATCGCCGCCCAGCGCCAGATCGAAAATCAGCCCGTTGGTAAAGAGGGCGGCCCCGTAGATCAAGGCGCAAAGCCCCGGGCTACGGGTTCCCAGGAGCGCCTTGATCAGCATCGGTAAAAGGACGATTTTAAGCAAAAGCACCTGGCTATCATAGCATGATAGCCAGGTGCCGAGAGTCCGCCGGATGGCGGATATCTGCGGAAACTTAGGTCTTAGGTGTCGAGGAGTTCGACGTCAAAGATCAGAGTGGCGTTGGGGGGGATTACGCCGCCGGCGCCCTTTTTGCCGTAGCCCAGGTTCGCAGGGATGGTCAGCTTCCGCTTCTCTCCAACCTTCATTCCGGCCACGCCTTCGTCCCAGCCGCGAATGACCTGGCCGGCGCCCAACTTGAACTTGAAGGGGTCGCCACGGTCGACGCTGGAGTCGAACTTGGTGCCGTCGGTCAGCCATCCGGTGTAGTGGACGGTCACGGTCTGGCCGCTCTTGGCCACGTCGCCTTCGCCGACGGTGATCACCTCGTACTGCAGGCCCGAGTCGGTGGTGACGGTCTTGGGTTTCGCCGCCGGCTTGGCTTCTTCGGCCATGACGGAAGGCGCCAGGAGCATCAGGGTGAGAGAGAACAGCAGAATCAGTCGTTTGGTCATCGTAAAAATCATCCTTTCCTTGGACGGCTCCCTTCGGACGGCGAGCGCTCGAGCCCCTTCTTCTGGCGGATTTCGGCTGCCGAGGAAGAAGGGGGCGCTATGAGCTATTCCGCTGGTCGCCTGGATTACAATAAAGCCAAGATCGCCGCTTATGTCGTGGTGGCCGGCTTTTTAGCCCTGCTTTTTGTCTACGGAGTGCGAACCTCGGGTGGGCCAGAGCTGTTTCCCGGCGACAAGGTCGAGTCTTTGACCTGTCCGTTGTGCCAGGGCAGCGGCGACGGCAAGCAAGCGGGGACCCGCTGTCAGGCTTGCCTGGGGAACAAACTGCTCAAAGCGGTCGTGCCCGGACCGCAGCATCCCGCCGAAGTGCGAGGGACCGTGAGGGACCTTGCGGCGTTTCCCAGCGTTGCCGAGGCTGAAAGCGCGGCGGCCCGCGATGCGGCGAACACCAAGCCTTCCCTCACGGCCGTGCAGGGAGGGCTAGCCAACGCGAAGCTCGTGTTCGAAGGCCCGCCTGGGCGGACCGAGTTCGAGAGCAAGTCTACCGGCAAATTTTGGGGGATGGTCCCTCCTGGCCAGTATAAGCTCACGGTTAGCGCGGACGGCTTCGCCTCACAAACCCGCGAATTCACGGTCGCCCCTCGCCAACAGCCGATCTGGCCGGAAGCGGGCGGACTGGATTCCTCGCTCCGAGAGGTTCAGCAGCTAGACCTGTTCCTGTCTCGCCCCTGAGCCGTCACGCCTTGGGAACGATTCCGATGCCGGGCACGTCCCTGAGGGTCAACTTGCCATCGACGACGGTGGTCCCGTCGAAGACATCGTTGGCGATCAGCAGATTGCCGTCCAGGTCGGCGAAGTCGACCAGCATGGAAAGCTGCGAAGCCGCCGAAATTGCGCACGAGGTCTCAGTCATACAGCCGATCATCGTCTTCATCCCTAGCGCGCGGGCGGTCACCAGCATCTTGTGCGCCTCGCGGATACCGGTGCATTTCATCAGCTTGACGTTGATGCCCGAGTAAACGCCGACCGCGTCCTTGATGTTGACGAGACGCTGCACCCCTTCGTCTCCGATCACGGGGACAGGACTGCGCTCGGTCAGCCAGGCCAGATCGTCGACGCGATCCTTGGTAAACGGCTGCTCGACGAAGGTACAGCCCTGCTCTTTGAGCCAGAAGAGGAAGTCCAACGACTCTTCTCGGTCTTTCCATCCCTGGTTGGGGTCGGCGCAGAACGGCACATCGGTGACGCGGCGAACGGCCTCGACCAATTCTCGATCGGTCCCGCGTCCCATCTTGATCTTGATCACCTTGAAGCCGGACGCTTCTCGAGTCTTCTCTTCGACCACCCGCGGGGTGTCGATGCCGATGGTGAAGGAGGTGAGAGCGGTTTTGGCCGGGTTGTATCCCAACAGTTGGTACAGCGGTTGGCCCAGCAGTTTGCCCACCAGGTCGTGCAGCGCGATATCCACCGAAGCTTTCGCGGCCGTATTCTTCTCGTCCACGCTGTCGACATAGGCAAGAATCTCTTCGAGTTGTAGCGGGTCTTTGAAACGAGTCAGGTCAACCTTGGCCAGGAAGGCGGCCACGGTCTCCTGCGACTCGCCCAGGTAAGGCGGCATGGACGCTTCGCCGTAGCCGATCATCCCGTCATACTCGATCTGGGTCAAAAAGGCCGGGGTGGTGGTTCGAGAGGTGTTCGAGAGGGTGAAGGCGTGACGAAGTGAGAGCGTGTAGGGCTTGAAGCTAAGTTTGAGCACTTTCCCTCCCTGGGCCCGGGCCGGCGCTGCGACCGAACCCAGCAGAGCGGCCGCTCCCATCCCCATTGTCGAGCATTTCAAAAAAGATCTCCGGTCCATCATCTCGCCTCGCTTCCAACGTCTATCGTTCGCCGAGGTTCGCGTCGCAGGGAAGGGATCCTTGGCTTCAGAGAACGCTGGCCAGACGCTCGACCGCACGCTCGATGTCTTCGTCGCCGTAGTGGGCAAAAGACAGTCGCAGGTGGTCCTGGCATCCTCCGCTCGCCGAGAACAGCGAGCCGGCGCGATAGCCGACTCCCGCCTCGTTGGCCTGGGCCAGCAAAGTCTGAGCGTCCTTCCCGTCGCGCAGCCGCAGCCACAAGAAGTAGCCGCCCTGGGGCGTCTCGAAGTCGATCCGGTCGCCCAGGTGCTGCTCGAGCAGGCGCGCCGTGAGGGTCACCCGATGACGATAGAGCGCGCGGAGCTCTTCGAGATAGGCTTTCTGGTCGCCGCTCTCCAGCCACTCCTTGACCAGGCAGGTCATGAAGTGGTTGGTGCCGCCACCGCTGGCGAAGACTCCCAGGGAGGTCAGTCGACCCAGCAAGGCCGGAGCGGCCTGGAGCCAGCCGAGGCGCAGGCCGGGAGCGAGAATTTTCGAGAACGAGCCTAGCGAAATCACGACTTCGCTATCGATGTAGGCGGCCAGGGGAGGGGGAGGGGAGCCCTGATAGCTGAGCAGTTGGTAAACTTCGTCGGCCAGAACGGTCACTCCGTGCTCGGCGCAGATCTCGACGATAGGTTGACGGGCTGCGGCGCTCAGGGTCAGCCCGCTCGGGTTCTGATAGACGGGGATGGTGTAGAGCAGCTTGGGGCGATGCTCCCGAACGGCGGCAGCGACCCGCTCTGGCTCCAGGCCTTCAGGACCCAGCGGAACACCGACCACTTTCAGACCCGCGTCGTGAAAGACGCGATGAGCCAGGAAGTAGGTAGGGTCTTCGACCAGCACGGTGTCGCCGGGGCGGGCCAGGGCTGAAGCCAGCATGGCCAGCGCGGCCGAACAGCCGCCGGTGGCCATGAGAGTGGATGGGTCGACCGGGATTCCGTAGCCCTCCTGTAGCAGCTCGGCCAGGGCCAGCAGAAAGTAGCCGTTGCCGCGGGCGGGGCCATAGTTGAGGCCGCTATTATCCGGGCCGCCCAGGGCCCGCGAGGCGGCTCGAGCCAGTCCCTCGGAAGGCAAAAGCTCGAGTTGGGGCTGACCGATGCCAAGGTCGATCACGCCGGGGGCGCTGGTGGTCTGACGAGTCTCTATCATAGAGGCGCTGTACGCCAAAAGTCCCGAGAAACCTCAGGCCAAACCGAAGAAAGTTCATGGGGAAGGAGGCCGCGATCGATTAGGAAAGGTTTTCCGATGTCTATCGTTCTGAACGCTTCGGAAGTTCGCGTCCTGGGGGTGCTGATAGAAAAGCGGATGACCACCCCCGACGGATACCCGCTGACCTTGAACTCTCTGGTGACGGCCTGTAATCAGACCTCGAATCGTCACCCGATCGTCGAGTACGACTCTTTTGTGGTGAACGACGCCCTGATCAACACCCGCAATCAGGGGCTTTCGAGTCTGGTCTCGAAATCGGGGGCCCGAGCGCACAAGTTTGCGGAAAAACTCTGCGAGGCGCTGCACCTCGACGCTCGAGAGTCGGCCGTGATGGCCGAGCTGATGCTTCGCGGACCTCAGACGCCGGGTGAGCTTCGCCAAAGGGCTTCGCGCATGGCCGAGCTTTCGGACCTGACCCTGGTCGAGAGCCTTCTCGAAGGTCTGGCCGGCCGATCGACCCCTCTGGTGGTGCAGCTTCCTCGACAGGCAGGAAAGCGAGAGGCCCGCTACGCCCACCTGCTGGCCGGTGAGGTCGACCTCTCTACTCTTGAGGTCGCCCCCGAGCCCGCATCGTCGAGGGAGCGGGGACTGGCCGACCGCGTCGCCGTTCTGGAGGCTCAGATGGCCGAAGTGCTGGCCCGACTCGAGGGGCTGTAATCCCCAACGTTTTAGCCCGGCGGCGTCAACCCGTGATAGTTGTAGTGGTCGACGGCCCGTCGCACGGCCCGGACCACGGCCGGCATGGAGAACGGTTTCGAGATATGGTCGAAGGTCCCCAGGTCGAAGGCCATCTGAACCTCGAGGTCGCTCATACGGGCGCTGCAGGTGATGATACAGGTCGCGCCCAGGCGCCCGGCGTCCTTGACCTCCCGGATCAAGGAGAGGCCGTCGTCGAGCCCGAGACCTTTGTCGATCAGGATCGCCTTACCGGTCAGATAAGGGGCGTCGCTGAGCATGGCGGCTCGGGCGTCTTTGGCTCCCTGGAACCAGACCACGTTGTAGCCCTGGGACTCGAGGGCGAAGACGACCACTTCGCCCAGCGGATGATCGTCTTCGATCACGATGACATCGACCGGTTCGCTGAGCTTCTTCTGAGGAGCGGCCGCTACGACTTGCCCACGTCCTCGCATTTTGGCCATCGATAGGGCCCGATCGGCGGCCTGGTAGACCGCATCGAGATTTGCCCCGTCAAGGGGGTGCTGAGCCACTCCGGCGCTGAAGGCAGCGTGAAAATCCAGTCCCTCTTCGCTTTCGAAAGGGTAGCTCTGGAATCGCTGCAGCACCCCTTCCAGGGCGTCGCGAGCCGCCTCTTTGTCGGTAAGGAACAAGCCTAGAACGATGTCATCGCCGCCCCAGCGAGCCAGCACATCCTCGGGGCGAAACGCCTCCTTGAGCAGAGAGCCCAGGTAGGCCAGAACACCGTCGGCGGCGGCCGGTCCATACAGATCGTTGACTCGTTTGAAATGGTCCATGTTCAAGATCGCCACAGACACCGGCAAGGCGCGAAGAGAGGCCAGGCCAAACATCGTCTCCAGGGTCTGCCGCGCCGTCGTCTGGTCGGTCAGTCCGGTGAGATCGTCCTTCCCGGACTGGCGCAGGACCTGTCGGCGGCGCAATCGGGAGACGATTCGGATGCGAAGTTCCTGGGCGTTGACCGGCTTCTCTACAAAATCGTCGCCGCCCATCGAGAACGCCTGCCCGCGGACGGCGGGGTCGTGCTTGCCGCTGAGAAACAGGATCGGGAGATCTTCGAAGCGGGGGTTGGTCCGGATGGCCCGGCAGACCTGAAGACCGTCGAATCGCGGCATATCGATGTCGAGGATGACCAGGTCGGGCTTGCGGTCCTCCAGCGCCTCCCATAGCGCCTCCGGACTCTCCGTGGCCTGAAAGCTGATCTCCAAAGGATCCAGCATGGCCGCCAGGTTCGCCAGGTAGACCGGGTCGTCGTCGAGGGCCAGGACTCGGCTGCCGGCCGGCGAGCGCAGGCGACGCGAGACCAGGTCGGCCAGGGCGCGCGCTCCGAGCGGACCTTCGGCCACGGTGTCCAGCGAGAGACGGGAAAGCTCGAAGCGTTGCTGCAGCGAGAGCGGAGGGCACAGGGCGACCACGTGGCAGAGCACCTGATCGACCACGTCCTTGAGCGGTCCGTTCGGGTCGGGCAGGGTGCTGCCGAAATCGAAAACGATCATGTCGAACTGCTGGCTGGCGGCGACCAGGTCCGCGAAGTCGGACATCGGCGGGGCGATGGCGCGAAACCCGTACTCTGGCGCTCGAGCGGAAAACTCCATGCGCAGATGGTCGTTCGGCGAGAGCAGGCAGACCGAGGGGCCGGTCAGCGGTTGAGGTACGATCACCTGAGCCTCATCGTCGGCTAGCAGGTCCAGGATCTCGCGCGCTGCCGCCTCCACTCTCTGCAAATCGTTGGCGCCCAGTAGCCCATCCTTGCTCAGCAACTCTTCAAGTCGACGGGCGGGTTCGGTGCCCGAAGGGTATCCAAAGGTGCCCAAAGTGCCGGCCAGGCGATGGGCGTCCATGGCCAGGCCCGCCCGCAGAGGTTCGACCTGGCCGCTGGCCACAGCCGCCAGCATCGCCCCCAGGCGAGAGCGCGAGCGGGACAGGAACACCTGGAGAAGTTCGGCGTGGCGCGCCTGATAGGCGGCGACCTTGGCCGGGTCCTGCAGGCTCAGCGCGGGGACGCCTAGGCGCAGTTGGCTCGACAAGATGCGAGCCAACTGCTCGGGCTCTACCGGCTCTTCAAAAAGTCGCTGCACGTTGATGCCGAAAGCGCGAAAGTCGGGTCGCTCTCTGCCTCGCTGGGTTGCAACCCAGGCGGTCTCCCGGGTGTGCAGCGACTGCACGATCGCGGGATTCAGTTGAGAGGTCAAGGCCGCCTCGAAGAGGACCATCTCGAGATGGTCGGGACGTCCCAGGGAGGCCGCGTGGGCGAAGTCCCGAGTGGCCACCACCGCGACTCCGGGCATGAGCAGGGCCAGTCGCTCTTCGAAGGAGCGTGGTTGGCCGACCAGCAGCAGTTGCGGCTTGCTCACTTCGCGGTGTCTTTGGGCATCGATTTCTCCTCAGGCTCCCGTCGGAGACCTTCTTTCTCCCCTTCTTGGCGGCGGCGATGGGAGTTCCCTGGCAGCAGTTCCCCCGTCGTTCCCCCTCAGGACGGAATCCAGCGGCGAATGAGGAATGGATACGCTGGGGGATTGAGTCTCTTCTCTAAGAAAGATTATATTGCTGTGTCGTGGTGCCTGAAACGTTGGGGGAGCTCGCTCTGAACGGCCGCTTGAAAGCGAAGTTTGGAGAGTTGACCCTGGTGGCCGGGACGGCCGCCGGGGCTTGCACCTATTCGGGCCGAGACGGATCCGCTCGGGTTGCTGTCCACCTGATCCCCCAGGACTCGCCCGAGGCTGGGCAACTCTCTTTAACCCGAGCGCACGAATTAGAGCAGCCTCACTGGGGGTTTTTGCCTCGCCTGGTCGAGGCCGGCCTGGAAGACGGTCAGTTGGTCCTGGCCGAAGAGTGGGTGTCGGGCGCCTCCTGGTCGTCCCTGACCGGCCGAACCGAAGCCGCTCGCCAGGTCGGCGCGGAGCTTTTTGATATCCTTGACGAGATTCACGGTGCCGGCTTGACCTGCGGTGGACTGTCCGAAGAGCAGCTTTGGGTCGATGACCAATCTCGTCTGCGGCTTCTCGGACTTCGCTGCCTTCCAAGCTCCGCCCAAGGCTCTGCCGATGTCGATCGCGCTGCGGCTTTAGGATTGCTCTGGCCCCTGCTCGACGAGCAGGAGCGAGAGGAATGTTCCGCCTGCTTGACAGCGGCTCAGATCTCTCGAGTCTTGCGCCGCGGTGGCGCTGGGAAAAGCGGTGGAGAGCCGCCCTTTCTTGGTCAAGAACAGGCTCTGCGTAGTCTGAGCGAGGCGTTCCCGGAAAAGCACCTGCTGACGGTCGAGGGGCCGGCAGGAGGTGGCAAAACGCGGCTGCTGCGCGAGTGGCTGCGCAGCCAGCCCGGCCGTGTTCTCTGGGCCAAGGCCGAGCGCGAAGTCGCCCCCAGCCCGTTCCAGATGTTCGCTGCCCCGATCGCGACTCTCGAAGACGAACTGTCGCGACGGCCGGACCTTGCCAGCGTACTGGTTCACGAACTGGGGGTCGAGCTACCGCTCCTGCCCTCGCTGAGTCGCCGTGGTCAGAACTCGTCAGGCCTGCAGCGCGGGCTGCTGGTGATGTTCAGCCTGATGCTCACGGTGGTTGGACGGGACCGTCCTACCGTGCTGGTGCTCGACGACTGCCAGTGGGCGGATCCGCTGACCCTGGATTTTTTGGAGTATTGGGCCGAGAACGGCGACACCGTTTTCGTGATAGCCACTTTCCGAGGCGAGGAGGTGGGCGAAGGCCACCCCCTTCGTCGACTGCGTTGCCGGACTTTGAGCCTGCCCCCGCTGACTCCCGAACAGGCCCATCAGCTTCTCCTTTCCCGGGAGCCTCGCGCTTCGCAGACTCTGAGGGAAGGCGCGGTAAGGCAGGCCGAGGGGAACCCGTTCTCCCTGCTCTCGATGCTACGGACGGGGCAGTCGGGAGGAGACTCGGAACTGGCTCGTTACCACGCTCTACCTGCGGCCGAGCAAGAGGCCCTGGCAGCGGCTTCCGTCCTGGGACGAGAGTTTCAGCTGGGCGAGCTGGAAGGGGTGTTGGAGGGGCCGGCTCATCTGGGGGCGGCGCTGGCCGAAGGGCTGCTGGAGCAAGACGTCCTGCGCTATCGGTTTCCCCATGACCGGATTCGCGATGCCGTCCTGGCCAGCATGCACGCCGACGAAGTCGGCGCTCTGCATCTGAGGGCGGCGCGTTTTCTGGCCGGGGCGTCTCAGGCTAGCCCCTTCGATGTGGCCTTTCACTATCAGGCGGCAGGGGCGGCTCAGGAGGGGTTTCCTCACGCGAGAGCCGCCGCCGAGCTAGCCCAGGAACGGCACGATATGGTCACCGTAGCGTTTTACCTTGGAGCGGCGCTGGCGGGCGCCAAAGCGCAGCCGGCGCCGGTTCGACGAAGTCTCCTGGGCGATCTCGGCGATGCTCTCCGGATGACGGGGCGCTATGAAGAGGCGTTGGGCTGCTTCTCCCGAGCCTACCCGCTTTGCGGTAGCGACGTGGAAAGAGCTCGGCTGAAGTTGAGCATCGGGGACGTCGAGTTCAAACGAGGCGAGCTTCAGCTTGCCCGAGATTCGGTCGTCCAAGGGCTAAGCTTGCTGCGGCGCCCCCCGGCGCGCTGGATCGTCCCCGAACTGCTCTGGCAGGGGGCGATTCAGACTTTTCACACCTACGCCCCCCGCGGCTGGTTGGGGCGGCGCGAACCGACCGAGGATTCTACCGACCTGCTCTGCGTCGACTTCTTCAATCGGCTGGCCTACATTCGCTGGTTCCTGGACGGTCCTGTTCCTTCGATCTGCGCTCACTTGCGCGAGCTGAATCTGGCTGAACGCTACCGTCCAACCCGTTCGCTGGCGCGAGCTCACGCCACTCACGCCATCGCTATGGGCGCCTTTCCGTTGTGGGACAGGGCGTTAAGATTCGGCGCCTCGGCGCTGAGGATGGCCAGTGAGCTGGGGGACGACTGGGGCATGGGTCAGGCGGGACATTTCTACGGCGCGGCCCTGCTAGGGGCGTCACGGTTCACTCAGGCCCGCGAAGTGCTGGAAGTGGCGGTCCGCCGCTTGCAGCAGACGGGCGACCGATGGGAAGAGAACGGGGCTCGCTATCATCTGGCCATGACTTACTACCACCAGGGGGCGCTGGATCGAGCGGCGGAGTTGGCCCGAGAGACGCACCGTGTCGGCGTGGCGATTGACGACCGACTGGCCGCTGGCGACAACCTCTTCACCTGGGCCAGAGCCAGTGGGGGGCAGTTCCCGAGAGCCGACCTCGAGCGGGAGAAGGCCTATGACAACCCGGATATCCAGCGCGCGGGAGAGCTGCTGGGGGCGGAAGCGGTGCTAGAGCTTCGTCAGGGTCGCCCGACGCTGGCGACGGAGCTTCTGCAAAAGGCGATTCGCGTCTACCAGAGCCGTCGTGCCCAGAGCATGTACTCCGCGCCTCTGTCGATCTGGTTGCTCACCGCCCAGCGAGCGGCCGCTCTGGACCTGGCCGGACCGGCCCGTCAGGCCGCGCTGAAAAAGGTGCTCGCGACCCTGAAAAGGTCGCTTCGCCTGGCCCATAGCTACCGCAGCAATCTGCCCCACGCTCTCAGGGAACAGGCCCTTCTCCTGGCCTTCCTGGGAAAATCCGAGCAGGCGTGCGAGTCTCTGTCGCTTTCCTTGCGTTCGGCCGAAGAGCTGGGCATGACCGGTGAGCGCGAGACCGATCGCCGGATGGCCGCCCTTTGGGGGTGGGAGGCGCGTCTCGGGCTGCCGCTGGGCGAAAGGACCTCGGACCGCTACGACTGGCTGCGGCTGGGGCCCTAGCTAAAAAGGGCGGCTGCCCCGAGGGGCAGCCGTCCTTTTTCGAACCGGATTATTTACGAACGGCTTCGATGGACGTCGCAGTTGGCCCAGTCCCGCGCGACCTGGCGGGCTTGTTCGAAAGCTCGATGACCGCGCATAGGGTGCAGCTCCATCGAGAGCTCTTCGGCCAGCTTCACTGCTTCGAAGTTGGGGGTCGAGTCGTTGTCGGCAGCGTCGGCCAGAACCTTCAGCGTGGTCTGATAGACCCCGCCAGACCACTCCTTGTCCAGATGACGAAGGATGTCGGGATCGTCTTCCAGCCAACCGAACGGCTCGTCGGCGCAGCCCACGATCCCCATGCGGTTGACGATGAAGTCCGGTGCATACAGAATGCCGCGCTGTTTCAGCGCCTTTCCGTCGCGCTCGGGCGAGGCGAGCTGGTTGTTTGCGGCGCCGCAAACGGCGGCCGCGCGCAGGGTCGGGATGGTCGTCTCGTTCAAGATCCCGCCCAGGGCACAGGGGGCAAAGATGTCCATCTTGGCGGACAGCACTCCGTCGTCGGAGCGTTGCTCGACCTGCACTCTTGAAGAGAGGCGAGCGACGTCCTTGCAGCGTTTGGCGTCGGGGTCGAAGGCTTTGACTCGAGCCCCGGCCTGCAGCAGCATCACGGTCAGCCGCGAGCCGACTTCGCCCAAACCCTGAACCCCCACGGTCATCTCCTCGAGGGGACGGCCAAGGACCTGGCTCACTGCCTCGATGCCGCGCAGAACACCTTCGGCGGTGGTGCCTGAGGGGTTCCCGCTGCCACCGTACTCGGGCGGGATACAGGTGACGAATCGAGTGGTCCGATAAATCTCGGCCACGTCGTCAGAACTCGTCCCCACATCTTTGGCGGTGAAATAAACGCCGCGCAGGCTAGACACGAACCGCCCGTACTCGCGAAACAGGCGACCCCGCATGGTCGGGCTCAGGCTGTCAGCGCCGTGGACCAACCCCTTTCCTCCACCCCACCAGAGGTGAGCCGAAGCGTTCTTATGGGTCATACCCCGGGACAGGCGAAGTCCGTCTCGGAGGAAGCTCTCCATGCTGTCGTAGTTCCAGGAGCGGGTACCCCCGGCCGCCGGACCGCGGCGGGTGCGGTGAACGAAAGCCCCCATCAGGCGTTGCGTGCTGGGGGAGACTTCGAGGAAGACCGCTTCGTGGTCGGCAAAGTCGGCGTGATGGGTCAGTTCGGTACAAAGTGTCTCGAAGCCGGTCAGCGAGGCGCGGATTTCGCCGTTCTGGCGAACCAGAGCGATACGTCCACCGCGACTGGACAGAGCTCTGGTGAACTGCTCGACGGTGAGCTGGGACATAAGGCCGTAGCCTTGGGAAATTTTGGCTGTCATACTTTCTCCTGCTCCCCACCCTATGAGCTTTTGCTGGAAGTGTAGTGGAACGACGATTACCCGTTCTGGAGAAATATGAACCTTCCGTAAAAAAATCTGCTGGCGACCCGGCGAGTCTAGAGCTGCAAAGAAAGCCAGTCGTAGAAATCTGCGATGAGATCTCTCCGCGCGGGGTCCGCCTCGGCGTGGCGGCTCCCAGCTTCCAGCGCGCCCGCGGGTGTATACGGACGACCGGTCAGATATTCGGGGATGGCCTCGACGAAATCAGGATCCAGGCTGTCCGAGTACAGTTTCACTTCCCGCATGTGGCCCCGCTCGGTATTGAGGTGAACCTCGACCGTGCCCCACTCGAAACGATGATCCAGACGATGAGAGAAGCTTGGAGTCTTGCCGTAGGTCCAGTCCCAGGAGCGCAGCGTCTCGTAATACTGGTTCAGGGTGGGGATCTGGCTCAGCGCCTCGTGGTCGAGCGTCTCCAGGGGACAGGTCTCTCCGTAGTAGGCAAAAAACTCGGCGATCAGAGCCGCGCTGAAAGCGTCGTGATCCAGCCCCGGGAGCAGGTCCACCAGGTTCTTCACCCGCGCCTGCACGGATTTGATCCCCTTGGCCTGGAGCTTCACCTGGTTCGGGGTCAGGTAACCGCCGAGTCGCGAAAGATCGACATTGAGCAGCATAGTGCCGTGGTGAAAGCAGCGGTCGGGGCTTTCCTTGAAGGCGCTGCCCGAGATTTTGAATTCCTCGTCGCCCTGTCTCACGACCAGGTCGTTGCGGCCTGACGCTTCGGTCTCGACGCCCAGACGCCGAAGCGCCCCGACCAGGATCTCGTTGTTCCTGGCGTAGAGCTCTTTCGGGGTGACGCCCTTTTCCCGAGCGCTCATGAAGGTAAAACAGGTGTTGCCCAGGTCCTGGAAGACGGCTCCGCCGCCGCTGTGGCGCCGTACCAGTTGCACGCCGTCGGCACGGACTTTCGCCAGATCGCACTCTCCCCAGGCGTTCTGACCCCGTCCGATGACGATGGTGTTGGCGTTGCGCCAGATGTACAGCACTTTGCTGTCGAGCGACATGTCTTTGTAGATCCAGTCCTCGGTCGCCAGATTGAAGTACGGGTCATGGGTGTTGGCGAGGAGCACTCGCAGGCGTGAAGACGACATGAACGAGACTACCCGAAGCGGTCCAACAAAGCCTCCAGGTCCAGCTCTTCGGCCTCCGACCCTGGAGCCCGCTTCACCATCTGGATAATGGTGCCGGAGGGGCCAGTGGCCAGCCAGACCTCGTCCATGACGTCGAGGATCACGGTGTAACCCAACCCCAGGGAGACTTTGGTCGAGTAGCCCGCTCGGAAAAGGCTCTGAGGCAGCTCGGCCCTTCCGATCCCGGGACCCTGGTCCGAGATCCGGACGGTCACCAGGCCGTCGCTGGCGGTAGCCTGGCAGGTTCCTGACTGCGCGTGCTTGACCGTGTTCGTGGCGGCCTCTCCGGCGGCTAGAATCAGATCCTCGATCGCTTCGTCGGTTAGCCCCTGTCCTTCGCCCATGCGACGAAGCTGAGCTCTCATCTGGCGATGGCCGTCCTGGCTGGCCAGTTCGACCTTCAAGCCCACGGGGCCCATGGGAGGGATGGCGGCCGGATCGACCAGATGAAATTTGCCTCCCGTCACGGCGGTCACGACCTGTCGCCCGAAATGCTCTTTCTCCCGCTCGGCCGCGATCAGCGCCGAGGTCATGACCTCGAGTTGCTGTTCGCTGTGTTTGCGTTCGGTAATGTCGCGGGAGATCCCGACCAGGCCTTTGCCTCCGGCCAGCGGCACTTTGGTGGTGCTGAACCAGCGCTCCCGTCCGTCGGGAGGGGTGTAGCGCTCGACCTGGTCGAGAATCACTTTGCCATCTCGGATCACCGAGCGGTCCTCATTCTGGATGCGCACCGCTTCGTGAGGCGGGAAGAAGTCCCAGTCGGCCAGCCCCAACAGGCAGTCCGGACCGCGTGCCCCAACCAGGTCGGACTTCGCCCGATTTACTCGGGTGAACCGTTGCGCGGCGTCTTTGAAAAAGATGGCGTCGGGAACGTTTTCCATCAGCTGAGCCAGCAGCATCCGCTCGTGCTCCAGGCTCTGCACCAGGTCGTGGTGTTCCGCAGCGCGCGACAGGGTCAGCCGGAGCTCCATCGGTTCCCACGGTTTGGCCACGTAAGCGTAGATGTGGCCGCGATTGACGGCACGGACGACGGCGTTGAGATCCGAATAGCCGGTGAACAGAACCCTGGTCGCCTGAGAGCGCCGGGCCGCTTCCGCCAGCAGTTCGTCGCCCGCCATTCCCGGCATTCGCTGGTCGGTTACCAGGACCGAGATGGGATAGCGTTGCAGCAGCTCGAGCGCTTCGTCGCCGCTGGAGGCGATGTGGACCTCGAACAGATCCTCCAGCAGGTCAGAGACCGAGGTAAGGATTCCTGGCTCGTCATCGACGATCAGGACGTGACGTAGGGCGGTGTTGACCTCATAAGCTGTTCCGTTTGCCGTGACCACGGAGGAGACTTCTTCGCCCAGCCGTCTCCTCCCACCATACCTTCGGTTAGGCGGAGGGGGTACCAGTGGGGGATGGGTTGGTATGGGGGGAGAGGACGTCGCACCCCCATTCCCGCAGCCTGGCCTGGACCTCCAGAGCGGCCTGTTCCTTGTCCTTGGCCTCGACCATCAGGTCATACTCCCGACAAGGGACCACCTCGCTGAACATGCGGATGTCGTCCTCGGCGATGCGGTCGGAGTGGGCGCCCGGGCGCTTCCCCGGGGCTTGGGAAGACAGATGGAATTTGGGTCGTCGACCGCGCCAGCGGGCTATGGCCTCGAACAGCAGGCTACGCCATTCGAGCTTGCCGGGCAGCATCTGATAGTGAAGGTTATCCACGATCAGCGGAACCCCGAGCTGGTCGCACACGGGGAGCACTTCGTGGGCAGGCCAGATTCGGTCGTCGTGCTCGAACGCCAGGTAGCGCAAGATATCGTGCTCCCCCCGGAGGTTGGCGATAGTGCGCTGCCGGGTGGCCTCGAAGTCGCCGTACTGGCCTCCCATATGAACGACCACCACCCCTTCTTCTTCGCCCAGAATCTGCAAGAGACGCGCCGAGTAACGAAGCTCGGCCAGCGAACTTTCGACGACTTCCGAGCGGGGGCTTCCGGGGATACAGTATTGACCCGGATGCATGGACAAACGGACCCCTTTTTCTCGAGCCGCAGCCCCCAGGGCGCGCAACTCGGTGGCGAATAACGCCTCCCAGTCATGCGGGAGCGAGGGATGAGAGGCAAACGGGACCATCTGAGACCCGACTCGGAAATTCAGCCCGTGCTCTCCGTTGAACTGCAAGATCGACGCCATCGCTTGCAGATTGCGCTGGCAGGGCGCCAACCAACGTTCTCGATCGCCGATCAGGGCAAGGCGGGTGGTGCTGTTGGTAGACGCTTCCAGCGAGAGGTTGATGCAGGCGTAGCCGATTCGGATCATAGCCAAAGTCTAAGCGGGTGCGCGAGGCGAAGCTCGGCCCAGTCGGCCGGGTTTGCACCATCCCAGGGAGATATCCCTCCGCGAAGAGGCCAGCCGAAGTTAGGCCGTCAGCTTCAGGCCGATCAGAGAAAAGGCCAGCCCCGCCAGGCAGAGGAGACGGGCGGCGCTGGCCGTCTCGCCCAGCCAGAAGATACCTACCAGGGCGGTGCCCATGGCCCCGATCCCCACCCAGACGGCATAGGCGGTTCCTATGGGCAGCTCTTTGGCGGCGACGGCCAGAAGCCCCATGCTGGCGATGAGAGTGATCAGAAAGGTCAGGCTAGGGAGCGGCTTGGTAAAGCCATCGCTCGATTTCAGGGCAACCGCCCAACAGCATTCGAGCAGGCCGGAAATGATGAGAAGAATCCAGGACAGAGCAACGTCTCCTTGTCGAGTGTCGTTGCGTCGTCTTTTCGAGTCCGGGTACGGCGCGTCTCGTCCGAATCCGACGTGGTCGGATAGCCCGACTATAGCCCACAGGAAGGGAGGTCGCAAGCGGGCGGAAACTCCTACGGATGAGCAAGATCGCCATCCTCAGTGACAGTCACGACCATCTCCATCACCTGGCCCCAGTTCTTGCCGAGATCCGCGCGAGCGGCGCTGAGGTGATGCTGCACTGCGGCGACCTCTGTGCGCCTTTCGTAGTCGCCGAACTGGCCCAGGGGTTCGCTGGTCCGATCCACGTGGTCGAAGGGAACAACGACGGAGACGGCCGGCTGATCCGGCAGGTCGCCGAAGGGTTCTCCCAGGTGAAGCTTCACGGCATCTACGCTGAGCTCGAGGTCTCTGGGGTCAGGCTCGCCATGATTCACTATCCCGAGCCGGCCCTCCGCATCGCCCAGTCCGGCCAGTTCCAGTTGGTGGCCTACGGGCATGACCACAAAGCGTTCGAGGAGCGGGCCGAGTGGGGCTGGCTGGTCAACCCGGGAGAGGTCATGGGGCGTTTCGGGAAGGTCAGCTGGGGTCTTTATGACACAGAAACAGACCTCTACGAGCGCCGGACTGTCAGCAAGAGCTGAGGTCGGAAACCGTTCTGGCTTGACGGGATTTCCCGGTCGAGAAGGAGATGCTGCTCGACCCCTCGGATGCCCGGCCATGAAAAATCGTCTCACTCGACCCCTCGTGTGCGCTCTGGGCGCCGCCGCGCTGCTGGCTGGATGCTCCCCTAACGCGCCGTCTTCTCCCTCCACCCCTGCCGCTGGGACCACCCCGGCTGCGGTGGCGACCGCCGAAGTGGTCGGCACGGCCACCCCGGCTTCGGCTCTGACCCCCAGCGCCACGGGCACTCCGGCCGCAACGGTCAGCGGAACGGCTACCCCCTCGGTCAGCGGTACGCCCACGGCTGGTGGCAACGTCCCCACGGTCGAAGGCGTGAAGATCACCGTGACCAAACCCGGCTCCGGAGCCCCGCTCACCGCCGGCACCAACGGCAGTTTCCACTATACCGGTTGGCTGGAAGGGTTCGAGTCGGATAAGAAGTTCGATTCTTCCAAGGACCGTGGCGCTCCGTTCGAGTTCGTGGTTGGCCAGGGGATGGTCATTCCCGGCTGGGACCAGGGATTGATCGGAATGCAGCCCGGTGAGACCCGCCGGCTAGAGATCTCTCCCGAGCAGGGCTACGGCGCCTCCGGTGCGGGGTCTCAGATCCCTCCGAACTCGACCCTGTTCTTCGAGGTCGACTACCTGGGGCCGAAATCGTAGGCCTTTGGACCTGCGCTTTGATAACCGTTTCGTAACGGAACTGCCTGGCGAGGCGGTGGAGAATCTCCAGCCTCGTCAGGTGGTGGGCGCCTGCTGGTCGCCTGTCACACCGACGCCGGTGGCGGCTCCCGAACTGTTGGCCTATTCTCCCGAGGTTGCCGAACTACTCGGACTGACGCCGGAGGACGTGGCGGCTCCCCAGTTTGCCCAGGTGTTCGCAGGGAATCAGCCCCTTGCAGGCATGCGCCCTTACGCAGCTTGCTACGGAGGCCACCAGTTTGGTAACTGGGCGGGCCAGTTGGGTGACGGGCGCGCCATTACTCTGGGCGAGACGGTCAACGAACGAGGGGAACGCTGGGAGCTTCAGCTCAAAGGCGCGGGACTTACCCCCTATTCCCGCCACGCCGACGGACGCGCCGTCCTGCGCTCGTCGCTGCGAGAGTTTTTGTGCAGTGAGGCCATGTATCACCTCGGCGTTCCAACCACTCGGGCGCTGAGTCTGGTGGGGACGGGGGAGGATGTCGTTCGCGATATGCTTTACGACGGCCACCCGGCCCCCGAGCCAGGCGCGGTCGTCTGCCGGGTCGCTCCTTCGTTTTTGCGCTTTGGCAACTTCGAGATTTTCGCTTCCCGAGACGACAACGCGACATTGGAAAAGCTGATCGACTTTACCATCTCGCGAGACTACCCCCACCTGGAGGGCGACAGCGCGACCCGTCGGGCCGCCTGGTTCAAGGAGATCTGCGAAAGGACCGCCGTGATGGTGGCCCACTGGATGAGGGTGGGCTTTGTCCACGCGGTGATGAACACCGACAACATGTCGATCCTGGGTCTGACTATCGACTACGGCCCTTACGGCTGGATGGATAACTACGATCCGGAATGGACCCCCAACACCACGGATGCGGGTCGCCGACGGTATCGCTTCGGGGCGCAGCCCCACATCGCCCACTGGAACCTCAGCCGTCTGGCCAGCGCCCTTTTCGACGCTTTCCCCAAAGGGCCGGAGCCGCTCGAGGCTGGTCTCGACCACTATGTCACGGTCTATAATCGAGCATCGCTAGAGCAGACCGCGGCCAAGTTCGGCTTTGCCGAGCCAGACAAGGTTGACCTGGAGCTGCTGCAAGAGGTTTACGGGCTGATGCGGGAGGCCGAGGTCGATATGACCCTGTTCTATCGCGGTTTGGCCAAGCTCGACCTCTGCTCGCCGTCTCTGGACCCGCTGCGCGAGGCGTTCTATACCGAACAGGGGCTGGCCGCCCACGCCGAGGCGATGGAGGGCTGGCTAAGACGCTACGCAGCTGCCGTTCTGGCCGAAGGCCGACCGGACGACGAGCGCCGCAGCCGCATGGACGCCGTGAACCCGCTGTACGTTCTTCGTAACTACCTGGCTCAGGAGGCGATCGATCTGGCCGAGGCGGGCGACACTTCCCGGATCGGGGAGCTGTTAGAGACTTTGCGTCGCCCCTACGAGCTTCAGGCGGGTCGGGACCGCTTTGCTCAGAAGCGACCCGACTGGGCACGGGCCCGCCCCGGCTGCTCTATGCTGAGCTGTAGCTCCTGAACCTCGCGCTTTATCGCGCCGCTTCCGGCGGCTTGTGTGCCGAGACCATCAGTCGGTCGATCTCGTTCTTGCCTTCATATTCGACCGAGAGGGAAACCGCCATGTCCGCAGCGGCCAGTTTGGGGTTGACCACCACCACCATCTGGGCGCGGCCCCCCGGCGGGACGAGCATCGGCTCGACCACCGTACTGACACAGCCACAACTGCTTCGCACACGCCGGATCTGCACCGGCTCGGAGGAGGGGTTGCGCAGCTCGACGCCCTGGTTCCTGGGCCGATCTCCTTGCAGCTGACCAAAGTCCAGTCGGTGCTCGGAAAACTGCAGCACCTGGTTGACCCCGTACTTGCGCACCGGCGCCTGAGGTAGGGGAGAGGCTGACGCCGTTGTGGGTCGCCGATAGAACAGGACGGTTTGACCGGCCTGGAAGGCCAGGTAGTGGGTGACCAGCAGGGTCAGGAAGATAGTGACGCGTCGACTCTTGCTCACGGGGCCTCGTCCGTGGGTTCCGCCCCCGCTCCCGCCTCGCCTCCTGGGGACAGCTGAAGGCCGGCCTCTTTCCACTCTTTGACTCCGCCTGGGAAGACCACGGCTTGTTCGAAGCCGCGTGTCCGCAGAAAGACCGCTTGCTCCTTCGAGCTGTTACAAGACCGGTTTCCGCAGAACACGAGGATCCGTCGGGCCGAACGCAGTTGGGTCTCCAAGGCGGGGTCGGGCTGACGGTGGAGAGGCAGGGAGAGCGCGCCGGGTAGACTCGATTGGCGATAGGCCTGAGCCGATCGAGCATCGAGGAGAACCTGACCCGGCTGTCCCAGCGCTTTTCGGACGTCGTCGAGGCTCACCAGCAGCAGCGATTCGTAGCCCGGGTTTCGCGGAGCGCTGAAGAGAGGGCGATCGGCTCGTACCGCATGGTGCAGGCAGGCCAGCGCTGACCCCAAGGCCAGCAGCAGGACCAGAGGTTCTCGCCACGGACCGACACTCTGACGCCCCTGGCTTGCACAGACCAGGGCCAGCCCTCCGGTCCCGACCAGGTGGATCCATGAGACGGGGCTGCTCCCACCGAAGCAGCCGCAAGAGATATCCAGGCCTCGGACCAGGGCCAGGCCAACGGCCAGCGAGAAGGTCGCGAACAACCCGCAACTCAGCCGCCAGCCAGCGCCTCGCAAGGGACGCTGAAAAAGGGCGCCGGCGGCTGCGAGTTCCAGGAGAGGGAGCAGATAGGCCAGCGGCTGCAGGGCCTGTCGAGGAAGCAGATGGTAGTTGGCGATCGCGAGAGCAAAGGCTTCAGGGTCGCCAAGCTTCATTCCGCCGGCGGCCGCGAGAAGCCCGGCGACGGCCAACCGCAGCAGAAAGCTCACTCGGTGGGAGGGGTCTCCGCCGGAGGCTTCTCGGCCGGGGGTTGGTCCGCGGCTTTGTCTCCCCGCACGAATTCGGCCGTGGCTCCGGCCCAAGCGGTGGCGCGTTCGGCGGAGGTTTCCAGAGCGCTCAGGGCGGTGGCACCGGTGGCGGTGATCACTCCCACAGTGCCGCCGGCGAAGCCGGCCACTCCACCTATCAGGGCTCCGCCGCCGTGGTAGCCGGCGTTCCAGGTCTCCCGAGCAAAGTTCGGCAGCTCGGTAATCATCTCGGCCGTTTGACGTCCCGCTTCTTTGCCCATCTCGTAGCCGAGAGGAAGGCCCTTGTAGGTCGAGACGGCGGCACCGACGACGGCTCCTCCAACGGAACCGAGCGCGCCTCCGAGGTGCCGGCCGGTGAACTCTCCGGCCTGACCTCCCCACTCCTGTCCCTTGGCGTAGGCTTCCGGGATGAGCTTCTTGCCCAGCGGGGGATAAACGATGGTGGGAAGCACGGCAAGGCCCGCCAGGGCACCGCCTACCGCAGCGCCAGCCGTGCGCAGAGCGCCAGAGAAGCTGCTTTCGCCCCACTTAGCTCCGGCCTCGATGGCTTTGGGGATCTCGACTTCGCCGTGCAAAATGGCTCCGGTGATGCTGCCGTTGACCGCTCCGCCAGCGGCCGCCAGCACGGTCAGCGCGGGAGCCGCGACGGCGCCTGCCGCAATGACGGCCACCGCGCCGGCGCCGCCCAGCCCTTTTCCTATCGGAGAGCCGATAGCTTGCCCGATCTCGACGCCCTTGCCGACATGGGCCGGGTAGTTCTTCCAGGCGCCTTTGATAGCGCCTTCGCCCAGTCCGACGACGGCTCCGGCCACGCCTGCTGCGGCTCCTGCGCCGATGGCAGCCACATCGCGGAAGCCGATACCCTCGTCCTTGGAAGGTGGCGTCTGGGGAGGCGCCGGGGGGGCGGGAGCTTTGGTGATGGGAGCGCGGACGAGGGACGGCTGGATATTCATACCGTCAGACTACCAGTTCACGCTTTGCGAATCTGGAGCGGGAATGTTACCGGCCCGTCAAGCGTCGTCGCTGTGGCGACCAAGCAGCCGATTCACGGTCTCTTTGAGTTGCGGGATCTTCAGCGGCTTAGGAAGGAAGGCGTCGACGCCGTTCTCTTCGAGGTTCCCGATCTGCTCGGCGGTCATCGACGACACCAGCAGGAACGGAACATGCTGGGTCTCTTCCTGAAACTTTACCAGACGGGCGATGGCCATCCCATCGAGCGTCGGCAGCACGTTGTCGGAGATGATCAGGTCGGGCGGTTCGTTTTGGATGGCTAGATACAGGTTCAGGCCGTCACCAAAGACGACCGGTTCTAGATCGCTCTCTCGCGAGAGGATGCCGCGCAGGAAGAGGGCCTGAGTTGGAGTGTCTTCGCCGAGATAGACCTTTTTCACGGCTAAAATATTTGGGAGGGGCGCCCGTTTCCCCTCCCCGTATCCCTCCCCGAAGGCGGTAGGACCGGCCTCCTGGCGGAACGAAGAGACGCCGACCACCACTATGCCTGAATTTCACTACAGCGCCCGTAACGAGCAGGGCAAACGTTTCGCAGGAACGGTCGAGGCCGAAAATCAGACGGAGGCGCTTCAGGCCCTCTCCGAACAGTACGCTATCGTCACCAGGCTCGAGGCCAAAGCGAAGAAAACCCTCCTGACACCGCTCTTTACCGGGGTCAAAGGCGAAGATCTCCTGGGATTCGCCCAAACTCTGGCTGCGATGCTCGAGGGCGGCATCACGGTGAAGCGGGCGCTCGACACCATCTACGGCGATACGGAAAGCCGAGCGTTACGTATGGTCATCATGGACCTGTCGACCCAGATCGGCAGTGGGTCGCCGCTGTCGAACGCTATGGCGTCGCACCCTTTGATCTTCGGTCAGTTCTTCATCAAGATGGTAAGCGCCGGAGAAAGCTCGGGAGAATTACCGGAGATGTTGCGCCGCGTCGGCGAGTACGTCGAGAAGACAGAAGCGCTCAAAGATAAGGTCAAGAGTGCGTTGACGTATCCTGTGGTGGTCATCGTTTTCGCGCTTATGCTGATGGCCGCGATTATGGCGTTCGGGATCCCATACCTGAAGAACCTGTACGACGGTCTCAACATGGAACTGCCGCGACCAACCCAGATTATGGTGGCGGTGGGAACCTTTATGAACGAGAACCTGATCCTGTTCGGGTTCCTGGTTCTGCTGACGGTCTATGGGGTCCGCTCCTACCTGACACACCCCAAAGGCGCGCGCCAGGTCGACTACCTGAAACTGCACTTACCCGTCCTGGGAGACTTTTTCAAAGTGCTCTACACCGCGAGGTTTGCTCGCACCCTGGCTCTGCTCTACTCGAGCGGGGTGCCGCTGCTTAATGCGCTGCAGTTGACCGGCGAGAGCGTTGGAAACGTGCTGGTGACCGAGACGGTAGAGAAGACCCAGGCCGCTATCGAAGCCGGTGAGAGCCTTTCTGACTGTCTGCGCACCAACCCCTACTTTCTTGATGCTGCTATCGGTATGGTGGCCGCCGGCGAAGAGTCTGGGAAGTTGGACCAGATGTTGAAGAAGGTGGCCGACTTCTACGAGCACAAAGTCTATATCAAGCTCGAAGGCCTGACTTCGACCATCGAACCGCTGATCATGATCGGGGTGGGGATCTGCATCGCCGTGATGATTATGACCCTTGGACTGCCGTTCATGAACCTCGCCTCGGCCTTCGGCTAGGCTGAAATCTCGTCTCAAAAGAGGCTCGGCTCGAGCCGGGCTAGCCCGTTAATCGCTGGCTGTCAGCGAGATCACTTCGGCCGCCGAGGTCACTCCGGCTAACATCTTGGCTACCGCAGATTCCCGCAGGGTGCGGAACCCTTTGGGGCGAGCCATCTCTTCGAGACGAGCATCGGTCAACTCCAGTTCCGTGAGTCGACGCATCTCGGGTGTGATCTCCAGGAATTCGTGGATCCCGGTTCGGCCTCGATAACCGATGTTCTGACAGTTAGCGCACCCCACGGGCTTGAAGACGTTGTGAGGGCCGGGGGGCAGGTCAAACATTCTCTCCTCGGCCTCGTCGAGCACGGCGGGAGCTTTGCACTCGGGGCAGAGGCGCCGGATCAGGCGTTGGGCAAGCACTCCACTCATCGCTGCCATAACCTGGAAGGCGGGCACGCCCATGTCCATCAGCCGGGTGACGGCTAGAGCCGCGCTGTTGGTGTGCAGGGTAGAGAAGAGCAGGTGCCCGGTCAGGGCGGCCCGGAAGGCCATTTCGGCCGAAGACAGGTCGCGGATCTCGCCCAGCATGACGATGTCCGGGTCGTGTCGTAAGATCGCTTTCAGACCGGCCTCGAAAGTAAAGCCGATGTCGGGTTTCACGGGAACCTGCATAAGCCCGGCAATCTTGTACTCTACCGGGTCTTCCACGGTGATGATCTTCAGGTCGCGCGACATGATGCGCCCTAAGGTCGCATAGAGCGTGGTCGATTTTCCCGACCCGGTCGGGCCGGTAACCAGAACGATGCCGTGGGGACGGTTGATGACGCGGTCGTACCGCTCGAGCGTGTCGGCATCGAACCCCATCGCGGAAAGCTCGAGCTTCGTCGAATCGGGGTCCAGAACACGGATACAGATCCCTTCGCCGTGGACGTTGGGTAGGAGGGAGACGCGGAGGTCGTAGGTTTTGCCTTCGAGATCGACGCTGACGCGGCCGTCCTGGGGGAGGCGCCGTTCCGCGATGTCCATCGAAGAGATCACCTTGATACGGGAGACGATAGCCGAATAGCTGTTGTAGTCGGGCGGCGGATAGTCATGCAGCATTCCGTCGATACGGTAGCGCAGGAACACCTGCGCCTTGTCAGGCTCGAGGTGGATGTCGCTGGCCCCGAGACGGATGGCCTGGCTAATAACTTTCCAGACGGCTTTAACAACAGGCGAGCGTAGCTCGGAGAGGCCTTCTCCGGCCTCTTGTTCCTGGTCGTCGTCATCGTCTTCGGCGGCAAGTTGGCTCTGTGGTATGAAGACCGTGCCTTGCTGGGCGGCCAGATACTTGCGGGTGATTGCCTGTTTGATATCCTCGCTCGAGGCGAGGACGGGCTTGACCCGTCGCCCCGTTAGCTTACGGATGAAATCTTCACAGCGCAGATCATAGGGATCGGACATCGCCACGAAGATCCGCTCTTGCAGGCAGAACAGCGGGATCACTCCCAGCTTTCGAGCCTGTTCTTCGGTGATCAGTTCGATCGCTTCCTGGCTGGGGTGATAGCCGGAAAGTGTAACGTAAGGGAGGCGAAAGAAGCTGCTCTTGGCCCGCAGAATATCTCGCTCTTGAACCAGGGAGCGCGTCAGCAGCCAGGCCTCGGAGCTGTCCCCTTCTTCGGCCGCATTACGGGCGCCGGACTGCTGTTCCCCCGTCAGGTTGGGAAGATGTTTGATCCAGTCGTTCATTGTCCTAGCGCCAACCCTGTGCAAACTTTGAAGAGATTGGCGTCGCTCCCTGGTGTTCGTGACCGAATCCCCTGCCAGGCTTCTGGTCGAACAGGGATCTTGAGCTCTTCCTCCAGCCAGTCGGGGAAGTCTTTGAGCCGAGAACTCCCGCCCGATAGGAAGACGGTTTCGACCTCGTCGGTTCCGAACCGCTTCCGGAAGTAGGCCAGCGACCTCGCCAGTTCGTAGCTCAGCTCGCTGAGCAGAGGCCCCGCGGTATGAACGAGTTCATACAGCGGATAGGTGCATTTGATCTCCTCGGCTTCCTGCCAGGAGATCTGAGAACCGATCTGGATGGCGTAGGTGATGTCGCGACCGCCCACAGGTATGTCGCGAAGGTAATAAGGATAGCCGGCTCGGACGACGATGATCTGGGTGAGTTCGAACCCGATGTTGACGATGGCGTGAAATCTCTTTGAATCCAGAGCGCGGTTCTGGAACAGCTCTCGGGTCAAGCCGATGCCCGTGGCTTCGAGCCTTTTGACCTTGAGTTCGCAGAAGTCGCAGAGCTGACGGAGGCGCTCGCCCGTGGTCCGTTTCCAAACCGAATAGAAGACGGCCCGCCGGCCGGGTTTGAGGGAGACCACCGGCAGATGCACCACTTCGAGGCTGTCGACAGGAAACGGCACCTCACGACTGATGTTGGACAGCACCGCCATCTCGAGTTCGTCGTCCTTGAGTTGGGGAAGCTCGAGGTAGCCGCTGACCACGTTCTGCCCCTGGACGCCGACGACGACGCTTTTGTTCCACAGCTTAGATTCGCGTTCGGCCTGCCCCAAGAGCGACTTGAGGCGCAGCTTCAGCGCGTCGCCGACCAGGTTGTCGTCCTTGGATTGGCGCTCGGGATGAACCACGGCGCGCCAAACTTCGCACTCTTTCCCGCGGTTGTCGCTAGCTGCCCACTGGAGACTGTGGCTGCCGATGTCGAGCCCTACGTTGACCTTCTTGCGGAAAAGAGACATAGAGGCGGCTTCGCACTGCCCCTACCGAACTCCTAGACTACTCAGGCCAGGTAATCGGCGAAGAACGCTCTCACTCTTTCGACTTCGCTTTCGAAGTCGGCGAGCAGCGAGACGGCCGCATCGGCGTGCCCTTCGCGACCACAGGTCTCGAGGGCCAGCGCTTTTTCTCTGAGGGTCTCGGCACCAACGCAAGTCGCCGAACCGGCCAGGGCGTGCGCAAGCCCCTTGAATACCGGCCCGTTGAACGGGCTGCTGGACTGACGAAGTTGAGGCAGTCGCTCGTCGAGATCGAGCCAGAACTGGTCCAGGAGTTCCTGGAGGAACTCACGGTCGCCGCCGGTGTACTCGTCGAGAAGCTCCAAGGAAACGGGGGATGTGGATTGCGCGTTCATATCTGTATTATCGCTCATGTGGCTTGCCAACTTAACTAGAGATTGTTGACTAGGTTCCTCACCGATGGGCTTAGTCCTATTCTGCCGGAGGTAGTCCTGGTGTCGCCGTGGTATCACTAAGCAGGCCGTGACTGGAAGAAGAGATCATAATGGACAAGGAGGCTCGCTGCTGGTCGAGGCGCTGGTGAGCTTCTCGATCCTGCTTTTCGCCTCCATCGTGTTCTATGGGCTTCTGGCCAACACGCGGCGAGCCGATGCCCGAGCTCGGACGCTCCTGACCGCGAACTCTTACGCCCGCCAACTGATGGAGGCGCAGCAGGTGAAGACGTTCTCCGACCTCAAGGTGGGCACGACCACGGCCAGCAAGACGATTTCGACAGACCGCGCGGTGGGGGCTGCCAGCGCCACGAACAAAGGCTCCATGCTGTTGACCTCCCAGGTCATCATCGCCGACGGGCCCGGCACCGGAGTTCGCAGCATCGTCGTTCTGGTGACCTGGACTGGCGGCGGGAGAATTCAGCTGGAGACTTATGTCACGCAGTAGGCTCGCCCACCGGGGGATGACTCTGATGGAGGTCTTGGTGTACTGCATGCTGCTGTCGCTATTTTCCATCCTTCTCTTTGTCAATCTGCCCACCCGCGATAGCGCCTCCTCGGAAGACCTGCGCCAGGCCGTGGCCAGAGCCGACAACGCCCTGGAACTTCTCACCCAGGAACTCAGCAACTCTTCAGATACCTCGGTGACCGCCATCACCTCGCCTCCGGGTGTGATCTTTCTCACCGGCAGTGCCAGGAGCGAGACGAGCTTCACCTATACCGCAGATGGACAGATAGCCTGGATCGGTTGGATAGGCTACTTCCTGGTCGATAAGGCGCTGGTCCGTGTGTACTACCCACTTCCCAGCGGGGGCGTGGCGCGTAGCAGCGTGACCGCGACTCCGACCTACGCGACGATGATCGCGACCGGAACCCGAAACCCCGTGTGCGCCGATGTCGAGGCGTTCAGCGTGACGATACCGGAGGCAAATCTATGGCAGTTCGACCTGAGAATGAATCTGCGAGGCAACATTACCACCGTGACCAGCGGAGCGGGGGCGCGAAATTGAAGCGGCTCCGGCCTACCCGGCGCGGAGTCATGCTGGTGCTCACCCTGGGTTTTTTTGCCCTGCTCTGGTTTCTCATCCTGGGCTTTGCCAACTCCTCCGTAAGGTCGCTTCGGCTGGCTCAGCGGCAGGTCAGCCAGGAGCGCGCGGAGTGGACGGCCGAGGCGGGGATGCGCCTGGCGCTTCAGGCTTTGGGGAAAGATGCCACTTACAGCCCCGCCGAAGAGTGGGTGTCGCTGGCCAACAACACCTTGGACAAGTACAAGATCGTCGTCTACGCGAACAAACGGTCTCCCGTGACCGTTCCCGCCGACTGCCTCTACGTTCTGGTGACCGGTCGATCGTCGGACGGCCAGGAGAAGCAGGTCGCGGCTGTGGTGAAGCCGGCCACCCAGAAGAAGAGCCTGCTCAACTTCTCGGTTTTTGCCAACAGTCTGTCGCTGACCGGCGGCTGTCGTATCGACTCCTTCGACTCGACCGTGAGCCCGTGGATCCGAGGAAGTCTGGCCAACGTGGCCACCAACTCGATCACCTCGGGCGCCATTTCTTTGCTGGGCGGATCCTGGATTCAAGGAACGATTCAGGTGGGGCCGGGCGGTAGGGTCGGCACGGCCAAACCGCTGACTCCTACCCGTAACACGACGAACGTGGTGTGGAAAGACTGGTCCTGCTGGAGTCTCGACGAGTCGGCGATGTCTACGGCGCTGGAGTTTCCCAAGGTCGCTGCTCCTACCCCTGGAGCGACCGCGCTGAACGTGGACTGGCGTGGTGCTGACGTGGGGGCGGGAAGTTACGGCGACCTGCGCGCCAGCGGCGGGGGAGAAGTTCGCCTGAGCGGCGGCACCTACGTCTTCAAATCGATCAACCTCACCGGCGGTGCGCGGCTCTCTTTCAACGGGACCGCGAACAATCCGGCCATCGTCTACGTGACCAACGGTCTCGACCTCAGCGGAGGCACACTCTACAACACTTCGGCTCAGCCGAAGAACATGGTGTTTATGCTGGCCAAGGACGTGAAGGCGAAAATGACCGGCGGCGCTGCGGCCTTCGCGGTCGTCTACGGACCGGAGGCCGACTTCGAGATCACCGGCGGTACCGATCTGTATGGCGCCATCGTGGGCCGAACCGTCACCTTGCTTTCGGGCGCCAGCATTCACTACGACACCGATCTGGCCAAGAACCCTCCCGCCGTTCTGACTTCCAGCGGTTCTTCCGGCGGCTCTTCGGGAAGCGGCGGAACCACCGTCGTCAGCTATCAGAGGCTCTAGGTCGCCGCCGTATATCCCAAAGGGGAGGGGAGGGAGATAGTCGCCCGGAATGGGAGGGCCAGTGAAGGTCTTAGTGGTCGAGGATACCGTGGAACTCGCGACTCTGGCCAGGTTCTCCCTGGAGACTGCCGGCTGGGAGGTTGACACCGTCCACGACGGGGCGACTGCCATGGCGTGCGTAGGGCCGGAACACCAACTCTGGATGGTGGACCTGGGTCTCCCAGATATGACGGGGGAAGAGCTCGTGGCCAGGCTGCGGGCTCGTGCAGAGCTACCTTCTACGCCGGTCATCTGGTTTACCGCCATGAAAGAATCCCGGGTTCCGCAAGGAGGGGTGGGAGTGATCAGCAAGCCGTTCGATCCCATGGGGCTGCCGGATGTCATTCGGGGGATTCTCGGTGGCTAGTCCTCCCCCCGCCTGGTCACGTGACCTGCTGCTGATCGGCCACGACGAAGAGTTTCGCCGTCTGCTAGAGGTCACGCTTCCCGGCCCTCACGTCGAACTGTTCCCCTCTCTCGAGAGCGCGGCCGATGGGCTGGCGGAAGGGCGATACGCTCTGGTCATGATTGATCTCGATGCCGCGCCACCAGATTTAGGCGACTGGGTCGCGAGACGCTCTCGCGAGGTCGTCTGGGCCGCTACCGTGAAGCCGGAGGAGAAGACCAGGGTGGAGGAGTTGGTCGCTCAAGGGGTCGAGCGGATCTTCTACCATCCGGTGGCTCCAGCTCACCTGGCTCGGCAGCTCGCCTGGCTTCTACGTCTGGACGGCTCCGCCGAGCAGAGCCCCTCGGCAGAGCAGCCGGCGCTTCCGGTCGCTTCTCCACTGAGCCGTCACTCCGAGCTTTTCGCCACCTTTATGAGCGCGACCAAGGAACGCGTCGCCAAGATTTTTCAGAACGCCAGTCCTCACAGCGACCTGGCCGAGCGAACCGACCTGGCCCGAGAGGCGCATCGCATGGTGGGGACGTTGGGATCGTTTGGCTTCCCCCTCGGTTCCGAGCTGGCTCGTCAGCTCGAGGAGTTGCTCGAGGCCGGTCCGCTGACGGATTCGGTCGTGGTCAAGATCAGCGGGCTCTGTCAGGACTTGCTCGACCTGGTCGACGGAGCAGGGAGCACGCTGACCGAGGTCCTGGTACCGCAAAGCTCGACCTTACCCCTGGTTACGGTCGTCTCGCCGGATGAGGCGTTGCGGCAGAGTATGGCCACAGGGGCCGTCCGCTTTGGTCTCAGGGTGGTCGCCCTCCCTCCCGAGCGGTTCTCGGACTTTCTCTCGAGCGCTGCGAGCGACGCCGTGGTCTATGATTTCGGTAGTCTGGAGCAGCCGATCTCGGCCGAGACGTCAGAGCTGTTGCGCAGCCTGGTCTGCCCGGTGGTGGCGGTCTGCCCTTCTTTGAGTTTGCGGCAGCGGGTCGAAGTGTCGAGCCTGGGGATGGCGTCTCTGGTCGAGAAGCCGTTCGAGATCGAGCCGCTTCTCGAGAGTCTGCAAGAGATGCTTAGCCTGCCGGCCGCCTCCCGAGTTCTGGCTATCGACGACGACCCTCTGTTTTTGCGCCAACTCGAGTCGCTGATCGTGCCGCTGGGCTCGACCTTCACCGGGGTCAGCGATCCCGAAGCGCTGTGGGCGGCGTTAGAGGCTCGTGACCCGGACCTGGTTCTGCTCGATATCGACATGCCGGACATCGACGGGCTGGCGCTGTGTCGGGCGATCCGTTCCGACAGTCGGTTTCGAGAAATCCCGGTGGTCTTCATCACTTCGAACCTGAAGACCGAGGTGCGACGTTCGGCTTACGAGGCGGGCGCGGAAGACTATATCCCCAAGTCGATCGAGGGAGCCGAGCTGCGCATCCGCATCGCGACCCGCTTACGACGGGCACGCGCCGCTCGCAAGGCCGAGAACGACCCGCTGACGGGCTTGCCGACTCGGGCGCCCGCGGTGAAGGCGCTCAATCATCTGCTGAAGCTCGGAGAGCGGCGCTCTTTACCGGTGTCGCTGGCTATTGTGGATCTGGACCACTTCAAATCTATCAACGACCAGTTTGGGCACCCCGCCGGCGACCTGGTTCTGCAGCGAGTCGCTGAACTGTTCCGCACGGCCCTGCGCAACGAGGATGTGATCGCTCGTTGGGGCGGAGAAGAGTTCGTGACCGGCATGTTCTTGATGGAAAAGGAGCAGGCCGTGGCGCGTCTTCGGGGCGCCCTCGAAGATTTCAAGCGGCACGCTTTCGACTTTGGCGGACGCCAGGTCAAGGTGACCTTCAGCGCCGGTGTGGCTCAGTTTCCTCTCGACGGGCGCGACGTCAACGAGCTTTACAAAGCGGCCGATGGAGCGCTGTACACGGCCAAGAAGTCTCGCGCGACGATACTCGGGGCGTCGAGCCAGCCCGTCCCGAACGACCAGGTCGACATCGTTTTGGTCGAGGACGACCATCCCTTGGGCACCGTGCTTATGGAGGCGTTTGCCGAGCAGGGCTGGAGGGCGCGCTGGTTTCAGGACGGCGGCGACGCCGCCGCGGCTCTGCTTTCCGAGGATGGAGCGCTGAAGCCGCGCGTGATCGTCGTCGACCGTGAGCTCCCTACCCTGGACGGGATGGGGCTTATCGAGTGGCTAGCCGAAGAGGGCGTCTGCCGTCGCTGCCGGGTGATCACGGTTAGCGCCAAAATGTCGATCGAAGAGGTCAACGAGGCTCTAGAACTGGGCGTCTTCGACCACGTCGCCAAGCCATTTTCGCTCTCGGTGCTGCTCCGCCGCATCGAAGTCGCCCGCTCGTCTCGCTAGCGGCCCCGGCCGCCGTGATACGATACCAGGGGAAACAAAAAGACCCGGCTCCTAAAGAGTCCGGGTCTTTTGAGGACGCCTGATTCGGGCTTAGGCCGGTGCGTTGTCGACTTCGACCTGCAGCCCCTTGCCACGCAGATAGGTGGCGATCTCCTGGCACTTTTCCTTGCCGCCGCCGTAGCATACGGCGCGGCCGCTGCGGTGGGCGGTAGCGGCGATGTCGTTAGCCTTATCTTGCGAACAGCCGGTCGACTTCTGCAGCCAGAGCACCACGTTGTCGTAAGCGTTGAAGTGGTCGTTATAAAGGATTACCTGCCAACCGCCCTGAGGTTTCTTGAACTCCTCAGTCCACTTTTTGAGCTCTTCATCAATGTTGGGAATGGTCAGTGTAGCCACGATAGATCCTTTCGAGAACGAGAAATATACTCCAGGCATGTTCCCGTTCTGGCGATTTAAAAACCTGGCCCGGCGGGGAATTTTCCCGCCGGGCCAGGTTTTTTAGGTCTTGACGGGGGTGGCCAGCGCCTGCTGCAGGTTAGCCTGCACCCGAGCGGTCTCCTCGGGGTCGATCTCTTGAGCGCCCTTCAGAGCGTAGCCAGCGCGCTCGGCGTCGCCCTGCTGCTGGTGGACCCAGGAAGCGAAGACCAGGAACGGCACGTGAGCGATGGCGGGAGCCTGCGACTGCTTGAGCAAGGTGAACATCTCTTGCGAGAGCTGCAGGGCAATCTCCATTTCGCTGTGGCGCAGGTGGTGGACCACCAGGCGCTCGTTGAGGCCGAAGAAATACGGGTCCTGTAGACGGAGCAGCATCTTGCCGGCGGCTAAGTAGAACTGCTGAGCCTTCTGGGCGTCGTCGTCGGAAAGCAGGTCGGCGTGCAGTTCCAGCGCTTCGGCGGCGATACGGTGGTCGCCCAGATGCTCTTCAGCGGCATCGAGCAGTTCGTCGAGTGTCTCCAGCGCCTCTGCCTTCTCCTGGGTCATGGCGATCAAGAGTAGCCCCTCGATACGCATAGCCTGGGGTAGCTCTTCACAACTCTGCGAAGCCCGCACCAGGTCGGCCACGCCTTCGCGCTTGCCAGAGCGTCCCCAGGCGCGCGCCAGGCGAATCTCGACCGCGGACTTTCTCAGCCCGTCGAAGACAGGAAGCGCTTTTTCCAGCAGGGGAGCGGCCAGCGTGTACATGCGGACGAGTTCATACACCGAAGCGGCCAGCATCCAGACTTCAGGATCGTTGGCGTGCTCACCGCGCAGCGCCGAATCCATCAGGAAGATAGAGTCGAAGATCTTCTGCTCTCCCAGCATCTGCTGGATCTGCTCCGTAAGTTCGGGGAAAGTGGCGGTCGAGGGTTCGAGCTGCGGGTAGATCGCGCTGGCCTCGGGGTTGGAGGGGTCTTCGACGGCGGCCAGCACCTTGCGGCCCTGCTCCAAACCTCCCTGCAGGAGGGCGGCGGCCTGTTCGGCCACGGGGGTGGCGGGGTCGACGGCGCGAACGGCCAGCAGCACCCCGGGTTCTTCGTAAATAGAAATTCTTGCGGACATAGTGTTGTACCTCGCGGCCCCATTCTCACCGCGCCGCCAGGCTCCTGGAATGCGATTCAAAAATCTCGAAATCGTGCGTTCGAAACGAAAGGAACGATACCAGGATATATTTTTCCTCCTGCCTCTGTTCTAGAAGGAGGGCACGGAGGAACTCCAAATACCTCTTCTATCTCAAGGGAGGATTGGATTATGCGTTTGAAATCGTTTTTGATCGTTGGATTTGCCGTGCTGGCTCTGGCTGGCTGCAGTGGTGCCGGAGATGCCTCCACGACCTCCAGCCCCGCCGCTTCGCCGGCTGCTGGCGCACCTAGCACCCCCGCACCCTAGTCTGGCCGGGGGTCGTTACGAGACCCGTTCAGATTCTCGCCGAAGTTGGCGAGAGAAAAGAGCCCGAATCCCGCAAGGGGTTGGGTTCTTTTTCTTTTTCCCAGGAGGCTCTGCCATGGGCGCAAAGATTCGGCTATGGAGATTCAGATAGGTTCGACTCGATTAGCTCTGGTCAAAGCCGATATCACCACCCAAAAGGTGGACGCTATCGTCAACGCCGCTAACGCTGCGCTTTCTGGTGGAGGAGGGGTGGACGGAGCGATCCATCGAGCAGCCGGGCCGTCGGTCTTGCAAGAGTGCCGGGCCATCAAAGGCGGCTGCCCTACGGGAAACGCCGTTGCTACGGGTGCCGGAGAGCTACTCGCCAAGCGAGTCATTCACGCGGTCGGTCCGGTATGGTACGGGGGTCAGAAAGGGGAGGCGGAACTGCTTGCCTCGGCTTACCGACGCAGCCTTCGGGTGGCGATGGAGGAGGGATGCCGAAGCGTCGCCTTCCCCTCCCTTTCGACGGGCGCTTACCGGTTTCCGATCAAGTCCGCTACGGCTCTCGCTATCTCGACCGTGATCGAAGTGGTGGAGGAGCATCCAGAGGCCTTTGACGAGGTTCGCTTTGTGGTGTTCTCCGAGAACGACCTGGCCGTTTATGAGAAGGCTCTCCGTGAACACTGAGCCGTCGCAGGCCGAGATTCAGTCCCGTCTGGCCAACGCACACCTGGCCCGCCTGATGGGGATGGTGCTTTCGTTACGCTTCTTCTCCTGGGGTGGCGTCACGGCACTTCTCTGCGGCGTGCTTTTCTTGGAGGCCAACCGCTACCCCGCGATCCTGGGCTGGCTGGGGCTGCCGGCTCTGCTGGCCGTCTACCTGGCGGGAACCGGCCAGGTTCTGTTCCTGATTCGCTCTGTCGATGGACTGACTCGGGCTTTTTCTCTCGGGCCGTTGCTGACGGTGGCGTTACTGTCGGTGGCTCCGCTTCGGACCTCTCCCACCGTTGTCGCTCTTCTGCTGGCTCTGGGCCTGTGGCTCTATCTCGCGGGGTTTGCCCGGCAGGCGATGAGACTCGGCCACGCCCGGGCGTTCCGCTGGTTCTCCCGCTGGCACACGGCGGTTCTGGTCGGAGCGGTTCTCTGCCTGGTCCCCGGCTGGGCGGCTCCTCTGGCCACGGTAGGCGGGGTGCTGACCCTGTGTGCTCTTCTCGCGGGCTGGAGGATCTGGCTTCAGGAGCTTCGGCTGTCGATCGAAGAGCGTGAGTTGCAATAGCGGTCAGACGGCGGGCGGCGACTCCAGGGGAGGCGCCTCGTCGATCGGGTACTCGAGAGTAACTTTACCAAACTGACGGCCCGAAGCCAGGTAGGCC
The DNA here is from genome assembly GCA_023447635.1 of Vulcanimicrobiota bacterium. Classification (GTDB taxonomy): domain Bacteria; phylum Vulcanimicrobiota; class Xenobia; order Xenobiales; family JADMJV01; genus JAEXNA01. The sequence goes on along the minus strand of JAEXNA010000010.1, from coordinate 10,663 downwards.
AGCGCTTCGGGCACGGCCTCGAAGGAAAAGGTCTGGTCGACGACCGGGCGGGTGAAGGTCTGTAGGTAAGCGCGAACCAGGCGGCGCAAGTGCTCCTGGTGGCCCACTACCACGCCTTGAACTTTGACCGCTTTCATCATCAGGGGGAGGATGTTCAACTCCTCCCGGGCACCCGCGAGCACCCCGATCAGGCTCACGTGGCCTCCAACTCGGACGGCCCGTAAGGACTGAGCCAGGGTTCCGGCACCTCCGGTCTCCAACACGACGTCGGCCCCGCGTCCCCCGGTCTGCTCAAGCACCCAGTCGCCCCAGTCGGGTCGCGTCCTGTAATCCGCCACAGCCTCGGCTCCAAGCTCCAGGGCTCGTTCCCGCTTCTCCTTCGAGGACGAAAGCAGTAAGACCCTGGCTCCCGACATCCGCGCGATCTGAAGCCCGAAAAGGGACACTCCCCCTGTACCCAGGAGTACCACCGTTTGCCCGGCCTGGAGCCGAGCGTGGTCGACCAGGCAGGTCCAGGCGGTCACGCCCGCACAGGGAAGCGTGGCCCATTCGCTGGGAGTCAGCGCACTCGGTTCGTCGACCAGTACCAGTTGGTCGTGCCGGAAGACACGGTATTCCGAGAGGACTCCGGGCCAGGGGCCTCCCAGAGTCCGTCGCAATGTCGCCGGGTCGGGTTCGCCGGCCTTCCAGTCGGGAGCTAGCGTGGTCAGGGCGTAACGGTGAAACAGTTCTGCCGCGACCCCCGGACCTAGCTTGACGATCTGACCGTAGCCGTCGGATCCGGGGACGAGCGGGCGGGGGAAGCGAGGGTTGTACTGACCCCTCACTACCAGCAGGTCGCGATAGTTCAGGCTGGCAGCGTGAAACCTGAGCAGAACTTCCCCCGGACCCGGTTCGGGTATGGGGATGTGTTCCGCCTGCAGATGCGCTTCGCCCCACTCGGCAACGGACCACTCGAGCACGAATCTAGCCCGGTTGACCCAGCGCCTTCATCGCAGCGGCCTGGGCCGACAGGTTGAGCACAATCTCTTCGACCCGCTCGTTGAAGCGCTGCTCTTCGACCTGCGCCGAAGCCTGGTGTTCGAAATTTTTGTATCCCTGTAGCATCTCTTGCAGCCGCTCGAACCCGATCGGCTGGGCCAGGTCGCGAAGAATCTGCTTACGGGTGGCAAAATCCGCCGTGTAATACTCGTCGGGCGGCTCCACGTTCTGGATCTCGACCTGGATCTTTTGACAGATGGCGTCGACGTTACGCCCGGAGAAACCGAAGTCGACACACATCTGGCCGACCAGATTCCACTGCTCGTCGCTGAGCGGAAGCAGGTCCGAGAACTCACCGAGTTTCTTCTCTCGCATCAACTCGACGAAGTCAGCCGCGTCAACCGGGCCCAGGATCTTGTACGGATCCTGAGAGATTCGGGAGAGGGTTGCTTCGTCCATGTGCATGTAGTTAGCGTCGCACATCATGAACCATTTGCCGTTCTTGGGGATCAGAGTCCCGTCGAAGATACCGAACGAGGCGCCGAGAATATTGCTCTCCTCGGCGCGGAGGCCGGGGGAGGAGCGGGCTGCGAAGGCGGTGTCGATGTCGGGCCAGTACACGCCGACGACCCCGGGGTAGGCCTGGACTTCCTCTTTGAAGATCTCGACCAACTTGTTGGCCGAGGCGTTCTGGTAGGACGAGGCCCAGTCGGTGCGCCGGATGACGATAAACTTGGCGGGGACGTTGCGCTGACGGCAGTAGTCGAGAAAGAAGTTCCCGATGGCGTGGGCGGTAATGGTTTTTCCGCATCCGGGAGAGCCCTGGCCAAACAGAACGGGATTGAGCTTCTTCGGGTTCTTGCCGGTGGCAAAGTCGAAGCCCGCTACGTCACGCGCTAAGCGCAGGCCGGCCTGGATGTACTCTTTGTTCCCCACGATGTCTTCGTGATGGATCGGGAGAAGCTCTCCGGGCTCTTCGTTTTCGGCCGATTTGGCGGCGAAGGCGAAGCCGGTGTAGCGCCGCCCACAGACGTCGACGTGCATCGACTCTAAAGCGGCACGGTGACGCTCGAACTCGGCGTCGGTCGCCAATTCGTGGGCGCCGTTGGCGAGGAGCTGGAAGAACGCGGTCACACAACCGGCCAGTTCCTTGGGGGTTCCGATCCGCTTAGCCTTGTCGGGATGGACCTGATGAAAGTCCAGGAAGCTCGAAAGTTCGCCGATCACCGTCTTTGAGATGTGTTTGGGCTCCTGGTCCCGCAGTCGGGAAACCCAGAGCTGCCGGAAGGCGCCTTTTACCTCGGGATTCTCTTCGGCCAGGATCGAGGCCCGCGAGGCCGCCGTTTCCGCGGCCACGAAGACGGCGAACAGACGACAGAAAGCGTCATCCACCGGATCGGTGGTCGGGGCAAAAGCGAAGCCTGCGCTCTGCCTTTCGGCCATGATCTTATGGGCCAGACTTTTCGATAGCTCCATGACCTGAGCACACGCGGTCTCCAGGGCTTCCAGCAGGGTCAGGTGCAGATGGGTCGGGCCGTAGGCGCCGGTGCAACAGCTGATCAGAAACGAGTGAAATCCCAGCTCTTTGATGTAGGCCCGCGCCAGCGGCACTTCCTGACTCAGGTCGGCTTCGGTGCAGATCAGCTCTCTTCGGGTACCGCTCAAAGGATGCTCCTCGTTCGTGATAGGTTCGTCGGTTCTAACGGGCGGGATAGACGACGCAGGGTTTGCCCAGTTTGACCATCAGCTCTTTGAGAGGTCCGAGGATCGGCTTGGTGCAGGCAAACTTGCGCTCTTTATGCACGACGTAGCCTAACGATTTGGCCCGGGCGTCAGCGAACTGACGGTTGTCGTCGCTCAGGCTGGCCCGATAAAGACGGGCGAAGGGGTCGCGATTTTCATCGCTCTTCCCCTCGACTTCGGGGACAAAGACTTTCTCGTAGGGGAAGTTCAGGATGGCGTTCCCGGGGTGCTTCGCCAGCAGCTCTTCGATCGGCTCGGGAGCTGAGACGCCGGTCATCCACAAGGGGCCGATGCGTCCTCGAGAAATCTCTTCTACCGTAATTCCGGCGACGTCGGACAGCAGGATAAAGGCGAACTCGGCCTCGTGGCTCGAGTAGCGCGAGATGACGTTCCGGAACTCTTCCGTGTAGCGCAGGTCATCGCCTAGCAGTTCGACCTTGGGCTTGGACCAACGCTGGTTCTGATGGCGCAGATGGATAGTGTAGCGGGTGAAGATCCCTTCGCCCGGGTCGAAGCGCTCGAACAAGGCGATGAAGTCGGCGGTCTGGTCCTTCTCGTTGGTCCGCTTGAGCTTGAGGTCCAGGCGAAAGCGCTCGGGCAGTTCGCGCTTTTCGACGTCGCGGTAGTATTCCATCCGACTGACCAGGCGCCGCGAAGCTTCGTCGTCGCGCTGATGCACGGAATCGACGTCATGAGTGCGCAGCATCTTCTCACAGATGTCTTTGTCTGCGATCACTCGTCCGATGTTCGGTTCGTTGGGCAGTCCGGTACGAAGGTTGACCTGCACTTCGTCCGTCAGTCCTCGGTTGACGGAGGGGCGAAGGAGATGCACCAGGTTCTCGGCACCGCGCCCCGAGGGGAAGAAGCTGTTGGGTTTGCCGCCTCGGATCAGACCTTCGACGAGTTGGCAGTAGATCTCGGCCTGGGGCCCTTTCAGGATCTGGATCGGGTCTCGCTCAAAGGGAGGAGCCCCCTCCGCCGTTGCTGACGAAGAGGGCTGCCTGGCGCCTTCGAGTTCGGAATAGTCCGGGCTAGGAAGGGTGCTCAACGGTACTCCAAAGCTAGGCCGGCGCTCCGTCGCGACCGTCTTGGAGCTGCTTCAACTCCTGTTCGGCCAGCTTGAGCACTTCGTCGATCTTGCCTTCTTTGATGCTTCGCTCGGCGTCGAGGTTCGAGGAGACCAGGGCCTCGGTCTCTTCGTCGTAGATCTTCATCTGGCTGGTCATGCGGTCAACGTTCTGGGTCAAGTACAGCGAGGTGTCGGAAGCCAGGCGGGCCACGCGATTGACGCTGACCTTGAGCGACTCCATGGACTTCTGCATCTCCAGGGTCAGCTCGCTGGCCTCGGTGGCCGTGGTGAGCGAGCTCAGGTTGCCGCGCAGTTCGTCGAGAACTTCCTGGCCGGCATCATAGAGAGACTGCATGTTGGTGTGCAGGTTGGTCAACAGCTCCATGAAGTTGTTGTTCATCTTGACGATCGACGAGATTCGCTCTTCGGCGTTCGAGTACAAGCGCAGTTTACCGCCGTGCGACCAGATCAAGCGCTTGATTTCGTCGATCTCAGCTTCTTTTTCACGGTGGGCGGCGGTGATTTCGGTGCCCAGGGCGGCTAGTTCGGCTTCGGCCTGTTCTTTCACAGAACGGAGCTGCAGCAGGTACTGGGCGGCGCGCTCTTCGTTCTGAGCCGCTACAATCATCTTCTTGTTCAGGCGTACGATGTCCTGACGTACATTCTCGACCTCGGACTCCATCCGGTCGAGAAAGCCTCCGACCTCGCGAATGCGGGACTCGGTAACATGAATCTTCTGCTGCAGCAGTTCCGAGAGGGGGCGGTCCGGGAGACGGTCGCGGAGGACCGGAATGCGCTCGAGAATCAACCGCATGTTCGCGGAGATGGCGCCCTTTTCACCGGTGCCCATATCTTTGATGCAGTCCCACACCGTCTTCTGCTCGGTGAGCTCGTCGGTCATGTCCCGACTGATAGTGTCATGAGTCTTCTTCAGCGCCTCGAGCTCGGTAATGCGAGTCTCTTGTTTGTCGGCGTAATCTTTGACCATACCCTCGAGGGATTCGCGGGTGTAGTCCTCCCCATCGTAGACCACGTTCTTTCTCAGAAGTGCGCTGTTCTCGCTCACGATACTCTCCCTTTGCGCTGCGACTCTCGGGTCGGCGACGAAGGGTCCCCGACTCTTGGCAGATACTGGTCATATGTTCTGATGCGGCGGGGGAGGCTCCTGCCAGGGAGACTGCTCGGTCCAGATAGGAACGACTCGCTTCCGTGCGGTAACCCCCGTTGTGGCAACCCGATTACAAAAGATTTTGGCTCACCTGGGCTGGGGCTCCCGACGACGCTGCGAGGAGCTTATCAGGGAGGGGCGGGTGACTCTCGACGGTCGCGTGCTCGAGATCGGCAGCTCTCTCGAGCCGCCGGAGGTAGCCCGTCTCGAAGTCGACGGACAACCTGCAGGGGCCCAGCCCGAGAAAGCCTATCTCCTCCTGAATAAACCGGCAGGCTACGTCACCACGGTCTCGGACCCTCAGGGGCGTCCTACGGTGATGGGGCTGCTTCCGCCCGGGAGCGTGAGCGGGGAAGGTCGTCTCTATCCGGTAGGGCGGCTGGACCGCGACACCGAGGGCGCTTTGCTGTTTACCAACGACGGCGAACTCGCCCACCGACTTCTCCACCCGTCTTCCGGAGTCGAAAAAGAGTACTTCGCCAGGGTTGGTAAAGCGGTCTCGGAGTCGGCTCTCTTTCAGCTGCGAAGCGGCCCTGAGCTCGAAGACGGACCGAGCCAGCCCCCCAAGGAAGTCTGGGGTCGTGGCCACGAAGTTCGTATGACTATCAAAGAGGGACGAAAGCATCAGGTGAAACGTATGCTCAAGGCGGTAGGGCTGCCTTGCCTTTATCTCGAGCGTCAGCGTTTCGCTAACCTGACTCTGGAGGGTCTCCCTCGAGGTCGCCATCGCTATCTGCTGGCAGAAGAGATCGCCCAGTTGCGTTCTCTGACCGAGGCGCCTTGAGCGGTTCTTCGCGCAACATAGAGATGGTAGGAGCGCTGCTGCGCCTGCTGCTGGGTAACCTGGATCTGTTGTACTGGGCGGTGCCTCGACGTTGGCGGGGCGGCTACCGCTCGCCCTGGGCTCTAAGAGAGGGGCGACAGTGAGCAAGATCCCCTCGGAGACCCTCGACGCGATCAGTTCCAGGGTCAACGCCTTCGACGTGATCGGTCGCTATGTCCAGCTCAGAAAGCAGGGGCGGAAGGCGATCGGGCTCTGTCCGTTCCACGGCGAACGTACCCCCTCTTTCTCGGTCGACCCAGAGAAGGGGCTATGGTACTGCTTCGGCTGTAGTGAAGGCGGCTCGGTCTACAACTTCTTGATGAAGATCGAGGGGCTGACCTTCCCTCAGGCCGTCAAGAAGCTGGGGGACGAGGTCGGCATCGAGGTCGTAGCCGAAGAGAAGGCTGACCCCGCCAGTGAACGACGCGACCGCCTACGGGAACTGCTAGAGCGAACCGCTCAATACTACAGTGAACTGCTCCATCGCTCACCCCTGGGGGGAGCGGCCCGAGACTACCTCAAGGGACGAGGAATCACTTCCGAGACGGCCCAGCGTTTTCGTCTGGGCTGGGCCCCGCCCGGTGGAGATGCTCTGCTCAAGAAGCTACAGCAGGCGGGCTACAAAGCGGTGGACGGAGTCGAGGCAGGCGCCTTGCGCGAGCGGAACGGCCGCTATACCGACCTGTTGCGAGGCCGACTGACTTTCCCGATCACCAACGCCCAGGGCAAAGTGATCGCTTTCGGCGGCCGCCTTATCGAGAGTTCGCCGGATTCCAAGGCCCCCAAGTATCTCAATACACCAGAGACGGACCTGTATCAGAAGAGGGAGAACCTTTACGGCCTCTCTTTTCACCGCGGCGACATCTCGCGGGCCAACGAGGCTCTGGTCATGGAGGGCTATCTCGACGTGATCGCCGTGAGCCAGGCGGGCTTCCCGATTTCGGTAGCCTCCCTGGGTACGGCCTTGACCGAGGAGCAGTGCCGACTGTTATCTCGCTATGCTCGAAAAGTGCATCTGTTCTACGACGCGGACAGAGCCGGTCGATCGGCCACCGAGAAGGCGATTGATCTGTTCGAGAACGCGGGGCTGCTGGTCCACATCGGTCAGATGGAGCAAGGTCAGGACCCCGACTCCTTGATCAAGGAAGAGGGCGCCGAGGCGTTCGGCAGGGTCAAGGACAACACGGTTTCCGTCATCGACTACCTCATGGACCGCAAATCCAAGGAGATCAACGTTTCGACCGTCTCTGGCAAAGAAGACTTCCTGAAGGCGGTGCTGCCGGCCGTTGCCAAGGTCCGAGACGACGGGATGCGGGTACGCTACGCGAACGCCGTGGCTGGGCTCACTTTTACTCGAGAGGACATCATCGACGGCCGGGTTGCGGCCCTGCGCCGAGGAGGGGCAGGGGGAGGAGGAGCGCCAGGTCGAGGGGGAGCCCCCGGGCGGGGAGCGGAGCGTTCTTTCGACCGCCGTCGCGACTTTGGCCCCCCTCCTCCGCTGGATTCGGACGCTCCCGAGGAAGCGGAAGGAGAGGAGCCCGCCAGCAGCGCCCCTCGCCGGGCCCCTTCGCGTCGCTCTTCTCTCCATGCCGAGGAGCGTTTGCTGTCCGTTTTGCTGCGCCGCTCGCAATGGATCGCGTTCGTAAAGGCCCGATTGCAGCCCGCTGAGCTCTCTCGACCGGAGCTTCGCCCCTTTCTGGAGGTCCTTTTGAGAATGCGGAGTATTGAGAGACCTCTGACCTGGACCGATCTCGGCGATCACGACCCGGGTCGGGAAGCAGTGTGGGCTCGTCTTTCGGCGAGTGACCCACCGGAGTCTACAGACGAGGATATGGAGAAGCTCATCCGCGACATCAAGCAGAGAGGTCTCGAACCGAGATACGAAGCTATCCGTCGCCAGGTTTTAGAAGGTTTGAGCAGTGGGGAAGTAGGTCAGGAGTCCGCTCTTTACAAAGAGTACCTCGACCTGCAGCAGCGACTTAAAGGTACAAAGAATGAGTAGTCAGACGAAGAAGTCGGATAAGCCGGCCGTGAGCCTGGAGAAGGTCGTGAGCAAGTTGTTGGCTCAGGGCAAGAAGAATGGGTCGCTCACCTATGAGGATGTCTCGGAGATTCTCTATCAGCGTGACGATGTTGGTCCCGAGCAGCTCGAAGCCGCTCTAGAAGCTTTGGGCAAAGAGGGGATCGAGATCATCGATGCCCGCTCCGAGGACGACGACGAGCCGCAGGCCGCCGCTCGTTCGAAGAAGGCCGTCAAAGCAACGGCGAAACCGGCCAAAAAGAAGAAGAAGAAGAAAAAAGAGGCTGCGGTCAGCGCGTCGCTCGATGACCCTGTCCGCATGTATCTCAAGGAGATCGGCCGGGTCGACCTGCTGAGTCCTGAAGAAGAGATCGATCTGGCCCAGCGCATCGAGCGCGGCGATTTCGCCCTGCGCGACATGCTGGCCTACCCCGACCTCTGGGATACCATCACCGGTTCGCTGCAAGAGCTGATCGATAGCGGGGAGGCGGCTCGTGAGAAGCTGACTTCAACCGAGCGCGAGATTTCGGACTTTAAGTTCCGCCAGGCTATTCAGCAGGCAGCCAAGGCTGGCGAAGTTCTACGTCGTTTGGAAAGCGCCAAACGGTCGGAAGACCCGGTGGCGGCGATCAAAGATCTGTTAGAGAAAAACCGCAGCGTCGAACGCTACTGGGAGATCGGCAAGCGCCAGTTCCGGGACAAGCTTCGCGAGGCCAAGCCCAAAGATCTCGATAAGCAGATGAAGAAGCTCGACGAACTCGACTTCGACGTTAGCGATGGCGCTGAAGCCAAGCGCAAGCTGACCGAAGCGAACCTGCGCCTCGTCGTCTCTATCGCCAAGAAGTACATTTCGCGCGGCATGCTGTTCCTGGACCTGATCCAGGAAGGGAACCTCGGTCTTATCCGCGCGGTCGAGAAGTTCAACTATAAAAAGGGCTACAAGTTCAGCACCTATGCTACCTGGTGGATTCGCCAGGCGATTACCCGCGCGCTGGCTGACCAGGCTCGTACCATCCGCATCCCCGTGCACATGGTCGAAACCATCAATCGTCTGATTCGCGTTTCTCGCCAGCTGCTGCAAGAGCTGGGCCGGGACCCCTCGGTGGAAGAGATCACTCGCGAGATGTATCCGATCGATGTCGAGGAGATCCGCGCTGCGGCTTCCAAGTCCTATGGACGCGAGCTCGATGTCGACGACGGCATCGTTCAGGAAGAGATCGCGCGCAAGAAGAAGTTCACCGAAGAGCGGGTCCGGGAGATCATGAAGATCGCCCAGGAGCCGATCTCTTTGGAGACTCCGATCGGCGACGAGGAAGACTCTCATCTGGGAGACTTCATCGAAGACTCCGACGCCGTGGCTCCGGCCGAGGCTGCGTCCTCCCAGCTTCTCAAAGAGAAGATGGAGGATGTTCTGGAGAACTTGACCGAGCGCGAGAAGAAGGTTCTCCAGCTCCGCTTTGGGTTAGAGGACGGTCGTTCACGCACGCTCGAGGAAGTCGGTCAGGAGTTCGGGGTCACTCGCGAACGTATCCGCCAGATCGAGGCGAAGGCGCTGCGTAAGCTTCGTCATCCGACTCGCAGCAAATGGCTCAAAGATTACTGGATGGGACAGTGAAGAAGTTTTTATCGACAGTGCTTCTGGGGTCTTTGCTCCTGGGACCCGGTTGGGCTCAGGGAGGGGAGGCTCAGCCGGAAGCTGCTCCCGCTGCGGAAGCGGCGCCTGCGGCTCCGGCTGCCAGCCCCTTCCAGCAAGGGATGAGCCAGATGGCTGCCCTCCAGTCCATGTTGGAGTTCTACTTCATGGAAGCTGGCGTCTATCCCGGTGAACTGTCCGAGATGAGCGCGGTTTTCAACTATCAGTTGCCGAAGAGCGCTAAGCCGGTCATCGTCCCCAAGGACCCTGCGACCGGCCAGCAGTTCGTCTACACCCCGGCGGCTAATAAGAAGAGCTACCGTCTCCGCTTCCCCGACCCGGCAAAGTACGGGAACGAAGGGAACTTGGAGCTGACGAATGTCGGTTGGGGCTGGCTGGCTCTGCGCGCCGAGCGAATGCGCTTTGAGGAAATGGCCAAACTTTCGAAGTATCACATGGAGACGCTGGCAAGCGCTTTAGAGATGTTCTCGAAGGATAACAAGAAGGCGTTTCCTGACAACCTTGACGGGCTGTACCCCAAGTATATCAAGCGCCATCCTCAGGATCCGATTACGGGGAAGAACTACGAGTACAAGAAGTTGGCCGACGGCTATCTGATCTCGAGCCCCAATCCCGAGCGCTACGGACTGAAGCTGTTTCAGTACTCCTCGTCGCGAGGGATGGTGGTCGAAGCTATCCCGGCGGGGCAACAGGCCACCAAGCCCTGACCCGTCCGCAGTACATCGACTCTACTCTATATAAGAAGAAACCCGGCCCTGGTAGCCGGGTTTCTTCTTATATAGAGGTCTGGATTCTCCGAGCGCCTCGTTCCAAAGAGGCGGCTCCGAGCTACGAGGCCAGGCGCGACAAGGCCCCAGAGCCGAGTTTCCGTTTTTTTCTGGACATGGGGTTGACACCCCGGGGGTCGGTCGCTAATATCCAACCTACGCCGACGGGCACTCGCCCCTCGGACGCAACGCCAAGAGGAATCAAGTTCCTCGCGGCAGCGGTCTTTGACAACTGGATAATGATGACGAGCACGAATCTTTACGGTTCGTGCACCAAATGCCAATTTTATGCGGAGCAACTGACATTCACAGCACTTCGGTGCTGTGATTGTAAATTGCGTCGGCTCGTTGATTCGAGACCGACAAACTGAAAGATGGTCAGGGTTTAGCGCCTTGATTGTCTCAAGCCAAATCAGACGGAGAGTTTGATCCTGGCTC
>JAEXNA010000186.1 GCA_023447635.1 Vulcanimicrobiota bacterium | reverse complement strand
GGCAGGGGCCGGTGCGGGTGGGGGAGTGGGAGCCGGCGGTGGGGGGGGAGGTGGAGGAGGCGACGGCGCCGCCGCAGGAGGGGGAGCGGCCGCTTCCTCGTCTCCGTCGTCATCGCCACCCGGACCGCCGTCGTCGACGATCGAAGAGCCTTTATGGCCGGTCTGGCGCTGGTGTTTGCGCAGGCCGATGCCGTGGTTGAACTCCTCACCGCAGGAGCAGACGTGTTTTTTCTTTCCCCTGGACACGACGTTCCTTTCCCCTGGTCACCGCGTAGGCGGTAAAATATGGGCAGCCTGACGACCCGAATCGGGAGCCGTCAGGCTGCCTTAAACCGCGACCGACAGAGAAAGTTCGTCGGTCTGGGCAGACGCCCTGAGCGACTACTCTTCGTCCGGAGCGCCCAGGCGGGCGATCAGACGATCGGTGAACTCGCTCAGCGTCAGATTACCACCCAGGTCGCGGGTCGTCTCGCCGTCGCGCAAACAGGCGTTGTAGCCGGCCTTGATCGCATTGGCGACTTCGGCGCAGACTTTGTCTTCCCGTTCGTCGGCGATGGTGTTGAGCATCATGACACCCGACATGATCAGGGCCAGCGGGTTGGCCAGGTCCTGCCCGGCGATGTCGGGTGCCGAACCGTGGACCGCTTCGAAGCAGGCCGAGTCGTCGCCGAAGTTGGCTCCGGGCACCACGCCCAAACCCCCCACCAGACCAGCGCACAGGTCGCTGACCACGTCGCCGTACAGGTTCTCGAGCAGCAGAATATCGAACTGCGAGGGGTCCTGCACCAGCTTCATACAGCCGGCATCGATGATCATCTCGTTGTATTCGATATTGGGATAGTCTTCCTTATGCGTCTTGCGAGCCTCGTTAAGGAACAGACCATCGGACATCTTCATGATGTTGGCCTTGTGGAACACCGTGATCTTTTTACGACGACGATGGGTCGCCCAGCGGAAGCCCCAGTGGGCGATACGGTGACAGGCCGTGGTGGTGGCGACCTTCATGGACGCGACCACGCCAGGCGTGACTTCGTTTTCCAGGCCCGCGTAGAGCCCTTCGGTGTTTTCACGGATGACCACGATGTCGACGTTGTCGAATCGGGTTTTCACTCCGGCCAGGCTGCGCACGGGGCGCAGGGCGGCATAGAAGTTCAGGGTTTTGCGAATAGCGACGTTGACGGAGACAAAGCCTTTTCCGATCGGAGTGGAACAGGGGCCCTTGAGGGCCAGACGGACATCCTTCATGGCTTCGACGGTGTCGTCGGGGAGAACTTTGGTGCCTCGTTCGAGGGCGGCGATACCGGCGTGGCGCTCGATCCATTTGATAGGGGCACCGGCGGCGTGGAAGACTTTCTGACAGGCGTGGGAGATCTCGGGACCGATCCCATCGCCTTTTATCAGCACGACATCATGATTTTTCATGCGCGCGCGCTTCGCCTCGGCTTCTTGTGGACCCTGTCTTGTCGTCTCCCGCATGGTAAGAAGGTCTTAGCCCGGGCCCGTGGCTACGCGCTTGGGGCGCGGAGAAGTGATCCGAACTCGCGATGGCGAACCGGGGGCCGTGCATCTGATCTTCTCCCACCGATTCCGGGGCTTGTTCTGGACCCAACTTCTGGGGGCGTTCGCGGACAACTTCTTCAAGAACGCTCTGCTCATCATGATCGTCTACAACGGGCTGGGCGGCGGCGCCTACGAGGAAAAGACGATCTCGCTGGTCGCCTCGCTGCTCTTCATCCTGCCGTTCTTTTTGTTCTCGGCCACCGCCGGGCAGCTAGCCGACAAATACGACAAGGCTGAAGTGGTCAAACGGATCAAGCTGATCGAACTGACTATCGCGGTGATGGCCTGCCTCGGTTTCGTGCTGGGCAACGTGCCGTTCCTGATGTTTGCCCTGGCCCTGTTGGGGCTGCAGGCCGCGTTCTTCGGGCCGGTCAAGTACGGCATCATCCCTCAACTGTTAGAGCCCGATGACCTGGTCGAAGGGAACGCCATGGTCGAGACCGGGACCAAACTGGCCATCCTCGGGGGAACCCTGGCCGGCGGCTTCCTGGCGGATACCCCCTACGCAGTCCCCGTCTGTTCGGGCGTGCTGATGGTGGTCTCGGTGGCGGGCTACCTCACCGCCCGAACGATCCACTCGGTGCCTCCGGCCGACCCGGATCTGAAGGTAGAGTGGAACCCGGTGACGCCTACCTGGCGAGTGATGATGATGGCTCGGCAGAATCGTCCGGTGTTTCTCAGCATTCTGGGGGTCTCTTGGTTCTGGTCGATCGGCGGCGGACTGCTGACCCTGCTTCCGTCCTACGGCAAAGAGGTTCTAGGAGTCGAACCGTCGGTCGTCACCTCGTTTATGGGGGTCTTCAGCGTTGGGGTGGCTATCGGAGCGGTGCTTTGCGGGAAACTGTCCCACCATCGTCTGGAACTTGGCCTGGTGCCGTTCGGCTCGCTGGGGATCTCGGTCTTTCTGCTCGCCATCGCCATGGTCGGGGCGCCTTTTGCCGTCCACGAAGGGCAGTTGATCACGCTCTCTCAGATGCTCTCGCATCCTAAGGGGTGGGTCATCGTGGTCGGCCTGGCCGGGATTGCGGTCTCCTCGGGTCTTTTCATCGTCCCGCTCTATACCATGATCCAGCAGCGCACAGACGAGCATATCCGCAGCCGCGTGATCGCGGCCAACAACGTGCTCAACGCCTGCTTCATGGTCTTTTCCCTGATTTTTCTCGGAGTTTTGGCCCAGTTCCAGTTCACCGTGCTGGGGATGTTCCTGGCCCTGTGCGCCCTGAATCTGCTGGTCGGCCTGTACATCTACAGTTTGATCCCCGAGTTCTTTCTGCGTTTTCTGGCCTACCTGGTCAATCACGTGATCTATCGTCTTCGGGTGGTCAACAGCGAGGTCGTGCCGCGCCAGGGAGCCGCCGTTCTGGTGGGCAACCACGTGTCGTTCCTGGACTGGCTGGTCGTGCTTGGTTCGATCCAGCGCCCGGTTCGCTTCGTCATGTGGCACACTTACTACCATCTGCCGCTGTTCCGCTTCCTGTTCCGCGATGCGGGCGCTATCCCGATCGGATCGGGTAAGACCCACCCCGAAGTGCTCCAAGCGGCCTTCGACAGCATCGATGGGGCGCTGGCCCGAGGCGAACTGGTGTGCATCTTCCCCGAGGGCCAACTGACGGCGGATGGAGAGGTCGGCGAATTCCGCAAAGGGATCGAGCAGATTCTCGAGCGACGGCCGGTCCCCGTTATACCGTTCTCTCTGATCGGTCTGTGGGATTCGCTCTTCTCTCGGCAGCCCGGACGGACCGTCGGGTCGCGCGCGCGCCGACTGCTGCGGCCTCGGGTCGCCTTGACTCTGGGCAGCCCGCTGCCGCCTCCACCTCCCAATCAGATCGCCGGACTGGCGGGTCGATTGCGCACCGATGTGCTGGCGCTGCGCGGGGAGCAACGGTGAACGAACGCTCGCCCTCCTATTGGGAACTGGCGGTTGAGGCCACCACTAACACTCGCCAGGGTTACAACCTCCTGGCGCCCCGTTTCGAAGCCACCGGTTACGCCACTCCGGCGTTCTGGGTCGAGGCTTGCGCTCGAAGGGTCGAGGCGCTTTTCCCTCTCGACCCCGAGCACGCTCGGGGGGCCGACCTGGCCTGCGGAACAGGCCGGGGGCTGTTCACGCTACGCCAAAGCTGCCGACAGTGGGACGGCTACGATTTTAGCCCCGGTATGCTGAAGCAAGCTCGGAAGCGGATAGGGCCGGACCCGGAGGTCGACCTGATCGAATCCGACCTGGCGGCGCTGGAACTTCCCGAAGGGGCCTACGATCGGGTGGTGACCTTTGGCGCCTGGGGCCACATCCTGGCGCCCTGGCGCTCACGACTGTTCGAACAGATCGTTCGGTCGCTTCGTCCCGACGGGGTGTTTTACACCATCACGGCCGACCGCGCTTCGCCGTGGAACCCTGAAGGCTGGGCCGCCAGCTTTTTTGACCTCGCCATAGGGGTTCGCAACCGTCTGCTGGGCGACCCTTTTCACATGTACTACCGGCTCAACGACACCGGGACCGTCCGGCGCCTGTTCGAAGAGATGGGAGGGGTCCGGGTTCAACTCGAACCAGTGCCGGGCTCGCCCCCCCGCCGCCTCACTCTTCTGATGGTCTCTCGTATCCCAACAGCCAGGAGACCAGGGGAGCGGAGAAGACGTCCCCGTTCCAAGCCTGAAACGCGAGAGCCAGAGAGCCCATAAAGTAGATGCCGATCAGGCACAGGGCGATCACGCCCAGCATGGCGGACACCAGGCCCCCGCTGACCTCGCTCAGCAGCAGGTAGGGCAGCTTTCTTCCCAGCAGCATCGCTAGCATGCTCAGCAACCCAACGGCCTGATAAACCGAGGCTCCGGTGGCGTGGCAGTAGAGGAAGTCGTCGTCGAGATCGGCCTTGCGCAGCAGACGAGGCAGCCAGATCGAGGTCAGCAGCGGAAACGCCGCCAGGTGGCAGAGAGCGGCCCGGTGGCGGAGGGCCATCGGTTCCCGATTCATCCTTGTTCCTCTAGGCGCGGCGGACGGCCACGGAAGCCAGTCCCCAGCCCTGAGCTTCCTGGACCAGGGTGTAGACTTCTGCTTTGCCGCCGCGAACCAGGGTCACTCGGGCCACGCGGCCGTCCTGTTCCAGCACCGAAGATACGCTGACCGGGGTGCTGTTCAGGGGCAGGCTGTGGAACATCGAGCGCAGGTCGCCGGCCGAGACGGTTTCCCGGGTCTTCGAGGTTAGGAAGCCGCGAGCCCGGTCGAACTGATCGAGTTGGGCGGTCTGAAGAAAACTGTTGACGGTCGAGCGGGCAGCCATCTCGGCGGCTTCGCTGCGGTCGACCGAGGTGACCGGGGCGGCCGACAGGTCCTGGGAGATGCCGAACAGGATGACGTAGCCCAGCACCGCGACGAAACTGGAGAAAAGAGTGAAACGTGCGCCCACACCGACCAGCCAGCCAGCGATCCGACCCATGCTGCAGAACTGGTCGCCAGCGAAATCGACGAACTCGGCGCAGGTCGCCTTGACGCCGTCCCAATCGATGGAAAGGGCGGGCGCCGCTGCGGTTTCTTCGACCAGTGGCGATGGGCAGCCGTTCTTTTCGGCCTGCCAGCGAGCGATCTGGGCGGCCGTGACGACCACCGAGCCCGACTCGTCGCCGAAGGGGTCGGGGGCTGCAGCGACAGGGGCGGGGGCCGAAATGGGAGCCAGTCCGGAGGCGCTGCGGCCTCGCGCGGGGGTGGCGGCAGGGATGGACGGTGCAGCGGGCTTTTCCGTGCTCGACTCGTCGGCCGCAGCCAGGGCGGCGACTACGGGCAGAGCAACCTCAGCGGCCTCGGCGGGAGCGCAGCCCGACACCTTTTGGTGACGCTTGAGCGAGATACCGTGACGGAAGGTCCTTCCGCAGGAGCATTTGTGCTGGGTCTCGTTGGCTGCGCTGTTCATAGCCTTATTATAGAGAGACCTGCTTACAGAATCCTCAAACAGATGTTAAAGCGCCGTCAAACCGATCCGAGAGGCGATATCGCGACAAGAAAAGAGCCCACGCGGTCTCTCTGTTGGGGAGAGGGACCAGCGTGGGCCTGGGGGAGTCCCAACCCCTTAGTCGGGGTAGGTGAAAGTGACCGGGGTTTCGAGGTCGGCCGGAAGCGACTGTTTGACCGGGCAGGTCAGGGCCGCGTTTTCCAATTTCTCCCGCTGATCGGGCGTGAGACCGGCCGGCATCTGGATCTGCAGATCCACCCTGGCCACTCGGCGGGGTGACGCGGCCATGCTCTTTTCGGCCGTGAAGCTGACCCCCTCGAGGCTCAGGCCGTCGCGCTCGCCCACGATGGCCATCAAGGTCACCATGCACGATCCGAGGGCGGCGGCTAGCAGGTCGGTAGGGGAGAACGACGAGCCGTCGCCCTGGTTGTCTACCGGGGCGGCCGTGCGGATCACCGTGCCGGAAGGACCGTGCTGAAGCTCGAGCCCCAGGCCGCCTTCATAGGTTCCCGTCATCGAAACTGACATTACTGTCCTCCACTCCGAGCCATCATCTTGCTCCAACCGTCTTTCAGCGAAGCGATCCGGTTAAAGACCAGCGCTCCGGGCTGCGAATCCTTATCCACGGCAAAGAATCCGACCCGCTCGAACTGGAAACGGTCCAGTTCTTTCGCATCGGCCAGGCTGGGCTCGAGTTTGGCGTGCTTGACCACCAGCGCTTCGGGGTTGACCAACTCCAGCCAGTCGCGGTCTTTGACCGCGTCGGGACGTTCCACGGTGAAGAGGCGATCGTAGAGTCGGACCTCAGCGTCGAGAGCGTGAGCGGCCGACACCCAATGGATGGTCCCCTTGACCTTGCGGCCGTCGGGGGTCGAACCGCCCTTGCTTTCCGGGTCGTAGGTTGCGCGCAGTTCGACGATTTCGCCGGCCTCGTCTTTGACTACCTCGGTACAGGTGATGTAGTAGGCGCGACGCAGCCGGACTTCCGAGCCGGGAGCCAGGCGGAAGTACTTCTTGGGGGGGGACTCCATGAAGTCCGAGCGGTCGATGTAGATTTCGCGGCCAAAAGGCAACACGCGCTCGCCCATCAGGGGCGGATCGTCAGGGAAGAACGGAGCCGACATCTCTTCGACCTGGTCTTCCGGGTAGTTGGTGATCACCACCTTGAGCGGGTCGAGGATCCCCATCACCCGCTTGGTCTTGGTGTTCAGATCTTCACGGAGACACTCATCAAGCTGGGAGGGGTCGATCCACTGGTCGCTCTTGCTTACCCCGGCCCGGCGGCAGAACTCGCGGATCGACTCGGCCGTATAGCCGCGCCGACGATAGGCCGCCAGGGTTGGCATGCGAGGGTCGTCCCAACCGCGCACCAGGTTGTTCGAAACCAGGTGGGTGAGTTTGCGCTTGGACATGACCGTGTAGGTCATGTTTAGGCGAGAGAACTCGATCTGCCGAGGATGGTTCTCGATCGAAATGTTTTCCAGGATCCAGTCGTAGAGCGGCCGATGGTCGGCAAACTCGAGCGAGCAGATCGAGTGGGTGATCCCTTCGATGGCGTCCGAGATGCCGTGCGCCCAGTCGTACATGGGGTAGATACACCAGGCGTCGCCGGCCCGGTGGTGGGCCACCTTGCGGATTCGGTAGAAGGAAGGGTCGCGCATGTTGATATTGCCCGACTCCATGTCGATCTTGCCGCGCAGGGTGCGAGAGCCGTCTTCGAACTCGCCGTTCTTCATGCGCTCGAACAGGTCCAGGTTCTCTTCGACCGAGCGGTCGCGATAGGGGCTGGGCCGACCGGGCTCGGTCAAGGTGCCCCGGTACTCGCGAACCTGCTCGGCGGTCAGGTCGCAAACGTAGGCCTTGCCGGCCTGGATCAGTTCGATAGCGTAGTCATACAGCTTCTGGAAGTAGTCCGAAGCGTGGTAAAGATGCTCGCCCCAGCTGAATCCCAGCCAACGGACGTCGGCCTCGATGGCGTTGACGAACTCGATCTCTTCCTTGCTGGGGTTGGTGTCGTCGAAGCGCAGGTGGCAGCGGCCTTCGAACTCCTGGGCCAGACCAAAGTTCAGGCAGATCGACTTGGCGTGACCGATGTGCAGGTAGCCGTTGGGCTCGGGAGGGAAGCGGGTGGCGATAGGGCGCGCAAAACGGCCCGAGGCCAGGTCGCTTTCGACCTCCTGGGCAATGAAGTGGCGCCCTCCTTCATTGTCGGAATCGTTGTCTTTGGGCGCTTCGGGTGTACTCATGGCCCCTCGGCTTCGCACCGCCGTAAGGGAACTCCTCGGAACAGGGAAGCCATAAGAAAAACCCCGCCGGTGGGGTCCGACGGGGTTCGTGCTCGACCTACCTTAGAGGTCGTCGTCTTCGAAGACTTCGTGATGCTTCTTGGCCGACTTTTGCTTGCGCGAAAGCACCAGGGTCAGTTGGCCACCGTCATCGGGGTCAAAGAAGTGTTCGGCCCGATAGCCGTCCTGGGCGTAGATGTTCAGGGTGGTCTCCAACTCGCCCAAGGCGACCTGGAGGACCTTATATTCTAGACGCTTGCTCACGACGCCGAGGCGGGAAGGGTCGCGGCCGAGGCTCCAGCGCCGTTGCTGGAAAGGCCAGGCTGGTAAGTCTGACGGATCAAGACGATCGGGGTCATTTCACCGGCGTTCCCCTGAGGGTTCGGCTTGAGCGCTTCGACCACGGCGTTGAAGCGGCTGGGGTCGGACAGGTGCAAGACATCGACCTTACCCAGGTCGTTGGCGTCCACGATAGCGATCTCGAAACCGGTGGCCGCTTTCAGAGCCGAGCAGAGGGCGTCGCCCCGAGCCGGACCCATCACCACGTGTTTGTCGAACGGCGGCAGAGTACCCGTACAGTCGTCGATCACCGCCACAGGGCGGCCGGCGACCCGATAGAACTCTCCAGCTTTGCCGCGGGCCTTGCCGATAACACCCGCAGCCGTAGCCATCAGGATCTTGGGCAGGCCGACCTCGCGGATCGCCATCTCCATGGCGTAGGGAGACGAAAGCGAACTGTTCATTTCGAACAGTTTGTTCAGACGGGTAGCGAAGTAGCCCGGAGTGATATCCTCGCAGTAGACCATGCGGTTCTGCACGATGGCGACCACGGTTTCGGCGATGGCGATCAGGTCGCCCGGCTTGGCGATCCCGGCGGTGTGACGGGTGATCACCTCGGCCAGGTCGTCTCCGGGACGAAGAAGTTCCGTTTTCAGCGGCAGCACCATTCGCTCGGCCGGGGGAATGTTCGAACCGGGCTTGGGGGTCGAAGGGGCTGCCTCGATAGCGGCCAGGCGCGGCACCTCCTGGAACGAGTCCAGCCGGAAGGTGATCTCTTCCTTACGATACTTCAGCGGAGTACGGCAGTAGAATTTGTAGTGCAGGTCGACGCGGAAGGTGTCCAGCGACTCCATGTGCTTGCGGATGTCCTGGGCTGACAGCCAGATCTCGACAGTCGTGCTGAGATCTTTACCGGGCTTGATGATATAGGCTTCCCAGTAGCCGTCCTTACGAGGCGCCTCGAGATTGATCCAGCGAACCACCGGCTGCATCTCGGAGAAGCTATCGCCGATCGGCTGCAGATGGGCCGCCGTGTCGATGACCAGCGCCTGCTGACGTCCGGTGTTCTTCATCGGAATGGTAAAGCGCAGACAGGCCCGGTTGTCGTCGGCAAAGTAGAGAGTCTTATCGGTGATGCGGTCGGCGCGTAGCGAAACGCGGCAGTCTCCAACCCGAACACCGGCGGCTTCCAGGGCGGCGGCTCCGAGGGCGATGGGGGCGAGAAGGGCTAACAGTTTTGACATATCGACACTCCAGAAGGAAGGCTCCCGCGCTGGGGGAAAGTCCTTACGCAACGAGCCGTTACACCTTCGATGGGCTTCTCCTCCTGGCAGAATAAGGGTTTCCCTCCGCCCGGCGGCGAAGACATCTCGGGGGCGTCAAGGGCCCCATAACGCCTTCGGCGACTTCCACCCTTTTAGGATGTTTCACCACAGCGCATGACCAAGCTGTACGCCTCACATAGCTCCGAGCTGTTCGCGGTACGCGAACCCGGACGCCTCTACATCTACCGCGACAGTTTCCTGGACACCACCCATCGGGTGATGGACCAGATGGCTGGCGACCTCATCCATCTGGCCGATAACGGCGACGGCTTCTTCCGCTCTAAAGAGGGGCTGTTCCGTTTGCGCCGTGAGAAGGGGGTGCGAGCCGAACGCTGCAAGGCGGTGGCCCACCTCGACGGCAGCAGCGAAGGCGGTGTCTTGCGGGGGTTCGAAGTGCGGGCCGATGGCGAGCAGGTCGCCTACGAGCAGGTGCTGCCGGCGCAAAAGTTCTCCTCGAAGCTCAAGCGGTTCCTGGGGCAAAAGTCGTCCCAGGGCGACGTCGGTCCCTCGCTGCACCGCATCATGCTCAGCGGCTGGTCGGGTCGCAGTTCGTCGTGCTACTTCGAAACCGTGGTCGACCCGCGAACCTCGGCCGGGCTGGTCTGGTGGGCGGCTCCCGACTTCGGCTTCCTGGCTGTGCTCGAACGCGAACGGGACGGTCGCTCCGTGCTCAAAGTGATCGACGTGCTGCACGAATCGATCGTCAACGAGCTTGCGGTGGACGGCAAACTTTCCCGCGACCGCGCCATCACCTCGAACGGAACCGTCGGCTTCGGGTTGGAAAAAGACGGGCGGCGCGCTATCGTGATCTGGACCTACAGCCAGGATCGCTTCCAGGTCGCCTACCCCAAAGAGTCGCGCATGCTTCATCTGACCAAGGACCGGGTCGTCTTCCTGAACCGGGCCGAGCATCGCCTGACGGTCAAGAGTTTTCGCAACGAAGTGGTGGCCGAAGTCAGCCTGACCGCTCTGGCTCGACTGGGGGTGGACTACCTGGTCAACTTCAACCCGCGTGGTACCATCGAGCTGGTCACCTATCACAACGGCAAACTGCGCGTTCATCACACCGATATAGATCAGCTGCCAACCGACGCCAAGCGCTGGGAACTGGTGGGCGAACGCCAGCGCGCCGAGCGGATGGAAGAAGAGACGGAGGCGCTTTTGGCCCGCCGCTACGGCGACCAGGAGCTCGAGCAGGTGGACGTGCGTCGTCAGCAGCTGGGGGAAGAGGCCGACAGCTACGGTCGGGATAACCCGTACCTACAAGGCGGAGCAACGCCTTCGGCCTCTCCCACCCCTCCTCCGGCCGCTCCTCCGCGAGATGTTCCGGCCTCCCTCACCATGGAGGTGCTGCATCCTCCAGCGCCTGTGGCAGCCGCTGCTCCGATCCCGATCTTCGCTTCCAAAGACGAGGCTCAAGAGGCGCTCGAGCGCCTGCGTATGAGCTACATCGCCGGCGAACTCAATCGCGAAGACTACTACAACCAGAAAACTTCCATCGAACGCGCCCTCGAAGGACTGGGCTCGCGACCCGCCATGGACGGCCCTCCCAGGACTCTGAGCATCTCTACGGAGTAGCTATGATTCGTCCTCGAGGGTTGGGTTCGCAGGTCTGGTCGCTGCTCTCGCTGGGAGTGGGGCTCAACCTGGTTCTTGGCGCTCTCGTGGCGGCTTTCAAGCTGCCGGTTTATCTCGACTCGCTGGGCACCGTCCTGGTGGCCTCCCTGGCAGGGCCGATCGCAGGTGCGCTGGCCGGAGGCTGCGGCGTCGCGCTGTTAGGACTGACCTCTCCCACCGCGCTGGCTTTTCTCCCGGTGGGGGTCGCGGTCGGGCTGCTCGCAGGCTGGCTGGCCAGGATCGGTGCGTTCCGGCGGGCTTCGACAGCGCTTCTGGCCGGCGGCGCGGTGGGAGTCGCCGGCGCCGCGCTGGCGGCTCCGATTTCGGCGACCTTGTTCGGCGGAGTGACCGGGGGCGGAACCGACCTGATGGTGGCGCTGTTCCGGGCCGGAGGAATGAACCCCCTGCAGGCCGCCTTCAGCCAGGGGTTGGCGGTCGACCCGTTGGACAAGGCGGTCACCTTTCTGCTGGTGTACACCCTGCTACGCGCTCTGCCGGCCCGCGCTACCTCGGCCTTCCCGCTGGCCGACAAGCTGCCCGCCGCGCCCCAACACCGCCCCAGCTATCAGCCCATCACGAGTCGCACCGTGAGCCGTTCGAGCGGTTCATCAGCCCCCGCCGAGCGAGAGGCCGGGAGCGCGGAGTTTGCGGCTCTGCCTGCTGAAGCGGGTTGGAAGGCGCTCTCTCTAGTTAGCGTCTTGCTGGCTGCCGGTCTGACCTCAGACCTCCATCGCCTGGCCGTGGGGACGTTCGCGTTGTGGCTGGCTTACCTTGTAAACTCTTGGCGATTGACCTTGAGTCTGACCCGCAAACTGCTCCTCGGTCTGGCCCCCCTGGGACTCTCCCTGGTCGCCATCAACGGACTGATCGGCCGTTCGCCCGAGGAGCCTGCCGTCTGGGCCATGGGCCTGGCCTGGTCGCCCCAGGGGTTGGGCGTCGCTCTGGGCTTTGGGCTGAGAATGGCGATGATGCTGCTGGCGCTGAGTTTCTTCCTGGAGACCACGCCGCTGAGACGGCAGGCGGAACTGCTGCGACAGTGCCGGGTGCCTTATCCGCTGATCTTCGTGCTGCTGACCGGGAGCAGTCTGGCCGGGCTGCTGCGTGACCGCTGGCGCGTGGTCGAGCAGGCCCAGCAGGCCCGGGGGCTCCAGCTTCACCCACCCGGCCTGGTGGCGCGGGTCAGAGTTCTCCTGGGACTGCTCGTTCCGACCCTGGGAGCGGTCTTCAGCGAGATCCCGCAGCGCGCGGCCAATCTCGAATCGCGAGGCTTTCTGAACGCCAGGCCTCGTCACGCGGTTCCCTTAGCCTGGACGGGGGAGGCGCCGCCTTCGGCTGGTGGGAGAGCTTTCTATCTGCTCCTGGCGGCTGGCGCCTGGGTTATGCTGCTTTGGCCTTAAAGCTCGACCTGCAAGAGTTCCGCTACCCCGGGCGTCCCCCCCTGTTTCAAGCCGTGCGGCTGGAACTGGCGCCGGGCGAGCTGGTAGGCCTGGTTGGAGGGTCTGGCAGCGGGAAATCGACCCTGCTGGGTCTGTTGGCCGGTCTTCACCCGCAGCCGCTCGGCGGAAATTTCCTCGGCCAACGCAGCTTCGAGACGAACGAGACGGAGATCGGGGTAGGCTACCTGGCTTCGGACCCCACCACTTTCCTGACCGGTTTCTGCGAATCCGTGCTGGAGGAAGTGGGCTGGAGTCTGTTTGGGGAGGGCTGGTCGCCGGAGCAGGTCGAGGTTCGAGTTGAAGAAACCCTGGCCCGTTTTTCCTTACAGGAGCTCAGAGACCGCCACCCGGCGGCCCTGAGCGGCGGACAGGCTCAGATGGTCGCCCTGGCGGCGGTGTGGGCCCGCCGTCCCCGCTGGCTCTTGCTGGACGAACCGGCTTCCCGGCTTGACCCGGTAGCGACCGAGGCGTTGCGCGAGGCGGTGGTCGCTCTGGCCCGAGAAGATGGGGTTGGAGTGGTCTGGGCCACGGCCGACCTGGGCCAGGTGGCTCCCTTTGTTGGGACGGTGTGGTCGCTGGACCAGCCACCGCTGAACTCGGTCGCCGCCGGAGACTGGACGGTGGAAGGGAGCGAGGCTGTCTGGCCATGGCCTCTTCAGTGGGCCCAGAAGGAGGCTCGTCCGCTGCCGCGCTGGACCAGCGCCGCCCCTCCCCCTCGCCCTTCCCCCTTCGCGGCCGGCGAAGTGCCCGCGCAGCCGCCTCTGGTCCAGGTGAGCGGCCTCTGCTACCGGCCGGAGGGGGGAGAAGGGGCGCTTTTCGAGGGCATGGATTGGACTCTCGACTCGGGTCAGGTGGTGGGGCTGGCCGGACCGAACGGAGCCGGAAAAACCACTCTGGCTCGACTTCTCCGTGGGCTGCTCCCGGCCGACTCCGGCCGTCTCGAGATCGCCGGACGAGAGATCTCTACCGATCAGGTCGCGGCTCTGGCCTCGACCGTAGCCTACACCTTCCAGACCCCGTCCGACCTCTTCCTGCGTTGGCGGGTCGATGCCGAACTGGCCTATTCGGCCCAACTTCTCGGCTTGCCCGCCGAGCAGGCTCGAGCCCGGGTCGGGGAGGCGCTGGAGCTGTTCGGACTGGGAGAGTTTGCCGACTGGCATCCGAGAGAGCTTCCTGCCTCACCGGCCTCACTACTCGGAGTAGCGCTTTCCTGGATGGGTCCGGCTCGACTTCAGATTCTCGACGAGCCGCTGGCCCGACTGGACCGATCGGGGCGGGAGCGATTGGATCAGGTCCTCCGAGCGTGGCGCTCGCGGGGGGTCGCCGTGCTGGTGATTGCCCACGATCTGGATTGGCTCTGTTCCGTCTGTCAGCGGGTTCTGGTGCTGGATCGAGGCCGTCCGGTGGGAGAGGGAGAGCCGCTCTCGTTGTTCGCTTCGGCGCCGATCCGCTCGCTGTTGGGAATCCCCTGGGCTTTGCGAACCCCTTCTTGAGGCGAGCGGTGGTCGGGAACCATCAAGTTTGGTAAAATCCAAAGAGCATGCGTTTCTCCTTCCGACAGCGGTCCCGTGGGTTCAATCTTCTCGAGGTGACCATCGCCGCGTTTATCTTCTCGGCGGTTTCGATCAGCTTCATCGGCGTCTGGGGCCAGCAGGTCCGTGCGATGGAGAAGTCCCGTCACGTGATGGTGGCGACTTTTCTCGCGGAAGAGCTGATCGAGGAAAGTATGGCCAAGGGTTACGAGCAGAGCAAGCTGACCGATGCCGACGAAGGGCCGGAGGAGATTCCTATCGTGTTGACCCACGAGACCAGGGATCCGAGGAACCACGACCAGTGGAACGAGATGGAAGTCGAATACACGGCCACCCGCCGGATCCAGACCTATGGCAATCCCGATACGGATAAGCTCAAGCAAGTCATCGTCAAGGTCACCTGGGTGGATACCACCAAGACCGGAGAGGTCGTCCTGGAGACCTTCCTGGCGGGGGCGCAGTGAGCAAATTCCACCGCTTTCCCCAACGAGGCGCCTCCCTGATCGAGCTGATCGTCTCCTCCCTGATCGTGGGTCTTTTGATGATAGCGATCTGGCGCCTGGTGGCGGCCGGTTCGCAGTTCTACCACAAAGTTCGGAGTCAGGGCGACGTTCAGAGAAACTCGCTGCTGGCGCTGCGCTGGATCGCCCGCGACATCTCCTCGGGTTCGACCATCTCGTTTCGTGAGTTCAAGACGGACGGGGCCAGCCCGGTAACCCATCCCGGCATCGCCTTTGGCTCGCCGACAGTCACCGGGACTTCCGACGTCTCCTACGACGGGAAGGGGCGGCTGCTCTGGAGCTCTGTGATCGGCTACTTCATTCGTCCCGAGGACAACACACTCTACCGACAGCAGATTCCGCTTTCCGATATCAAGACATTTCCCCCTACTATTAGTAGCGACGCTCACTCGACGGACGTGATGGCCGGACTGCCCAACCCCCGGCTGGTGGCTCGTCACATCCACGATATTTCAACAACCCAGGGGCCCAAAGATATCAAAATTCAGCTCTCGACGCGCGACGAAGAGTTGGGCTTCGGTATCAAGGTACAAACCAGATTGGAAATGAAGAATTGAACGTGCAAAAAAAGACAACCGATCGCAGCGGGTCCATCCTCGTTACCCTTCTCTTCCTGATCTCGGTCCTGGCCCTGCTGGTGGCCACTGTGGCGAGCGATTCGCTGCAGACTCTGAAGACGGTTTCTCAATCCGGGCGCGACACCCAGGCCAAGTACGCCGCCTTCGCCGGGATGGAGATGGTGATGAACGAACTGCGCAAGCAGGACCGCTACATCGGGGACCCGATCGACGGACCGAACCACGGGCACACCACGGGTTCCCTGGGAGAGCTGGATAAAGTTGCCTACGATGTCCTGATCTGGAACAATATGACGGACGGTTCGTCGGGCGGCGGCTCATCGTCTTCGGAGTCTGGCGACCCGATCGAGGCCCAGGGTGGAGTTCAGGTTCAACCGGATACGGTGTACATGATCTCGACCGGGACCGATACGGTTCAGGGAGAAGAGGTCGTTCTCTCTTCCCTGGCGGGGACCGCCCGTAGAGTCCGGCCAGTCTTCGAAGACGCGGCCTACGCCCGTTCCAAAATGATCGTGACCGGCGCCGAAGCGCTGGTCGATGCCTGGGATTCGGGCGGCGGCTGGACCAAGTACGTCGCCGGCGACTTCCCGGCGGCCGGGAGCACCGGGACGGCCGGTGGAGGGGGAGGCGGAGGCGGAGGTGGCGGCGCCGGTGGGCCCGGGATGGATCCGCCCACCGTGCAGAACTACAAGGCAACGCTGGGGACCGACTCTCCCGCTGGGCGTACCCTGCGCCTGTTAAGCGGTTCCAAGCTCAACGGACACTTCCGGATCGGGCCGATGGCCGGGGGGAGCGGCGCCTTCAGCCAAGATTCTGGAAGTACTAGCAGCAGCGGCAGCGGTGGCGTTCGTGGGAGCGGCAGCGACAGCGACGGCGGCGGGACCACCACGACGACCTCCTATGGAGTGGCTACCGCTTCGACTCCGGC
>JAEXNA010000171.1 GCA_023447635.1 Vulcanimicrobiota bacterium | reverse complement strand
GCTTTGTAGGTGGACCAGGCGCTGCCGTGACCGTTGGCCACGGCCCAGGAGGCGGCCAGCGCCTGCTGGCGCCAGTCGTTCCAGTTCAGCTCTCCCAGGCTGGCCCAGGCGCTGGGGTTGGCGGCTTTGGCTTTGGCAGCGTAAGATTTGAAGGTAGGCTCGATGAACTGGAAGAGACCCTTCGACGGGGTACCCTTTTTGGCGTTGCTGTCCCAGTCGTTGACCACTCCGGTTTTGAAAGACGACTCGCGGCGAGCGATCTCGGTCATCACCTTGGGGTCGGCGCCGTACGTCTGAGCGGCCTGAGCGATGAACTGCTGAATCTCGCCCTGGTCGGAGGTGTCGTTGGCGGGGGCCGACCCGCCGGCCGCCGAGGCGCTCGAGGCTCCACTCGCCGGAGCGGCTCCACCGCTGGCGTTTCCGCCTCCACCCACGCTGCCTCCACCACCGCCCGCAGGAGCGGCTCCACCAACCGCACCGGCATCGGCGCCAGGGTTCGCTCCACCCGGGGCCGCCTGGCCGTTGAGCATCTGGCCCAGGAAACCGGTCATCAGCGCCATCATCTGGGACATCATCTGACCGGCCTGCTCGGTGCCGTTGGACTGGCCGCCGAAACAGGGGCAGCAGCCCTGCGAGAACGAGGCCGAACCGCCGTTACCGGCCAATCCGGTGGGCAGTCCGCCGGTGGCCGACATCAGGCTGTTGACGTTCTGGTCGAAGCCGCCAAAGGAAGGGGCTCCGCCGAAAGACGGGGCGCCCAGTCCGAAGTTGGAACCGCCGAAACCGGCGATGTTCTGAGGGGCGAAAGAGTTGGCGGCGATGTTCATAGCGATAAGGCTCCTTGGTTAACTTTGACCCTATTCTAGGGGTAGAAGTTGGAGCCAGAGCGGGATCGCGCCGGAAGATGTAAACGTTTTGTTAACGCCAGGTCACAATGTTCGCTGGAAGCCGACGTCTAGGGAACGGCCGGCTCGAGGAGGGTCTTCTTGACCGACTCCAGCGATTTGCGGTCCTCGTGCGAAAGCTTCAGGATGTTCGACAAGACGTCGGCCACGGCCAGCGGTTCGCGGTGCAGCAGTTCCTGCAGAAGCTTGAACAGCAATCGTTTGTTGTCCAGGTTCATCTTTTCGTAGGAGCCGACGCTCTGCCGGATGTGCAGGGCAAAGTGGGCGAAAAGCTTCTTCTCTTCTTCCTGAGCGGGCGAGGTGGCGGCCGACGAATAGGGGTAGATGCGCTGGTCGATCAGCTCTTCGGTCAGGCTCTGAGCCCGCTGTTTGAACGAACGACGCAAGAACTTGTGGGCGGCGCGGCGCGCTTCGTCCAACACGCCCTGAGCGTCGTCGCGCAGAGCGATCAGGCCGTCTTCCTCCCACTCTCGCGTGCGCGAACAGTCCAGATAGAAAGTGTAGTCCTCGGCCCCACGCAGGCCCAGTTCGTATTCAGCTATGACCACTTTCTGGTCGTCGCACAGGAACAGACGGCCTTTGGCGTCGGAAACGCGGTCCTGCCACTGGGTGGCGCGCAGGCTCCAGCGCAGTTCGTCGCCATCGGTGAACGAAGTGTCGTAGGCGCCCAGATCGTGCTGGTTGCGGATCAGGGCGTGAGGGTCCAGGCGCTGACCCTGCACGAAGATGGCGATGTCCGCGTAGTTGGCCAGATGCTCGGAGAAGATCTGAGAGAACCGCTGGCGCACGTCGAGCGTGTCCAGGGTGTTCCCCTTTTCCGAGATCAGCGAGACGGTGGCGGTGGTGCCTGTGGTGGTCTTCGCCGCTTTCGGCCGGGAGACTTCCACGGACGACTCGCCCACGGTGGCCTTGATCAGGTAGCGCCTGGTGCTCTTGCCGCTAGAGAAGGTGGTGTCCCAGCTGATCACTCCACCCAGGGCCAGCGCTCGGAGGCGCCCCTTACCGAAGCGGCCGTGCAGGATACGGCCTTCCGGGCTGTGATGGTCCACCGTGTGCTTGGCCGAATCGCCCAGCGTCATAAAAGGGTGCACGTCAGGGTTCTTCTCGTCGAACTGCATCCCATGGCCGTCGTCTTTGACCGTGATCGAGTCCACGCCCATCAGTTCGTTCTCGGTCCAGCTCACCTCGACCGTTTTGGCGTCGGCGTCGAGCGAATTCCACACCAGTTCGGCCAGCGCCGTGATAGCGTTGGTGCTGTTGCGCAGGCGCAGCAGTTCGGTCTCGCCCGGCTTCATGCGCAGGGTCAGGAACTCGGTGGCAGAGGGGGAGAGCTGAGGAGGGGTCTTGGAGCTAGCCATATCCCGGCATGTTGTGCGGCGACCGGCCATGACCTCCATGGAGGATTGTTCAATTCGGGGTAGCTGATGGGAGGGGACGGGGGATCTGTGTGGGGGGGAGGCGAACCGACGGCGATGTCAGATCTGGTAGTCTTTGTCGCCCCGTTTTTTCGCTCTAGCGTCACCGAATTTGTCGATGCCGTCGCCACTGTTCCCAACGTCCGAGTCGCCATTATCTCTCAGGACCCCTGGGAGCGCTTCCCCGAAAGCGTGCGCGAGCGCGTGCACTTCTGGTGGGTGCCCGACGCCACTTCGGCCGACCAGTTGACCCACGCCACCCACGAACTGGGCGAGCGCTACGGGAAGGCTCATCGTATCCTCTCGGTGACCGAGCAGGTGCAGCTTCAGGTATCCGAGGTGCGCGAGCGTCTGGGCATCCCCGGGATGCGACCCGACACGGTGCGCAAGTTCCGCGACAAAGGCGTCATGAAAGAAGCGTTCCGCGCTGCCGGCGTGCCCTGCGCGCGCCACTGTGCCGCGCATAGCGTGGACGAGGCGCACGAGTTTATCTCGAAGGTCGGCTTTCCGGTTTGCGTCAAGCCAGTGGACGGCGCGGCAGCCCAGGCCACCTTCAAGGTCGAGAACATGGAGACGCTGGACAAGATTTTGCACGCCTCCTCGGTCTCTCACGAACGCCCCCTGCAGATCGAAGAGTTCGTGGTCGGCGACGAGTTCTCGTTCGAGACTTTCTCGATCGACGGCAAGCATCTGTGGCACTCGCTGACCCACTACGAGCCCACCCCGCTGAACGTGGTCAACAATCCCTGGATCCAGTGGAAGGTGGTCTGCCCGTTCGAGGTCGACGACGCCAAGTACGACGACATCCGCGAGGCCGGCCGCAAGGCGCTGGACGCCCTGGGGATGCAGACCGGACTGACCCACCTGGAGTGGTTCCGCCGCCCCGACGGCAGCATTGCCATCAGCGAAGTGGCGGCTCGCCCGCCGGGCGCCGAGATCGTCACCATGATCAACCGCTGTCACGACATCGACTCGTCGGCCGTCTGGTGTCAGGTCATGATTCGCAACGAAATGCCGGAGATTCCGCCTCGTAAGTACGCTTCGGGCGCGGCCTTCCTGCGCGGTATGGGCGGCGGCCGGGTGCGGGCGGTGCACGGTTTGGAAGTGCTCGAAGAGCTTAAGGACCTGGTGGTGGATATGCGCATCCCGCAGCCCGGCGACCCCGCAGCCATCACCTATGAAGGGGAAGGCTTCGTGCTGGTCCGCCACCCCGATACCGAGGTCGTGCGCGAGGCGCTCGAGCGGATCGTGGACAGAATCCGCGTGGAACTGATCTAGCGCGATCCAGAGACGCCGATGAGTTCCGTGAGAGTCGCCGTCTAGTCCGATCTCGAGCGGATGGTCGCCATCTACAATCAGGCGGTTCGAGCCCGTTTCCAGACCGGCGACCGGACGGAGTGGAAGGTTTCCGAGCAGGCCGCCTGGTTGGCGAGCCATCCGGAGGACAGCTTTCCGCTCTACGTTCACGAGGTGGAGGGACAGGTGGCGGGCTGGCTCAGCATCAGCCCCTATCGACCCGGTCGGGAGGCGCTACGCTTCACGGCCGAAGTCAGCTACTTCGTGGACCGGGCCTTTCAGGGGCGTGGAGTAGCCAGCGGTTTGCTGCGGTACGCTCTGGATCAGGCGCCCTCGCTGGGTCTGAAGACGCTGTTCGCGATCGTGCTGGACCGCAATGAGGCCAGCCTGGGCCTGCTGCAGAAGTTCGGTTTCGAGCGCTGGGGCCATCTGCCGGCGTGGCCGACTTTGACGGCGAAGAGTGTGGCCACCTGTATTACGGGCGCCGCCTGTGAGCCTGAGGCCCTGGCCTCTCTAGACCTCAGTTTCCAAAGGCTCGCCAAAGAAAAACGCCCCGTCGGATTCGACGGGGCGTTTTCTGTGCGAGGAGGCTATCCTACCAGATCTCGACCGAGAGACGGTCGCCGGCGGCTCGTGAGACGCAGGCGCACATCCAGCCTTCTTCGCGCTTTTCCGGGGTCAGGGCGTTGTCGCGATGGTCGGGTTCGCCGTCGAGCACTTTGACCACGCAGGTGCCGCACTGCCCGTTTTCACAGGCAGTCAGGATTTCGACGCCGTGTTCGGCGGCGGCCTGAACCAGCGTCTGGTCGGCGGCGACCTCGAAGGTCAGGTCTTCGTCAGGGATCTCGACGGTGAAAGCGTGACTCATCTTTAAACGACCGTCGAAGCCAGGTTCTCGGGGTTCAGGGCAGCCAGTTCGGGCAGCACGAAGCGGCCGTTCTCGCGCACCAGCACGTCGTCGAAGTAGATGTTGCCGCCGCCGTCTTCCTGGCGCAGCACGATGTCCCAGTGGATCTGCGAGCGGTTGCCGTTGTCGGCTTCCTCGTACGCTTCGCCCAGGGCGAAGTGCAGGCTGCCGCGGATCTTCTCGTCGAACAGGATGTCGCGCATGGGCTTCTCGATGAACGGGTGGAAAGCGATGGCGAACTCGCCCACGTAGCGGGCGCCTTCGTCGCTGTCCAGGATGGCGCCGAGCGCTTCGTCGTTAGAGGACGAGTACTCTTCGACCCGGCCGTTCTTGAAGGTCAGCTTGACGTTGTCGAACGGGGTGCCGCGATAGATGGTGGGCGAGTTGAAGGCGATGGTGCCGTTGATCGACTCCTTGACCGGGGCCGTGAAGCATTCGCCGTCGGGAATATTCATGTTGCCGGTGCACTCCACCGCGGGGATGTCCTTGATGGAGAACTGCAGGTCGGTGCCGGGAGCCGTGATGCGAACCCGGTCGGTGCGGTTCATCAGCGCCTTGAGAGGCTGCACGGCGCGGGTCATTTCAGCGTAGTCGGCGCCGCAGACGCGGAAGTAGAAGTCTTCGAACGCCTCGGTCGACATGCCGGCCTGCTGGGCCATCGACGGTGTCGGCCAGCGCAAGACGACCCACCGAGTTTTCTTGACGCGCAGTTCGCGGTGCACGGGGGTGAAGAGGAGCTTTTCGAACATCTTCATGCGCTCGGGGGCGACCCCGGCGAGTTCGGTGATGTTGTGGCTGCCGCGCAGACCGATGTAGGCGTCCATCTTGGCCATGCGGTAGGCTTCGAAGTCGGCGGTCAGGCGAAGTCTTTCTTCGGCTTGCTCGTCGCTGCCGGTGTCGAGAAGTTTGCGGCGAAGATATTCGGTCTTCTTGTCCACGAAAGGGATGGCGCCGGCGTCGACGGCTTCGTCCATCAGGGCTCCAAGCATGGCGTCGGGGATGTTGGTCGCCTCGATGAGGACTTTGTCGCCCGGTTTCAGGGCGGTGGAGAAGCGAACGAGGGTCTTGGCCAGGTGGCGATATCTAGGATCGGACATATGGACGAAGCCTTCCAACTTTGATCCCAGTATCCTGGCTCACAGAACTGCGCAGGTAGGGTAGGCAAAATAGAGTAGTTCCGCCTGCACGATATGTCCCGCACCGCTACGGACCGGACATCTTCCCGGGCTCACAACAGACCATCATGCAAATCGGGGGGCACCTGACGTGAATATTTCCAAGTTTTTCCTTTCTCTGGCCGCTGCCGCCATGCTCTCTACCGCCTCTTTGGCCCAGACCGTGGTCGAGGACCCTAGCGGCTTCCGCACCGTGATTCCTGCCGGCTTCACTTTCAAGCAAGACGCCACCGGGATTCTGGCCGGCAACGCGGCCCAGACGGCGGCGATTGTGGTGAAGGCGCACGTCTATCGAGACTTCGCGGCCTTCGCCGCGGACGCCAATCTGGCTCGCGACGGCTTCTCCCTGGTGGGCGAGCCGCGCGACCTGGGCAACGGCGGGGGCTACTTCCGAGCCACTCGTCCCAACCCTCAGGGAGGTTTGGTGGTGGCTGATACCTTCGTGACCTTCTCGCCTCGGGGAGGTGGAGCGGTCGTCGTGGCGCTCTCTGACGATAAGAACGCGGACACGGCGTATTACGCCGCCGCCGAGGTGGTCAATCAGTTGACTTACGTCACCCCCACCGCCACGGCGGCGTCGTCGGGATGGGATTCGGCGCTACGCGGCAAGCGACTGGTCTATCTCTACACTGGCAACGGCTACTCGGAGCGGTTCGACATCTTCCTGGGACGCGACGGCACCTTTGCCTTCCGGTCGAACATGAGCAGTTCGTCGATGAACGGCAGCGGCGTAGCCGGAGGTCTGTCCGACGGTCGCTGGCAGATCACGGCGGGTGGCCAACTGGTGCTGAGCTACTACAATGGTCGCTCGGCTTCGTACACCCTATCGCCCCGCCAGGCCGGCAACGAAGTCGGGCTAAACGGCAAGCGCTACTTCGTGATGAACTAGCATCCGCTGGCCGAGTTGGAGTCGAAGGCCGGGTTGGAGGGGGCGGAGCCCATCTCCACCCGGTTTCTTTATTTGGGCAAGAAGACGCGGACCGAGGTGCCGTAGCTCGTGATCTGCTCGCGCGGTACGTCGCTGGCTTCGCGGCCGTTGCCCAGCGCCACCGAAATGTGACCGTGCTCGTGGCCGTTGCCGCGGTTCCACACGACCACGGCGCCGGCGGGCAGGCTCTTGAGCTTGGACGGCTCGACCCGGACTTCGCGGAACTTGCCGCTCTTGGCTAGCTGGTCGGCGGCCATATAGGCGCTGGCGCCTTCCACGTTGACTCCGAATTTGGCCAGCGCCGCCTTGACGTAGCGGTAGCAGTAGCCGCCGCTGCCGGTAGCGTGACTGCTGGCGTACTTGGCCAGCTCTTTGCCCCAGCCGGCGGCGCTGCCGTTGGCTCCGATCGGGGCCACGTTGGCGGCAGGAGAGGCGCTGCTCGAGCCCCCTACGTTGCGCACCGGGCTGGCCGAGGCGGTGGGTCGTCCGCCGCCGCCTCCCATCGCCTGACCGCCGTTCATCTTACGACGCTTGCCCTTTTTACGACGAACGCGACCGCCGCCGCCTCCACCCAGGAAGTTCCCGATGCCTCCGCCTCCGCCCTGAGGACCGCCGAAGTTCGCCATGGAGGGCAGTCCACCGGCCGCGTTGGCGCCTCCACCAAAACCGCCCTGGAAGAGCGAGCTCAACATCCCCATCATGCTGGTCATGAACTGCGCCTGCATCTGCAGCATCATCATATCCAGGCCACCCATCGACGACATCCCGTCCATCGCGGGCATCCCACCCATCGGCGCCATACCACCAAAGCTGGGGGTTCCACCAAAGCTGGGCATCCCGCCCATCATCGGGGACATTCCGCCCGCCATAGAAGGGCAGCCGCATCCCATTTGGGCCATCGGGTTGAATCCGGAAGAGATGAACATCGTGAGCTCCTTAGGTGGGCCGTTTGGCCCGGTTTTCTTGAACTCAGACTATCGGACCCCGGCGACCTCACGGCGGCGCCGCCCCCACCCGGTGTGAACAAATTGTTAAACCCCTTGTCCGCCTTGCGGAGGGCCCACCCCGGTCGAGGCGAAGCGCGGCCCTTATGATTCGCAGTCGTATCCCGCTTTGCCCGCGCTGTGGCAAAGCGCCGGTCGATACGGTCGCTCGAGCTCCTTACATCCGAGGGTTCGTGCTGGCTTACAACTACGGGATGAAGCAGTTCGTGGGCTGCCGCGCCTGCGTGCGCAAGCAGTTGGCGGGCGAGGTCGGGGTCAGCCTGGTGGCCGGCTGGTTCAGTCTGACCTCGATCGTGGTGAACCCGCTTTGTATCGTGTGGAACGGGCTGCGGGTTCCTTTCCTGAAATCCGACCCCGAGCGGGTGGAACAACTGCTCCAGGAGATGGGCGTCAGCCCCTCCAACATCGATCTCCCCCGTATTGCGGCCACCCTGGCCGCCTCGATGGTGGCCGCCGACGGGCGGGTCGATCCTACCGAAGTGCGCACGGCCATCGCTATCGGCTGCCAGCTGATCGAAGGTTTCTCGCCGCAGCTCTTCCAGCAGGTGCTCGACGGCGCCAGGCGCCTCCCTCCGATCGATCAGCAGGCGTCCTTGCTGGCCGCCGTGCTGGAGGATGACGGGAAGGTGGCGCTGCTGAAGTATCTGACCGCCATCGCCTCGGCCGACGGTGTTATCGATGACGCCGAGATCGCTCAGCTTCAGGCCACCGCCCAAGCCCTCGGTCTGGCCTTGCCCGGCGGGGACGAGGACTAAGCTCGAGGATTCGCTGCGCAGACGGTGAAGAGCCAACCACTTATGGGGGCAAGGCGCGTCAAAAAACCTAAGGTGGCCGCCACGGCCAGCGCCCTGGACCAGCTGGTCAGCCAGTTCGCCCAGCCGCTGGCCTTTCTACGCGAGCTGGTGCAAAACAGCCTGGACGCTTCGACCGAGCTGATCGAGGTCGAGGTCGACTTCGACGACGAGGCGAACTGCTGCTTCGTACGGGTTCGCGACACCGGGATCGGGATGGACCGCAACGTCATCGACACCAAACTGACCCGCCTCTTCGCCTCCAGCAAAGAGAACGACCTGACCAAAATCGGCAAGTTCGGTATCGGCTTTGTCTCGATCTTTGCCATCAAGCCTGAGCTGGTGGTGCTGGAAACCGGCCGCGACGGCGAATCGTGGCGCTTGCTGTTCAAGCCCGACCGCAGCTTCGAGCGGCGCGAACTGCCCCATCCGGTCGAGGGCACCAGCGTGACCGTGTACGTTCCCAAGAAGCGGCGCGATCTCGAAGAGCTAAAGACCGACTGCCGTGAGACGGTGGCCTTCTGGTGCCGCCATTCCGAGGTCGAGATCCTGTTCAACGGCGAGCCTATCAACGAGCCGTTCGACCTGCGCGAGGCCGCTTTCCGCTGGCGCCGCGAGATCGAAGGCACCGAGGCGGTGGTGGCGCCCAGCTTGAACCCCAAAGGGTTTCACGGCTATTACAACCGAGGCCTGACCTTGCTGGAAGGCGACGGCTCTCCGCTGCCTCACGTCAGCTTCAAGCTGCGCTCCCGCTACCTGGAGCACACCCTGAGTCGCGACAACATCATCTACGACGAGGGGTACGAAAAAGCGCTGGCCGAAGTCAAAGTTGCCGCCTATCAGGAGATGCCCGAGGCGCTACTGCAGGAGTTGGCACGCCGTGGCGACGAGCGCCTATGGGCCCTGGCTCGCACTCTGTTCGAACACCCCGACCGAGGCGCCGGGGCGTTTTCCAGGGTGGCGATCTTCCCCACTCAGGCGGGCCTGCTGCGCCTGAATCAGATCGAGGAACGCGTCTACGTTCACCCCGAGGTCGACGACTTCTGGCGTGGCGCCGAAGCCGGCGGCCTGCAGGTGCTGCGAGGACGGGCGAGCGACGAGATGTGCTGGCTGCTAAAAGACAGCGGTCGCACGGTGTGTGATCTGGCCTCCGTCATTTTGAACTTTCAACCGATAGTCCCCGCCTCGGAGGACGAGCAAGGGCTTCTGGCAGAGTTGGCCCAGCTGAACCCGGTCTGGAAGCGGCTGAAGCTGATCGAGGCGATCAACTGCCCCAAAATCTGGGAGGGTCGGCTGTGCGGCTACCTACCCGAGGAAGGCGGGGTCGCGGGCTCGCCGGTGCTGAGGTCTCCCACCCCGTCCCAGCCGATCGGGCTCTTCCCATCTCATCCGCTCTGGCAGCAGGCGCTGATTCTGCACGCCGTGCAGCCCGAGTTAGCCCTGACTCTGGTGGTACGAAAACTGTCGCTAGAGCTGCGCTGGGGCACGGACATGGACGGAAAGCTGCTGGGTCGGCTGATCAAGACGCTGCGCGAGCGGACCGAAGCGTGAGTCTGCTCTCCCGATATCAGGCGGGCAGCCAGTTGGATTCGCACGGGCAGTTCACTCTGGACGAATCGCAGGCGCGTCGCAAGATGGCTCGTTTTCAGCTGCTCAACGGCTCGGAGTTCCTGATGCTCATGATCCAGGCCTCGGTGGCTGCGGGCTCTCGTTCCCTGGACCTGCGGGTCGAGGGGGCCACCGTCGACCTGGTGGCCGGAGAAGCTCTCTTCGACGCCGAATCGCTAGGTCAACTCGAAGATTTTCTGTTCGATTCCGACCCGGACAACGTGGCCTACCGTCTGCTGGCGGTGGCGGTCAACGCGGTAGAAACCGACAGCGTCACTCCTCCTCGGCTGAGTATGGAGGACGATTCGCTGCGAATTCAGGTGGTGCTGAAGACGCTGCAGCTAGATCTGGAGGATACCGCGCGACGACGCCTGGCCTACTTCCCTGGTCGTCTGACCATCAACGGCGAGACGGTTTCGACGACCCCTCTGGGGAACGAGCCCAAAGTCGAGCTAGCTCCCGGCTACGTGAGTCGCCTGGACCTGGTTCGGCATGGGGTGCTGCTGCCCACACCGGGCTCGAAAAGCTACCCTATCGAGTTTCATGCGGTGGCGGTGGCCGACCATCTGGTGCTTGACGCCTCCTTTGCTCAAGTCGTCGAAGATAAGGCGTACGGCGCCCTGGTGAGCGACCTGCGGCGCCGGGCTAACAACTTGCTGGCCGAACGCGCTCGCGCCTTCCAGGCTGGGGGGGAGGAAGCGGGCGAACTGCTGGCCCATTTCCGAAAAGGGCACCCCGACCCGGCCGGGAGCACGCTAGACTCCTGCGCCTTTTTCCCCTTCGCCGACCGCCAGGGCTACATCAGTCTGAGCGAGATTCGCGAGGTGGTGAAGCAGTATGGGCGCATGCTCTACTCGTCCCGTCGTTATGAGCTAGAGCTTTCCAGTCCGGTTTTGCACCTGCAGGATAGCGCGCTTCGAAAGACCCTGATGGACCGGCTTCCGGCTCGAGTTTTAGAGGACGCCGACGTCGAGTACACCGCGTTGGTAGCGGCCCAGCGGGCCAAAGAGCGGTGGGAGAAGACGCCCCGTCCGACCGAGTTGCCACCGGGCAACTACATGGTTCAGGGTCGAGCCGAGGAGACTCGTTGGGAAGCGGCGCTGGGTTTCCTGGCCTTCCCGGGCGGGCCCAGTCGGATCGACGTGCTGTATCAGGGCAAGCTGCTGACCAGCGAGCCTCTGGCCGAGGTGCCGCCCGGCGCGGCCGTGGTGGTCAACGTTCTCGAGGGCAAGGTCGACCCGGGCTGGGAGCAGCTGGACGCGAAAGAGTTTCGCGAGCTTCTCAAGGTTCTACGCAACCGGCTCAAAGCGCTGTTCGACGGTCATACGGTCGAGCGTAAGGACCTCTACCCTCAGCTGGCCGACTACCTCTTGGGGCAGCTGGCCACCAAGGCGATGCCTCGGATCGCCGTCACGGCGCCGCTGTTCCCCACTACCGACGGGAGCGAGGTCTACTCTCTCGAGCAGTTGCAGGCGTTGGCCCAAGTATCGATGGGCGAAGCGCTGCCCTTACCTGAGCGGGTCCCCGAGAACTGTCTGCCTTCGCCCCTGCTGCTCCATTCAGGAGAGCGACGGCGCGCTCTGGTCAACCGGATGGGCGCGGGTCGGGTTCAGGACGCTCGCCCTTTGCAAGAGCGCCTGCTGCAGATCTGCCAGAAGATGGCCGACCCGCTGCCGGCGCGTCTGCCCCGCCATCTGCAGCCGCTGTCGGCGGAGGCGGTTCGCATCGGAGACTCTTACGGAGAGATAGGTTTGCTCGACCAGGGCAGCGGCAAGCTGCGCTGCACCCTCATGAAGGACGGCGTGGTGTTCGACCAACCGGTGGGCGAGGGGCCCCGAGTGCTGGATGCGGCGGCCGTGGTCGAGACCTCAGGACTCACCTTGCGGGCGGACTGGACGGGATTTCAGCGAGACGCCGCTTACGGCGAGCTGATGGAGGCGCTGAAGCAACAGGCCGTCGCTCTGGAGAAGGGGCTGTTAGAGGGGGAAGAGCTAGAGCTTGACCTGTTCCGAGATCTCCTTCGGGTCTACCCCCAAGAGAAATCGAGCTACTGGCAACGAGCGCTGGTTCCCACTACCGTTTATGGGAGAAAGGTCTCCCTGGCCACGCTGGAAGCCGAACGTGAGGCACACGGGCACCTGCTTCGCGGGCAGACCGGGATGGAGATCGAGGGTCGCGAGGTCGTGCTGACGCCCGATCGTGAGCTGCTGGCCTTTTTGTCGCAGCAGCTCGATCCGCTACGCTGGGAAGAAGCCTCGGTCTTGCTGACCCTGAAGCGAGCCGCCGACGAGTTCGCCAAGCGGCGGGCGTTGTCGCGCGTTCGCCTGGACGGTCGCTTTCTGTTGAAGGAGGAGCTGCCCGGGAAGCTGGGTGAGATCGGCATCCTGGTGCCGGAGGCGGACAAGGCGGCGGGTGGCGAGGTGCACTGCTACGTCGGGGGGCGCTACGTCTGTAAGAAGGCGGGGATCTTGCCTAGGCCTTTCGTGGCGGCGCTGAACAGCGAGGAGCTGAAGCTCAACGATTTGTTCAATGATGTCGAGGTGCCGGATTCGCTCAAGGGGGCGCTTCGCGAGGCTGCCGCCGAGCTGATGCTGAAAGCGGCCGGAGGGCGCCCGCCGGCTCAGGAGGCTGCCTGGAGTTACTTTATCCGCTCGAAGGACACCGGTTGGAGGGGGCGATTCGAGCAGGTCGTGAGCTTCGAACTTTTGGGGGGTGGAGAGGTCCACCTCGACGAGGTGGTCGCCGGGCGGGTTCGCGGCTACGTTGGGTGGGGGTTTTCTGCCGACGTTCCGGTGAAGGACAAGGTTCTGCGCCTCGATGCCGTGGCGGTCGAGCGGTTGAGGCGATATATGGACCGCGGACTCAAGCCGCTCGATAAGGAGCTGCAGGCCGAGGCCGAGAGGGCCAAAGTTCTGCGGACCTTGCCGACGAAGCTGCCCGCCGGGGTCTTCCAGCGGAGCTTTACCCATGGAGAGATTTCGGCCGAGATCGGAGTCTGGGCGACTCCTGTGGCGGTGGGTCTGGACCGAGAGGGAAGCCCCCTGGGCTATCTCAAGGAGCCGTTCCTTCCCGTTTTTGCGATCGTGAAAGGCGCCCGAGCCGAGGGGGCGCGGGCTCGGAATATGAAGCCCGAGCTGCCCGGTCGGGGCTACGCCCTGTTGGGCGACTGGGCCGAGGCGCTGTGTTTGCGCTGGGTCAAGGAGAAAGCTGACGACCCGGCGCTGGCGCTTCATCTGCTGTCCCTGACGGTGCGCGAGGTGGGCAGTTCGAAAAAACGGCCCACCGCCGAGATGGCCGGACTGCTCTGGGATATGCCTCTGTTCAAGCGTGTCGACGGCACCCGGGTCAGCGGTTCGGCGCTGGCTCAGGAGTTAGCCGAGTCCGAGAGCCCTGTGCTGCTGTCATCGAGCACCTTGCGGGTTCCCGGCGAAGTGCTGCTGGTGCAGGAGGGGTCGACGGAGCATCGGATCCTGCAGGCCGCTCTGGGACGCTCTAGCCTTTCCTGGTATGACGCCCCGCCTCTGATCGAGCTTGACCTCAGCGATGTGTCGCGCTCTATCGGGCGAGCGGTCGCGTGGGGCTTGACCCCCCTGGGGAAAGGCGCGTCGTACGTGGGGCGCCGTCTGAAAAAAGCCTACGAGGCGCATCTCGAAAACGTCGCGCGCGATCCCCGAGCGACGTTGGTCTCCCAGCTTCGGGCCGACGCTATGGTGCTGTTGGGGGGCGGTCCGTTCGAGCGTGCCGACGGCCTCTTCAAGGAGCTGGACTATGGGCGTTGGCCATTGGGTCCGCCCATCTACCAGACCCGGCGAAGCACCCAGACGACGGACCCGAAGACTCTCAACCTGGTCTTTGATAGCGTTTCTCACTTTCGCTTGAACTTGCTGCATCCGGCCATCCGCTGGCTGCTGTCAGGCGAGGGAGACGAGGCGACGCGACGAGCCGCGCGCATGATGCTGCTGGTGCACTGGATCGGACAGGTCAACGTCGCCTCGGAAGAGTTGACCGACGACCACGAGCGCGAGTTTCTGCTGAAGTTGACCGACCGTATGGTGAAGACGTTCCACCAGGATTGAGCTTCGACGGCTTCTTCGGTCGGCTCATCGAGCTAC
Organism: Vulcanimicrobiota bacterium; assembly: GCA_023447635.1. Taxonomy (GTDB): domain Bacteria; phylum Vulcanimicrobiota; class Xenobia; order Xenobiales; family JADMJV01; genus JAEXNA01. The sequence goes on along the minus strand of JAEXNA010000171.1, from coordinate 6,489 downwards.
CAGGAGAAAGGTGAATGGTGAGAAATCTCCCGCCTCGAGGTTTAACATTCTATGAAACGTTCTTTGTTGTCCCTTTTGATGTTCTCTGTGCTCGCTTCTTCGGGTCAGGCTGCCCCGACCTCGGCTCGCACTCTTCAGCTTGACGACGGCATGCCGCTGGTGGTGACGCCGACCGTCGATATCTCTAGCGCCACCAACGAGGCCGGCCAGCCCGTGACCTTTACCCTGATGCACGACTGCAAGGTTGACGGGGTGGTTCTGATCCCCAAGGGCTCGACGGTGTACGGTAAGATAGAAACCGCTCATCACTCGAAAATGCTGGGCCAGAAGGGCGAACTCGAGGTCGACTTCCTGGACACCAAGGCGGTCGACGGCAGCGTGCTGCTGGTTCGCGAGAGCGTCGAGCGTAAGGGGAACGTGGCCGCCACGACGGTGGACAAGGTGGCGGGGATGCTGCCTTACGGTATCGGTATGCTGCGTAACGGCAAGGACGCGGTGCTGCCGGCCGGGATGCCGTTGACCATCTTCATCGACGGCACTTCGAAGTTCAAGCTCGTGCCCGGCCAGAAGCCGAAGCAGCTGAATCCTCCGACTTCGCTGCCTCCAAAGACTCCCTAAAATTTGCTTGTCGAGCAAGAACTCGACAGGGTGAGCAAGGGTGTGGGCGACCCGCCTTGCCTGCTGGGGCTACAATAGGTGGTAGACCTTGCGATCCGTAAACCGGGTCGGGGGCCTGCCACTTTTTTGTAGAAGGAGTCGCAGCCGATGGCACAGAGCACCCAGCAGACCTGGACAGAAGACGAGTTGACCTTGATCGAAGGCGCGGACGAGATCAGCGTGGCGCCGGCCAGAGCCGACGGCACGTTCTGCCGCCCCGTGGTGATTTGGGTGGTTCGAGTCGGCGACGACCTCTACGTGCGAGCCTATCGCGGGGTGGATACGACCTGGTATCGGCAGGCGTTGGCTCGACGCGAGGGCGAGATCCTGGTGGGGCGCGTGCACAAGGGCGTGAACTTCCTCGACGTCTCGCACAGCCTGGCCGATGACATCGACGCGGCTTACGTCAGCAAGTATCACCGCTATCCGGCGTCGTATACGGAGGGGATCACCAGCCCGAAGTGCCGCGCCACCACCTTTCGCCTCGAGCCCCACTAGCGTTTCGCGCAAGTCCACGCCTTCGCAACTGGCACGAGTCGGCCCGGTTGGAAGGAGTGTTCTTTGGGCTCTTTCCAGGGGTGGTCGGGACGGCATGGAAAGAGGACGTATGAGTCTTCTAGCCTCCGCCGGGCTTCACCGTGCGGAACTGCGCGCCTGGGCGATGTACGATCTGGCCAACTCGGCCTTTCTGACCTCGGTCATCACCGTCTTCTATCCGATCTACTTCGCCACCACGGCCGAGCAGAGCATGCCGGCGGGCGAAGTTACCGCGAAGTTCGCCACGGCCACTACCATCGCGCTGGCCGTGACCGCGCTGATCTCGCCCGTGCTGGGCGCCATTGGTGACCACTACGCGATCCGCAAAAAGCTGCTCGGAATCTGTCTGATTCTGGGCCTGGTCTCGACGGCGGGGCTGGCCTTCGCGCCGGCGGGCGCCTGGCAACTCGGGCTCTTACTATTCGGTATGGCCAATATCGGGGCTTCGGCAAGCTTCGTCTTCTACGACTCGCTGCTGCCCCATATCGCGCGACCCGACGAGGTCGACCGCGTCTCCTCGGCGGGCTACGCGATGGGCTATCTGGGTGGCGGCACGCTGCTCGCTCTGAATGTAGCCATGGTGCTCAGTCCTGCGACCTTTGGCATCAGCGACGCCTTGAGCGCGATGCGCTGGTCGTTCCTGAGCGTGGCGATCTGGTGGGGCGTGTTCTCGATCCCCCTGTTTATGAAGGTCAGTGAACCGCCGGCTTCGGTCGACCCGGAAGAGCTGAAAGAGGGCGTGTGGGGCGGCTTGAAGTCGACCTTCCACTCGCTCAAGAAGTTCGATCAGGCGCTACTTCTGCTGGTCGCTTTCCTGATCTACAACGACGGTATCGGAACGATTATCCGGATGACCGGCGTGTATGGCAAAGAGGTTGGGATCGACGACGGAACGCTGACGAAGGCGATCCTGGCGGTGCAGTTTCTGGGCATCCCCTGCACCTTCTTCTTCTCCTGGGTGGCGAGCAAGCTTGGTCCCAAGCCCGCTATCGGGGTCACCCTGCTGGTCTACACGGCGGTCACCTGGGTGGCCTACACGATGACCACTGCAGACCAGTTCTGGACTCTGGCGCTGATGGTGGCGTTTGCCCAGGGCGGGTCTCAGGCGCTCTCTCGCTCGCTCTTCGCCTCGATGATCCCGGAGCGGAAGAGTTCTCAGTTCTTCGCTTTCTTTGCCGTGGCCGAGAAGTTTGCGGGAGTTTTTGGAGCGGGCATCTTCGCGCTGCTGGTCAATCTGACCGGCGGAGGACGTTTGGCTGTATTGAGCCTGGTCTTTTTCTTCATCATCGGTGGTCTGCTCCTGAGCCGCGTCGATGTCGCCAAAGGCCGCGCGCAGGCCGAAGAAGCGAACAGGATCGATGCCGAACGGATGGCAGCGCTAAAAGGGTAGGGGAGCCTCGAACTCCAGAGTTCGACCGTCGGCCGGATGCTTTAACTCTAGCTTCCATGCGTGCAGTTTGAGCCTTTCGCCGCCGTCTCCGTAGAGCCGATCACCACGAATCGGACAGCCCAGGACGCGCGCCATATGCACGCGCAACTGATGGCTGCGCCCGGTGAGCGGGCGCATCTCCACCCGGCCTTCCTCCAACATTCGGTAGTCGGTGATGGCTGGGAGCCCTGACTCGTGAATCGCGTAGCGCGTCACTCCACCTTCGGAATCTTCCGCCCGCAGGGCGGCCTCCACCCTGCCTTCCGGAACCTCCGGGGACCCGCTCAGCAGCGCCTGGTAGGTCTTCCGCACGCGGCGCTCCTCGAACTGCCTCCGGAGATGGGCCTGGGCTGCCGCCGTTCGCGCCAGCACCAGCAGTCCCGAGGTCTCGAGGTCCAGGCGATGGACCGGCAGCAGGCCGGGATCGACGTGGTCCAGCACGGACTCCTGGCTCCAACCGTACCGACCGGGGACGCTGAGTAAGCCGCTCGGTTTGTCCACCACCACCATCGCCGAATCGCTGTACAAGACCCGAACCGCAGGCCTCAGCGCTTTGCTCATCAGCGGTCCGAGCAAGGGTTGGCAGCGGTCGAGACAGGCGGGGTAGAACCGCCCCGCGACCTTGTCTCCGACCGAGGTGGGGCCCCACCACATCTCGGCCATGGCCAGCGGACGCAGGCGATGTCGCACCGCCCAGGCGAGCAGTTTGGGGGCGCAGCAGTCGCCGGTGCCGGTGGGCGGTCCCTGAGGGAAAAGGTGGGAAAGCGGGCAGCCGAGCAGGCTCTCGACGGACTCTCCGAACTGCTCGTGCATTTCGGCCTGCAGGGCTCGGGAGCGCGTTTTTCGCTCGGCTCGAGCTTCGGCGATCTGGCTTCGCAGTTGTTCATACTCGCGCTGGGGCCCGTCGAGCGCCTGGCCTTGTTCCTCGCGCAGGCGACGCTTTTCCGACGACTCGGCGCGGCTTTCCGCCTGCAGAGCGGCTTCGTCGCGGCTTCCGGCGGCGCGGTCGCGGTCGCGCTGCTGCTTGGCCTGACGGTGGCGCAGCTGCATCTCTTCTCGATGCTGCTGCCAGGTGGCGGCAAGTTCAGGGTAGGGGTGGGAGTTCAGGGATTCGTTCAGGGTGATGAGGTGGGCTTTGAGTTCGGCCAGGCGACGGATGGTCGGGGCCTCGGACGGGAGTTCGGTGGGAAGATGAAGGGGAGGGACCCAGCCTTCGCGCTCGGCTTCGCCCTCTAACAGGCCCGAAAAGGCCCGGCCATAGCCCAGGCGTCCCTCACTGTCCCGAACCAGAAGCAGTCCCAGCATCTTACCTTCCGGCAGGTGGAGGGGGGAGGCGGTGTGGAGCAGGAGACGCTCGGCCAGGAGCGTTCGAGGGAGGTTGAGACGCTCGCCACTGATCGGGCAGAGGCCTTCGTAGACGTCGCTGGTTGGGCCTTGGACCTGTTCAGGGAGCGGATGGAACAGGCTATTCGCCTTCTTCTTCCGTGGCTACTGTACCGGTCGATGCGTCGTAGAAGCAGACGCCTTTGTAGATGTCGGTCAGGGTGCCGTGGTCGCAGGGCAGGGAGACGAACTTCAGATGATAGTGCGGGTGGGCGGCGAAGCGACCGACGTCTTCCTCTAGTCCGGAAAGTCCGCTCTCGTAGAGTTGATCGAGGTCTTGATCGGGACCGCCGCCGTTTTCGTAATACAGGCGTGTGATCTCTCCGCTGGGGTGCATCGAGAGTTCGGTGACGCGAGCGTTGGGTCGGGCAGTGATGCGGCTGACCAGATGTTTCGAGCCGTCGTCTTCGAAGAAGCAGTGGATCTCGGTTTTGCCCTCGGTATCGAAGCCGGGGGCAGCCTGCATGATCTTGTCTCGGGTCACACTGTAGATGCGCACGTACTCCTCGGCCAGGTCGCGGTCTTCGAAGAAGTCGGCGGCTTGGGTTACCTGTGGCAGAGCGCGCAGGGCGCGCTGGTAGTCGGGCCACTGGCGCAGGTTTTTCCGCTGCCGTCCCAGGCTCTCGCTGAGCTGAAGACCGTCGCCTTTCGGGCCGGATGGCAGTGGGACGGCGGACAGGGTCGAGTCTTTGGGCTTGCGCAGGTCCGCTTTGAAGGTGAAGCGTCGCATCTGCGGGGAGCTTTCGCCGGAAGGGAGCGGCAGTCTTGCCCCGTAGGCTCTTCCCTATATGCTAGAGATCGCCAAATCCATCGCCGCCGAGGCGGCCCAACTGTTGCGTGAAGGTCAGCGCGAGGCTTTCACCTACGAGTCGAAATCGACCGACGCCGACCTGGTCACGGAGTACGACCGGCGGGCGGAGGCGCTGATCTTTGGGCGTCTGCGGTCGGAGTTCCCCGACCACGGGATCGTGGGCGAGGAGGGGTCGTCGTTTGTGGGTAGCTCGTCTGAGGGGTATCGCTGGTACATCGACCCGCTGGATGGAACGAACAATTACGCTCACCGGATCCCCCACTTCGCGGTTTCGCTGGGGCTGTTCCGGGGAGAGTCGCCGGAGCCGGTGCTGGCGGTGGTGCACGACCCGATGCGCGACGAGGTGTACTGGGCTCAGAAGGGTGAGGGCGCCTATCGCAACGGGCAGCGTTTGCAGGTGAGTTCGTCGCCCGTGATCGGGCAGTCGATTCTGGCTTCGGGCTTTCCCTACGATCGGCAGACCGACCCGGTGGACAATATCGAGCAGACGGGGCTGTTCCTGAAGCGCTGTCGAGGCTTTCGTCGCTTCGGAGCGGCGGCGCTGGACCTGGCCATGGTGGCGGCGGGCAGTCTGGACGGCTTCTGGGAGTTCAAGCTGGCCTCGTGGGATATCGCGGCGGGCGTGCTGCTGGTGACCGAGGCGGGCGGAACGGTGACCCGGATCGACGGCTCGGCGCTGGGCCATCCGACGGAGAAGAACCACATCGTGGCTAGCAACGGGCTGCTGCATCAGGAGATGCTGGACCTGCTGGCGCCCACGCTGACGGAGCGGCACTTGGTCACGGGCGCGAAGGTCGGGTAGGGCTGCTCGGCGATCCGTCGGCTGTGCGGGCTGATCTCTGTTCCCAGAGCGGACGGATCTGCGATCAGTCCGCTATGCGGGCTGATCTCTGTTCGCAGAGCGGACTGATTCGCGACTGGAACTCTGCCTCGCCTTGCGGGTATAATGGGCTATCTTATAGCCCACGGTCTCGGGCTTGAGGAGACCGGTTCAGCTATGCCACGATACGAGAGGAGTCGCGTCTCCCGGGCCGCCCGATGAGACGCGCCAAAGAGCGCTCTAGCGAGCGACGCTACGCCAGCCACAGCAACGTTCGCCATTCCGTCGCGGTCGAAGCGGCCCGCCTGCTTTACACTCGCGAGTTCAAAGAATACTTCCAAGCCAAGCGCGAAGCCGCGCGGCGCCAGGCGACCACCGTCCTTCCCACCAACAGCGAGATCCATCAGCAGCTTCTGCTCCTGGCCGACAAGCTCGAGGGCGACGACCGGCAGCAGCGGCTGCGCGACATGCGCACGGTGGCGCTCGAGGTTATGACCGTGCTCCAGGAGTTCGAGCCGCGTTTGATCGGTTCGACCTGGACCGGGCACATTCGCACGGGGTCCGACGTGGATCTCAACCTTTACGGCGATAGTCTCGAGGCCGTCGAGGTCGCCTTGGAACGGGCTATGATCCCGTTTCACGTGGAACGCGTCAACAGTCGTAAGCAAGGTCACGAGCGGGAGTTCTTACACCTTCACACTCAGCACCCGAGCGGGCTACCGGTCGAGATCACGCTCTACCCCAGCGAAGATCTCAAAGTTCACCCCACCTGCTCGATCACCGGTGGGCCGATGGCGCGCGGGACCCTCCACCAGCTCCAAGAGCTGTTGCGCGGCGAAGCCGCGCTGTCCC
>JAEXNA010000052.1 GCA_023447635.1 Vulcanimicrobiota bacterium | reverse complement strand
GCCGATCGGCGGAAGGTTCCGCGCATCGGTGAATCGAGGGCTCTCCGAAGCGACGGATTCCGGGGGGAGGGGATGGGGAGTCGGGGGGAGGCGCTCCCTGGTATAGCTCGCTCGAAGACCAGGGGGTGCGTCGAGCCTCATGCCAGCCCTTTAGGCTGGGACAATGAGCGACTTAACCCATTCTCAAAACCTTTCCACCACGGAGCGCGCCGTCTCGGCCGGTCTGGGCGGATTCATCCTCGCCCGCTACGGAGGTCGATCCTTCCTGGGCACCACGTTGGCCGTCGGCCTGATCCAGCGCGCGGCCACCGGCCACTGCCAGGTCTACAAAGCGCTGGGCATCGATAGCAAAGACCCCAGCACACCCTACCTTCCCCCTACGCCCACTGTGCACGTGAGCCAGGCGATCATCATTCGCGCCACGCCGGAGCAGATCTACCCGTTCTTTAGTCGCGACCTGGAAAAACTGGTCGCTCTCTCGCCCGAAGTGGTGAGCCTGGAACGCCTGGGCACTGGCCTATCGCGCTGGACCGTGCTGACCCCGATCGGAAAACACACCTTCCTCTCCGAAATCGTCGAGCGGGAAGAAAACCGTCGCCTGGCCTGGTGCTGTAGCGAATCGCGCTTCCCTCACAGCGGACAGATCACCCTGGACGCGGGCGACCGCGGCACTACGGTGCGGGTCAGTATCGACTACCAGACCCCGGGCGGAAACCTCGCCGCACAGCTTGGCCGCCTGACCGGCCACGAGCCGCACGAAGCGCTGCAAAGAGCGCTCTACAACCTGCAAAGCCTGCTCGAAACGGGCGAAGTGCCCCAGTCCAAACCCAGCAAGCCCGCCAATGGCGTGGTCGGAACGGAGATCACCAGATGAAAGCCCTAGTCTTCCACGGAAAGCACGACGTCCGGGTCGAGCAGATGCCCGACCCCGTGCTGATGAACCCTCGCGATGCCATCCTCAAGATCCACCGCACGGCCATCTGCGGATCCGACCTGCACCTGTTCAACGGAGTGATTCCGCTGGTCAAAGACGGCGACATCCTGGGCCACGAGTTCATGGGCGAGATCGTCGAACTCGGCTCCGGCGTCACCAACCTGAAGATCGGCGATCGCGTGGTGGTGCCGTTCACCATCGCCTGCGGAAGCTGCTTCTTCTGTCAGAAAGAGATGACCTCGCTGTGCGATAACTCGAACCCGACCGCGGTGACTGCCTCGCACCTGTACGGATCGTCCGGCTCGGGACTGTTCGGCTACTCTCACATCCTGGGCGGCTACCCGGGTGGTCAGGCCGAATACGTCCGAGTGCCGTTCGCCGACGTCGGGCCTTTCAAGGTTCCGGACGGGGTGGGAGATGAAGAGGCGCTGTTCCTGAGCGACATCTTTCCCACCGGCTATCAAGCTGCCGAGAACTGCAGTATCGAAGACGGCGACACCGTGGCTGTCTGGGGCGCCGGTCCGGTCGGTCTGTTCGCCATCAAGAGCGCGTTCATGCTGGGCGCAGCTCGGGTGATCGCCATCGATGAAGTACCCGAGCGCCTCGAACTGGCTCGAAGCATCGGAGCCGAGACGCTGGACTTCTCCTCCCAGAACCCGCTGGAAGAGCTGATGGACCGGACCAGCGGCCGCGGCCCCGACTCGTGCATCGACGCGGTCGGCCTGGAAGCTCACGGGGTAGGCCCGGGCGCGGTTTACGATCAGGTCAAGCACAAGCTGGGCATGGTCACCGACCGGATCAACGTGCTGCGCCAGGCGATCCAGGTCTGCCGTAAGGGCGGAACGGTCTCTGTCCCCGGCGTGTATGGCGGCTTCCTGGACAAACTGAACATCGGCGCCGCTTTTGGCAAAGGGCTGACCTTCAAGATGGGCCAGACCCACGTGCACAAATATCTGCCGCTGCTGATGGACAAGATCGCAAATAAGGAGATCGACCCTACCTTCCTTATCACCCATCGCGGCAGCCTGGACATGGCCGCCGACGCCTATAAGCAGTTCGCCGCCCGCGAAGGCGGGTGCATCAAGGTGGTCATGGACCCGACCCTGTCGGCCCAGTCCGAAATCGCCATCATCGAAACGGAGGAACCGATCCATGTCTGAACTCAACCCGCTGACCCATCCCGACGCCCTCGACAAACTCGAGGCGCTGGGCCAAGAAGACCGCCGGCTAAGACAGCGCTCTCAGCTGATCTCGGGAGCGCTGATGCTGGGCTTTGGCCTGGGTCTGCTGGCCCGACGGCGTTCGAACACGACTCAGTTTCAGGGACACAACGTGCTGATCACCGGCGGCACCCGCGGTCTGGGGCTGCAGATGGTCCGCGAGTTCTCCCGCCGAGGGGCGACGGTGTTCTTCTGCGCAAGGCACGCCGATGAGGTAGACCGAGCCGAAGAGCAACTCGACCGCGAAGGGTACAAGAACGTCTTCGGCCTGGTCGCCGACGTCGCTCATCCCGATGGACCCGCCTCGGCGGTCGCGCGCATCGCGGCGATGGCCGGACCGATCGATATTCTGGTCAACAACGCCGGCACGATTCAGGTGTCGCCGTTCGTGGATAGTGACGAGACCGCGTTCCACGAGTGTCTCGACGTGTTCTTGCACGCTCCGCTCAGGATGAGCCGCGAGGTGCTGCCCGAGATGATGGCCGCCGGGACCGGCACCATCGTCAACATCACCTCGATCGGCGGGCAGATTCCGGCGCCTCATCTGGTTCCGTACAACTGCGGTAAGGCGGCGATGGTGGCGCTTTCGGAAGGGATGAGCGTGGAACTCGACCGCTACGGCGTCAACGTGCTTACCGTCAAGCCGGGCCTGATGCGCACCGGCAGCCATCGTAACGCCATGTTTGGCGGACACGCCGCTCAGGAGTACGAATGGTTCAGCCGGGCGGCTATCGCCCCGGGCCTGGCCATCAGCGCCAGCAGCGCTGCCAACTCGATCTGCGACGCGGTAGCCGGCCGAAAGCGTACGCTGGCTTTGGGATGGGAGGCCAAGTTGGGCCCGCTTTTCCACGCCTTGATGCCCGAACTGAGCCATTCGCTGACCTCCTTCATTGAAAAGCGCCTGCCCTCGGCGGGCGCCGAGCCACAGCCGATGGCGATGGGAGACCTGGTCGCGCCCGAGGCGACCCCGCTCAACGCCATGCTCGAGCGGCTGGAGAAGCAGGCCATGGACAAACACCAGGCTGCCCGCTACTCCGTGCCCGACAGGGGGCCGCAAGGCGTGACGGTGTAACAGGGAAAGCCGCGCCCGCGCCGGGGGCGGGGTTTTGG
>JAEXNA010000061.1 GCA_023447635.1 Vulcanimicrobiota bacterium | reverse complement strand
GGTCCTCGACCGAGCCCACGGAGTCGGTGCGGAAGTGGGCCATGGCGCAGTGCGCCACCCCCTCCCACCGGGTGAAGAGAGCTCGAAAGTCGGGAGAGGTGAAGCAGAGCCAGATGTAGTTGCGTCGCTCGACCGGCATCTGGGAGAAGCCGAAGAGGGTATCGGCGGAGGCGTTCCAGGCCAGCACGTTCCAGTTCAGGTCAAGCACGTAGCTGGGATTCGGGTGCATGCTGTCGAGCATCTGCCGGATGGAGGGGAGCGCGAGGTCGACCTGGCCGTCTTCGGTCAGCGGCGCGGTCGAACCGGCCAGTTCGTACAGATGCGAGCGCTCCTGAGGCTGCAGCTGCAGCGCCCGGCTTAGCCCTTCCAGCGTTTCGGTCGAGAGGTTCAGCTCGCGCGCCTGTTCGATCCAGGTGTACCAGGCGACGCTGATCCCGGCCGCTTCGGCCACCTCTTCTCGGCGCAGACCTTTGACTCGACGGCGGGTTCCGGGGTTGGAGGGGGCCAGCGCTTCGCGCCGCGCTTTGAGGAAGCTGGCGAGCTCCTGGCGCCGGGTGGTAGTGGCGGTCCCAGGATCAGCAACGACTGGTTGCGCTGTTCCGTTCGGTGTTTCATAGGCGATATCAATCATTTGAGGAGAGTCTCCATGTCAGACAATGTAGCATTAGTTGTAGGAAGTTCGGGCATTATTGGCGGCAATCTCGCCGACCGGCTGGTCAAAGAGGGGTGGAAGGTCTACGGACTGGCGCGCCGCCCGCTGCAGATTCCGGACGTCATTCCTGTCGCCGCCGACCTGCAGGACCGGGAGTCGCTGCGAGCGGCGCTGACCGAGGTGAAGCCGACGCACGTGTTCCTGGCCACCTGGCTTCGTCAGGAGAGCGAGGCCGAGAACATCCGCGTGAACGGCACGATGGTCCGCAACCTGCTCGACGAGCTGTCGGGTCGCGGTTTGCGTCACGTGGCGCTGGTGACCGGGGGCAAGCACTATATGGGCCCGTTCGAAGCTTACGGCAAAGGCGAGATGCCGGCCACGCCGTTCCGCGAAGAGCAGGGGCGCCTGAAGGTCGAGAACTTTTACTACGCCCAGGAAGATGAGGTGTTCGCCGCCGCCGAGCGCGAGGGGTTTGCTTGGAGTGTCCATCGCCCCAGCACGGTCATCGGGTACGCCCTGGGAAATGCGATGAATATGGGAGTGACCCTGGCGGTCTACGCTTCGATCTGTCGCGAGTTGAGCAAGCCTTTCGTGTTTCCCGGCTCTCCAGAGCAGTGGAGTTCGCTTTCGGATGTCACCGACGCGAACCAGTTGGCCTCGCAGCTGCTCTGGGCTGTGACGGCTCCGGCGGCTCGCGACCAGGCGTTCAACATCGTCAACGGCGACATCTTCCGCTGGAGCTGGCTGTGGCCCAGGCTGGCGGAGTGGTTTGGATTGGAGGCCCAGGGGCCCGGCGCTACGCTGGAGGAGCAGTTGGTCGGAGCGGCTTCCGTGTGGACAGAGATCGCTCGCAAGCATGGACTGGTACAACCGGACATCGACAAATTGGTGTCGGCATGGCATACGGACGCGGATCTCGGTCGGCCTTTCGAGGTGGTGTTCGATATGTCGAAGAGCCGCAAGCTGGGGTTCACCGGCTTAGAGCAGAACGCATCATTCCGTAAGGCGCACTGACGAAATCTGACACCCGGGCCCCTTATCTTGAGCCTATACTTAAGGTAAGGGGTCTTTTATCGTGTCTTTTTGGCGTATCGTTGTTCTCTCTCTGGTTCTTCTCACGTCTCCGCTGCTGGCTCAAAGCGAGGCGCCGACGCGCAACCCGGCCGAGGTCGTGGTCAAGGGCCGGCGGGTCAGCCACTCCTGGCGGGCGGGGCGAATCTGGGTGCCCTCGAGCGAGCTTCAGCCGCTGCTGAATCTGAAGCCCGAGAGCCTGGACCTGGACCTGCTGAAGGCGTTGGAGGCCAAAGGCGGTTACCTATGGGAGATGCGAGGCGACACTTTCCACGCCTTCCGCGACCCGGCGCAGCACGTGTCCGGAACTGGGGGTGGAGGCGCCCCCGTGCGGACGCACGGTGCGACGTCTGCCGCTGGGGTGTCATCGTCGTCGGCTCAGGCGGGGCGGTTGAGCTACCGGGTGCAGCAGTTTACCGCCGATACCGGCTACGTGCGCGCTTACATCCAGGTGATCAACAACGGCCCGGGAGCCAGCGACCCCAGCCAGATGGTCTGCCAGTTCCAGGACGGCTTCGGCAAGACGTTCGCGGTGGACCGGCGGTCGGTGGCGTCGCTGGCGCCAGGCGACTCGCAGGTGTTCGAGATCTTCTCGATGTTCGAGGAAAAAGACACTTCGATGACCGTGACCCGCGACAACGTGGCGGTCAACTTCTTCAGCCTGAGCAACCCGAACGCCAACCCGACCACGCGCAAGGAGATGCGCAAGCAGCAGCGTCAAGGGAAAGAGCGCCGCGGGCTGGACTTCAACACGCAGCAGAAGCCGTTCGAGTTCAAGCCACTGCCGTAGCGTCGAGGGCCCGGCGTCGCGCGGTGGCTTCTAGAAAAATGGGCGTCAAAGCCCACATCCCGCGACGCCAACCCTCAACGCCCGCTGGCTTCGGGCAAAATGGGCGTCAAAGCCCACATTCCGCGACGCCAACCCCGAAACGCCCGCTGGCTTCGGGCAAAATGGGCGT
>JAEXNA010000019.1 GCA_023447635.1 Vulcanimicrobiota bacterium | reverse complement strand
TCGAACTCGCGACGGGGAGGACGACCTTCGCCACGCGGTCCGTCGAACTCGCGACGGGGAGGACGACCCTCGCCACGCGGTCCATCGAACTCACGTCGGGGGGGGCGACCCTCGCTCCGCAGTCCGTCGAACTCGCGACGAGGAGGACGACCCTCGCCACGCGGCCCATCGTGGGGGCGTCGAGGGCCCGGACCGCCAGGGCGGCCTCCGGAGGGAGGAGCCGAGCGCCGCGCGCTATAGCCTCGCTTAGGGGGGCCTTCTCCCCCGGGCGAGCCTGCGCCGCCTTTGTCATCATCGCGTCGCGCCATAACTTTTCAGTAACTCCTCTATCTTTGGGTAGCCCTGGTCCCGGGCCTGGGAGAGAGCCGTCCAGCCCTCGTTGTCCCTAGCGTTCACGGCGGCCTTGGCCGCCAGCAGCACTTTTACCACGGCCAATCGACCGTTGAACGCCGCCACATGCAGTGGGGTTCCGCCGTGCACCGACTCCTTCGCGTTGACCGGGGCTCCGGCCTTGATCAAGGCTAGCATCGCCTGGTCCAGACCCAGCAGGGCCGCCTCGTGCTGAGGCGTCCACCCTTTCTCATCGGCTACCGGCCAGCCCGCCGAAAGGGCCACGCTCCAGAACTCCTGGCCCCGGGGAAGGGCCAGATGCAAAACACCTCGCCCGCCCTGGCGGACCCGGAACAGATCGCTCACCGAATGGGTGGCGAACATCTCACGGAACTGATCCGCCGTGCCGCTCTCGGCCACGGCCAGCGCTTGCGGACCGCTCAGGGCGTAGCCCGGCAGAGGCCAGAGCAGTAGCCAGCTCAAGGCCAGCAACCATCCCTTCATGACTTGCCGCGACACCACTGCAATATATAGGCCAAAGTCGGGCCTGGCAACAACGGAGGGGATCCTTTTGGGGCGGCGTATTCGGCCAAGCCATGGCGAACGGTCCCATAGCCACTTCCGAAAACTCCTCGAACAGCCCTCGTCGCGCCGTCAAAGCCGACCTCGATGGTGGGTTGAACTTTGAATTTTTTCGGGCCAACCTGGGCAACCTGCTGGTGCTCACCGGCAGCGTCATGTTCGTGCTGCTGCCTCAGTATCTGCAAGCCCAGGGGATGGAGAAGTGGAAAATCGGCCTCGTCGACGGAAGCTTCTGGCTGATCTCCATCTTTGTTCAGCCCTGGCTGGGTCCACGACTGGACAAGGACGGCCGAAAACTCTACCTGATCCTGGGCTCGCTGCTGATGGCCGCGGCCGCCGCCTCCTACGCCTGGGTCCCGGTGGAACTTGTCCCTATGCTGGCCGCACGCCTGGTGCACGGATTTGGCTTTGCCTGTTATCTGACCGCCTCCTGGACCTGGGTCGCGGACTTCTCGCCGCCAAGTCGAGTGGGCGAGTTTTTTGGCCTGTTCGGAATCTCGGGCATGCTAGCCGGCGCTCTGGGCCCGGGCATCGCCGAATACGTGGTAGCCAAGGAGAGCTACGACAATCTGTTCTGGTGGGGCGGCGGCACCATCTTTGTCGGGATGATGGTGCTGGGCACTATCTCGGATCGACGTCCGGAACCGGCCAGCCTGAACATACCGGCGAGCTTCTTTCATATCCTGCGCTCTCGCTCCATGCGAGGCACGGTGATCGGCTCCATCGCGTTCGGCATCGCCGTGGGCAGCCTCTTCGCCTTCATCGCTCCTTATCTCGACACCCTCGACATCGGCGGGGTGGGTTGGATGTTCGCCGCCACCACGCTGGCCTCAGGCGCTAGCCGGGTCTACGCCGGCAAGCTCACCGACCAGTTGGGGCCGGCCCGAATGGTGGGACCGTCGATCTTTCTGCTGGCGCTGGGCTGCTTTGGTCTAGCCCAGGTGGCCGGAGCGACTCATTTCGCCATGGCGATCCTGGTCGTCTCTGGTATGTCCGCCGGATTAGGGTATGGCGTCATCTACCCTGCTCTCAACGCGGTTGCCATCGAGCGGCTCGACTCCGCCACTCGCGGGCGCGGCCTGGCCCTGGTCACCGCCTCGATCGACTCGGGTAGCTTCTCGGGCGCTTTCCTGGCCGGGATCGTAGCCGATCATCGTGGCTTTCCCGGCGCCTTCATCGCCATCGCTGGGCTGCTTCTGGTTTTCCTGTTCGCCTTCAACAGCGCGGAAAAAGGCCAGGCTCGGCGCCTCACAGACGAGGCGCAGGAAACAGCCGCTCCAGACGAGAGACCAGCGTAGCCGAGCTATAAGACTCGCAAACCGCTCCCAGGTCCTCGGCCGCCTTGGGCATCGCCGAGACTCCCGCCGAGGCGGATGACTGGCTCAGCGTCAGCCCTCCGGCCCGGCGAAGCTCGAGCAACCCCTGAGCGCCATCGCGCCCCATTCCCGAGAGGATCACTCCCACCGTACCCAGCGGGTGGGAGATCGCCAGCGACTGGAACAGCCGGCTGACGGACGGGCAGTGACCGTCCTGCCGCCGGCTGTCGGTCAGCGACAGGGTGAAGTGGCCGACCTCCATATGCCGTCCGTGAGGCGCCACGTAGCAGCGACCGGTCAGCAGCGGAGCCCCACTTCGAGCGACTTCGACCGTCCACCCGGTGGTTCGACTCAGCCAGCGAGCGTAGTTGTCCTCTCCCCCTTCGGGAAGATGCTGCACTACGAAACAGACCAGATCCCGCCCGGCCAACTTCTCCAGGATCGCCTCGACCAACCAGGGGCTTCCCGAGGAGGCTCCCACCGCCAAAAAGCGCCGCCCTCCGAAGGTGCGCCCAGGGTCGCGCCGGCGAAACACCTTGACCTGGCTCATGATCACGACCTGGTTGACCAGCTCCGCCAGCACCTCCTCGGACGGCTCGGGCCCCATCCCCTTCTCGACGACCGAGACCACACCGGCTTCCTGGGCCGAAGGGGCCCAGTAGGAGGCCGAGGCCGAAAACAGCACCACCGGCACCGGGTAAAGCTGGAGCAGTTTCTGCACCGTCTCCGGCCCCGACAGGCCGGGCAGTTGAGCGTCCATGGTCACGACGTCCGGACGGATGAAGCCGACGGCTTCCAGCAACTCTTCGCCGCGTGCGTAGACGCCGACCACCTCGATACGGGGATCCAGGCTTAGTTTATGGCGTAGAAACTCGCGCTGGAACGCCGAGTCTTCCACGATGGCGCAGCGAACCGTCGTCATAAAAGCTCCTCGACCGTCTTGAGCAAGAGCCCTTCGGTGAAGTTCTGCTTGCCCAGGCAGCGGTCCGCGCCCAATCCGGAAGCTTTCTCGAAGGTGGCCACGTCATCGATCGAGGTCAGCAGGACAAAGGGGATAGCCGAAGTCAAGGGGTCAGAGCGCAGCGCCTCGAGGAACTCGAGACCGTCCATGATCGGCATCTGCAGGTCGCTCACGATACCGGAGACGTCGGGGGTATGGGCCAGTTCCAGACCCTGCTTCCCGTCGGAGGCGGTCAGCACTCGATAGCCGGCGCTCTGCAAGATCCCGCTAACCATCGTTCGGGTGGTGACCGAATCGTCGACCACCAGCAGAAGCGCCCCCTCGGCCGGAGTCATCGCGACCGGCGCGTGGCCCCGGTTGGCCAGCGGCGCCTCGAGCAAGGTCCGTAGCGAGAGCACCGGCATGGGCACCCCGCGATGCGAGGTCATACCGATCACCGCCGGCGTCAAACCGGTCAGACCGAGCGGCGGCGGCGTCACCAGGACGTGTTCGAACTCGCCCAACTCGTCGACGCCGACGGCAACGCTGGCCCCCTTGCCTCGGGCCAGCAGAATCCGATAAGCGCCCTCGCGAAGCGCTCCCGGAAAGCCGACCAGGGTGGCCAGTTCCCCAGCCTTCTCAGCGACCTGACCGCCCAGGGCTCGCGCTTCGACCGCCTCGATCTCGGAACTCAGCACGGCCAACTCCTGACCGGCCGAGCGCACTCGCAGAACGGTTCGCAAGTTCCAGTTGGCGGGCAGGACCAGACGAAAGACGGTGCCCTTATCCGAACTCTGCACTTCGGCCCGACCGCCCAACCGTTGCACCGTTTCGGCCACGATAGAGAGCCCCATGCCGCGTCCGGCCGACAGGTCGGCCTCGGATCGGGTCGAAAGCCCGGGGTGGAAAATCCAATCCAGCTGAGCCTGACGGTCCAGAGCGTCCCACTCTCTGGCAGAGAGGTGACGCCCCTTGAGCACAGCCTCGCGAAGAACGGGAAGCGAGATCCCGACTCCCTGATCGGCCACCGAGACGGTCACGTAGCCAGGAAACCGCTGGTAGCTAAACTCGACCACGCCGGAAGCGCCGGAAACCCCGTGGCTCACCGCGTTCGAAACCAGATGGGTCAGAGCCGGCCGCAACGCTGCCACCGTCTCACGCTCCATCTGGCCGGGCTCGATGTGGTGGGTGACCCGCACCGTCTTGCCCGACTCGGCAGCGACGCGCCGCGCCAATTCCGTCATCCCCGCAAAGAGCTCGCTGGCCGGCAGCAGAGTCATACGACGGGCCTGGTCCCTCAGCGCGCGCGTTCGCTCTACCAGCAGCGCGGCGCGATGGCTAAACCCGCCCGCGCTTCGCCCTTCCGCTTGAAGCTCTTCAACCAGACTCTCTCCCAACACCACCAGTTCATCGACGGATAGCAAAAAACTATAAGCGACGGAAGAAGACGAACTTGGCGCACTCGACGGGGCCATGGACAGTGCTGGCGCCATCGCGGCCAGGGGCGAGACTTCTAGCTCCATCGATGGCTCGGGCGCGCTTTCTCCCAGGTGAAGCGCCACGGCTTCTTCGAGTTCTGCCAGGCCGTCCCAGAACTCGGCCGGTTTCTTCTTTTTGCGCAGCGCCTCGAGCACCATCTCTTCGAGGGCGTGAACCTGCTCCGGCACCCCCTCGAACCCCAGCAGTCGAGTGCTGCCTTTGATGGTGTGTAACAGACGGCGCAGGTCAGCCAGATCGCTTAATCGCGTCTTGCGGTTGGGCTGATAGCCCTCCCACTCCTGACGGACCGAGGCCAGATCCTGCTGGAACTCTTCCCGGAACGCTTTGAGCAGCGACTCTTGCACCTGAGAACGTTCCGTCATCCCGCCGCTCCCGTCAGTCGCCCAAGGTCGGCCACCGATTCGCCTTCGCCTGTCCGCCCCTGGGACCAGGAGTGGTCGTCAGGCCCCAGCTCGCTCAGCTGGCGAAGCCTCATGCCTACCGGACCCGGCACCCTTAAAGCGATTCCAGCTCCAGACAGCAGCAGCAGGGCGACTTCCTGATCGGAATCCAGAGCACGGTAGCCGGCCAGCTCTCCCCAGCACAGAACGGGCAGCGGCGTCATAGCGTGCGAAAGCAGCCCCACGCAGTGATAGCCGGCCCAACGAACGCCCGGAGGCAACGCGCAGATGGCGTTTTCCGAAAGCAACGAGCGGACGTCCGTCTCCGGAAAAAGCCACTCGCGCTGGCCCAGCGCCACCCGCAAGCAGCGTACTCCCAGGCGGGTTGCCTGTTCGGTGCTGGCGTACAACGCGGTACGCTCGTCGAGAATCTCGTCTTCACTCATCGTTCGTGCTGCTCCAGACGCTCGCGCAGACGGGTGGCCGCCTGATTCAGCTGCTCCAGACTCAGACCGTTGCGGCGGGTAAAGTCCAAAACCTCGGGGTCGTCGTCTCGGTAGTTCTGGAAAAACTTTCGCAGCGAGGCGACCGCGCTGTCCGTCTCCTTGAGCTCGTCGTGCAGCCGAGCAGAGAAGTAGTGAACCAGCGCCATCCCGGGTTCGTTCACTTCCGCCTCGAGAAACTGCTGGCGCGCCTCGGCCAGCCGGCCCATCGCGTGCAGCCGAAGGCCCTCCTGGAAGGCGCCCGGATGGGAGGCCACCGGAAGGGTTGGAGCCAGCGGTTGGAGGGCCGACTCTTCCACCCGAGGGACCTTGGTAAAAATCGCCGTGCGAGCCGCCATCAAGACCAACTCGGGGTGCTGCAGCCCGAAGAACGCCTCGGGGTAGCCCAGCACCAGCACTCCCCCCGTCTCCAGCCGCTCGACCATACGACCGAGAATCTCTCGGGCGCCTGCCTCGTCGAAATAGATCAGCACGTTGCGGCAGAAAATGACATCCCAATAGCGGGCCATGCCCGGTCCGTTGCTCTCGTTGAGGTTCTCCTGGTGGAACTGGACCGAGGCTTTCAGCCAGGGGCGGATCTGCCATTGACCGGAGCCGTGGGCGGCAAAGTAACGATCACGCTCGGCCAGATTCAGGCGCAGCATGCGGCTCTCTCGATACACGCCTTGCTCGGCTTGACGCAGGCGCTCCCGCGAAATATCCGTGCCGACGACCCGTCCCTGACGACGGGTCTTGTCGAGCATCATGGCGATGGTATACGGCTCGCAGCCGGTCGAGCAGCCCGCCGACCAGATGCGGAACGTCTTCTGCAGTTCCGTTCCTCGAAGGTACTCTTCAAACGCCTGGCACTGATCTGGATGGCGGAAAAAATAAGTCTGGCCGTTGGTCAGCTGCGAGAGCAGCTCTTCGCGGTCGGCCTCCGGCATCTGGCGCTGCAGGATCGCCTTCTGGGCGTCAGGGACCACCATCCGCAGCTCTTGCTCCAACCCTTCGAGGGTGCGCTCAAACATGGGACTCCTCCGCGCCCTCCAGCTCTTGCAGGCGGCTCTGCCGACGCTCCTGGGCCACCTTCAGACGCTGCTGCTCCTCGGCCAACAGCAGGCTGGCCACGTTCAGCAGATTGACCGTGGTCGACCCGTCGAGGGAAAACTGGGCCACATAGCGCGGATTGGGGTCGGCGGCGTGCTCCATCAGCCGGAGGCTCTCCCAGCTGACCTCCCCCAGCCCTTCGACCCGAGCGACCCTCCAGATCACTCGGGGGCGTTCCCCCGTCAGTACCAGATGGTCGGACAGGGCCACCGGTTGAGGGGGAAGATCCAGCACATCGGCCAGCGAGATCACCGGCAGTGTTTCCCCCCGCAGGTTCATCCATCCCTCGATCAGCGAAATATCGCCCGGCTGACGGGTAAGACGCGGAAGCTGCAGCACGGTCTCGATGTCTTCGCGACGAAAAGCGAAGTCGTGGCCCGAGGTCGTGACCAGCAGCAGCGAGATCACAGCGCCTCGCCGATCGCTCCGGGCATGCTCTGGTCGTAGCGGGTCAGGGTCTTGTGCAGCTCCTGAGACAACAGATTCAGCTCGTTAGAATCGCGTTCCAGCTCGCGACTGCCCTTTTCGGCCTGCATGGCGGTCTCTTGAATCGAGACCAGCGCCTCTTCGACCTGTTTGAAAGCGTGGCTTTGCTGCCGGGTGGCGGCCACGATCTGCTGGAAGGCGTCGTCGCCCTTCTTGAACGACTCGACCATAGTGCGAATGGTGGTCTCCGTGCGCCGGCTGTTCTTGTCGCCCGACTGCGAGCGCTTCATCGCCTCCTCGGCCATCATCACCGCTTTGTGGATGCCGCCGCGAATCTCGGCCAGCGAGCCTTTGACCTCGACGGTAGCCTCTTTCGAACGGCTGGCTAGCAGGCGCATCTCGTTGGCCAGCACCGTGAAGGTGGCGCCTTCCGCCCCGGCCGCAGCGGCCTGGATAGCGGCGTTGATGGAGAGGATGTTGGAACGTTCGGCCAGTTCGTTGACCGAGCTGACGATCGCTTCCAGGTCCTGCGCCTTCTGGTTCAGTGCCACGATGGTCGAAGCGACGTCCTCGACGCCCTGACGAGCTTTCTCGGACAGATTGATGGTTTCTTCCACGGCGTCGAGTCCTCTCCGGCTTTCAGCCGCCGTGACCCGCGAATCCCCACCGACTTCCGAGGCGCGCTCGGCGATCTGGGTGGCTGACTGGGAGAGCTCTTCTAAGGTGACGGCCGTCTCTTGAACAGCGGTCGCCTGCTGAACCGAGGACGACGCCTGCTCAGCTGACGAACGGGCCAGGCGGGCGCTGATATCGCGGATCTTGGTCTGCGCTTCCTCGGTGCGCGCGAAGATGCGTCGCAGACCCGCCAGCATGGAGTTGTAAGCTTCGGTGACGATGCCGACCTCGTCCCGCACCCCGACCGGCAGCGGCTGGCCGGTCAGGTCGCCCCGCGAGATCTGGGCGGCCCGCTCCACCAGCACGTGCAGCGGCTGGAAGCGACGAGCCACGGCCTGGTAAGCCAGGGTGGTGAAAATGGCGAACCCGACCAGACCAAAAGCGATCAGCATCTGAAGCCACCAGAACAGACTCTTGATACGGGCCTGCTCCTGCGCCACCACTTCGAGTTCGGCCTCTTGCAGGGTGTTGATGCGGTTGTTGATGTCGTCCATCAGCGCTTTGCCATCGTCGGTCTTGACCACATCGAGCGCGGCCTTCTGATTGCCACCTTCTTTGAGGGCGATGGTCGACTGCATCTCGTCGAGTTTGCGGATGATGCGTGGACCGAGTTCGGACAACAGCCCGCGCAAGGCGTCCCGAGTCAGGGTCGAGTCTAACTCTTTCAGCAACTTTTCGGCTTCGGCTCGTTGATCGTCGATCGAGATCAGGTAGCTGCGCTTGTCGGTGAGCAGATAGCCTCGCTGCGCCGTTTCGGTCAGAAGTACGACATTGCGCAGCCGGGTCAACCGGCGCTGCGTCTCATAGGCCCGGTTGGCCGAGGAGGAGGCCGTATCCACCGACAGGATAAGGACCAGATTGGTCACTCCGAACACTACCAGGTAAAGGAAGAACGCGAAAAACGCCCCCAGGAACAGGCGCAGAAGCGAGGACTCTTTCACGTATTGTACTCCTTGATCAGTCGGTTCATGGTGTCCACCAGGTCTTCGATGACGGGCGGCTTGGTTTGGACCAGGTCAAATCCCGCCTGATGGCAGGCCACGTGGTCCTCTTCTAAAGTTCTTGCGGTCAAGGCCAACAGCGGAACAGGCCGGCGGCCTTGCCCGGTGATCCGTCGAATCTCCGTGGCCGCAGACATTCCGTCGAGTTCCGGCATCTGCAGGTCCAGAATGATCAGCTGAAAATGATCGTCGGCCGCTTCGGTGAACATGTCGACGGCTTGACGCCCGTTCTCGACCAGCGCCACCTCGAACCCTTGCCGCTCTAAAGAGAGCCTAAGCACCTGCCGGTTGATCGGGTTGTCTTCGGCCACCAGCACCCGGGACGGACCTTCCCGAACCAGCGGCGGGGTCTTCTTGACCTCGACCTTTTTGGGCGAAGCGGGGCTCGCTGCCGGCTGAGGAAGCGGTTGGGAGACGGGAACGAGCGCCCAGGTCGAAACGGTATAGCCCAGGCCCGACCGAGAGC
>JAEXNA010000121.1 GCA_023447635.1 Vulcanimicrobiota bacterium | reverse complement strand
CGGGCCGGGCCTGCTCTCCCCCGGGCGGCTGGGCGGGGCGCGCCGGGGGCGGGCGGGGTCGGGCAGGGTTGGGGCTGCTGGCTTGTGGGGAGTTCTGTTCGCGGCGTTTTTCTACCACTGGGTCGGGGCTTACGGTGTGCTTCCCTGGCTTGCCTTGAGCGCGGTTCGAGGCCTGCCCTGGCTGCTTTTCCCGCTCCCTGGGCTAGCCCTGGAGCGTTGGGCGGGGGGATCAGAAGGGGAGGGGAGGCGCGGCCTGGGTTGGCTCGACGTCCTGGGCGCGTGTCTGGGGCTGGGTCTGGTCAGCGCGGCTCTCCTGCTCGGAATCACCGGCGTCGACTGGGAGACACCGGCGGGCGCTCTGACGGCCTGGCCCCATCTGCTTGCCCCCCTGCCCTGGGTTGGACTGGCTGGGGTCGCCGGCGGACTGGGCCTGCTCAGCGCGCTCCTGCTCTCGGGTCGGACTCGACCGACTGGGATCGGGGTGGTTTTGCTGTCGCTCTGGATAGCGGCGGCGCCTCGGCCTGAGGGGCGGGAAGTTTCACTGCCGAAGGTGGCGCTGGTTCAGACCGGCTTCTCTCAAAACGAGAAGTGGGACGAGCGCTATCGCGAGAAGAGCATGGAGGCGCTACTTCAACGTACGGCCGAAGCGGCGGAGAAGGGGGCGGAACTGGTGATCTGGCCAGAGACGGCCTGGCCCTATCGCGGAATGCGGCGACGCGTGACCAACACTCGGCGTATCGGTAAGGCCGCGCGCCGTCTACAGGTCGACCTGCTGGCTTCTTCCATCGAGGAAGAGCCGGGCACCCCAGAGTGGCGGAACTCGGTCAGTCTGGTCCAGACCAGCGGGCGCTTTACCCAGCAGTATGAGAAGCGCCGCCTGGCGCCCTTTGCCGAGTATATCCCGCTGCCTCGACCGCTGTCCGACCCGCTGCGTCGAGTTCCGCCGTTCTCCCGCATCAGCCAGTTTGTCCCTGGCGAGGGGTCGACCGTTTTCCTAACCTCGTCGGGAAAGCGGTTCGCGGTCTTGATCTGTTACGAATCGATGACCCCCGGAATGGCAGCCGAACTGGCGCCGGAGGTCGATTTTCTGGTGGTGGTCACCAACGATGCCCCGTTTGCCAGCGCTCAGGCCAACGAAGCGCATTTCCGTTCGGCGGTGATGAGAGCGGTGGAAACGGGGAAGCCGGTCCTGCAGGCCGCCAACACGGGGGTGACCGGCGCGGTCGATGGAAATGGCGGGGTGATTGTACGCACACCGCCAGGATTTTCTGGACCGACTGTGCAATATATCCGTCCTTGACGAGCACGGCATCACGAAATTGACCCTGGCGAGGTCGCGACCCCTCGATGTCGCGTCCCCTACCACTGGTGGGAATCTCCCACTATGCACGGAACTCTATCTTCCGATGGCGGTTAGATAGAGTCCCCAGTTTCGCAGAAGAACGACCTCTCGAAGGCCCGCGTGGGGGCGGCGTTGGTTTAGAGCGAAACTTTTTCGGCCGTCAAGGCTTAGATAGAGTGGGGTCAACGAAATCCAGTAAAGTGAGTAAAGCAAAGCATTGAGTAAGTTTTCCTGCGACAGCCCCGTATGCCATCCACTCTACGGACTGGGTACCGTCCAGACCGTAGAAGAGAAGACCGTTCTCGGCGAAAAGATCTCCCTGGCTCAGATCTTCTTCCCCCACGAGAACCTGAAGATGATGGTCAACACCAAAAAAGACACCGAACTGTTCCGTCCGCTGATCTCTAAAGATGAAGTTGGCGACGTGTTCGAGTTCCTCGAGACCCACGAGGTCGAGAGCCTGACCCGAGCCAACCAGCGCCAGCGCATGCACCTCGAAAAGATTAAGAGCAACAATATCTTTAGTCTCTGCGAGGTCATCAAGGACCTGGCCCTGATGTCCCAGCGCAAAAAGCTGAGCTTCAAGGAAGCCGAGATGTATGAGCGTGCCAAGCGCGTCCTCGTCGATGAGTTGGCGCTCGTCACCGGGGGCCAGAAGGAAGCCCTGGACGAGAAAGTCCTGGCCGCCTGTATCTCCCACAACTAGGCGTAATAAGGTTAGAAAGAGCTCCGAGAGGGGCTCTTTCTCTTTTTCTCCGAAAGGCGTTGTGTGCTCGTTCGATCGCGATGGATTTCGCTTGTCCTGTTGTTCCAGTTTCTCCTGTTAGGAAGTTGCCCGGCCGCGGCCGCTCCTGACCCGATAGCGCTGCTGGTCGTGGTGCCGGAAGGAACGCCACTCGACGCCCCCGAGGTCGAACGCTGGATGGATCTGCTGAAGCGAGAGCGCGACCGTCAACGGCTGTCCTCGGACCAGCTTCCGCTGCTGAGACTGTCTATGGGGCGAGCGCAGCATCGGGCGGTCCTGGGCGGATTAGGGCTCAAGCCTGCCTCGCAGCTGCGCACCTTGACCTGTCGGCGAGGGGCCAACGGATGGCCCAGCGCCCTTTTGTTCGAGCACGAGTCGGCTTCTTCCCCGGACGCGATTCTGGCGCGGGTGGCTCGCCAGCTGCAGGGCGGCGACGTCGTAGCGAGCGATGTCGGCCTGCTGCTGGTCACGGACGGCGCGGCCTCGCCCGTTGTGAAATCTTTCCTCGAAGAGCTAGGGCGCTACTGGCTGCAGCGCTACGGACGAGTTCGTCCGGCGCCGTATCCGCTAGCCTCTTACGATGTCAGCCGGTCGGAGGTGTCCGAAGCTCTGGACCGCGCTTTTCCTCAGCTGACCGAAGGCGGCTATCCTGTAGCGGCGCTGTGCACCTTCGTGTCCGGACGACCGACCGAAGTCTTGCGGATCTACCACGAGCTAGAGACTCCGGCTTCCACCGTCCGGGAGATCTCGGCCGCCCGCGGGCTGGTGCTGGAAGGCGGCGCCCGTTCTGCTGCTTCGGCGGGAGGCGCAGGACTCCCCGGGGCCAGCGAACTGGCGCTGTCGATGGACCAGGAGAGAGTTTTGCTGATCTCTCGGCTCAACGAGACGGCTCAGCAGCTCTGGAACGGGGCCAAAGATGACAAGACCTTGAAAAATCAGGGCCCTAAGCGGCTGCTCATCGCGGTGATCGAAGACAGTCGCCGCTATCTGTCTGGCGACCCGGCCTCACTCGAGTCGCTTCACGAAGGGCTCAGAGACTACCTGGTCGAGCCGCTCTCTTCGAACTCCGAGCAGGCTACCCGACTGCTCGAACTGGCTCGGGCCCTGCTAGAACTGTGATCAGGGCGTGGAAGGTTCGGGAGACACACCAAGGCGAGACTTGAGTTTGCTGCTGGCGTGAGCGCGAGCGAAAATTTCCGAGACTTCGCCCCAGGCGCGTCCGAACGCCTGGACGACCAGAGGATCGAAGGAGCTCCCAGAGCCTTCTTCGATCTCCGTTCGCGCTTCTTCCAAAGGTAACGCCTCGCGCCAGGGACGGTTGACCGTCATGGCGTCGAACGAGTCGACCACGGCGATGATGCGAGCCAGAATCGGGATCTCTTGACCTTTCAGGCCGTCAGGATAGCCGCTGCCGTCCCAGCGTTCGTGGTGGGACCGCACGGCGTCGATCGCCGGCTGCAGCACGCCCACCGAGGTGAGCAGGTCGGCGCCGATCTCGGAGTGGGCCTCGGCGGCCCGTCGCTCTTTGTCGGTCAGCCCGCCGCTTTTTGATAGCACGGCTTCAGTCACCCCGATCTTGCCGATGTCGTAGAGCAGAAGTCCGTAGGAGAACTCTGGGCGAGCCAGCAGGGTCGGGTCCAGGTGGCGGGCCACGGCGCGAGCGTAGTCGAGAACTCGTTCGCCTTGCGAGGTGCCGCCGCCCGAGACGCGGGGGTCGACCATACGAATCAGGGACACCAGGGTCTCGATAAAAGTCTGCTCCAGCACCAGCTTCTGCTCTTCGGCGTGGCGCCGCTTGATCTGCTCGGCTTCCCAGAGCTCGTAGATCTCCTGGGCGTATTCGCGCAGGTCTTTGGCGTCGGCGTCGGCCGGCGGCGGCAAGACGGAGCCCCGGGTGGGCAGAGGGATACGCTTCTGCGAGTGCACCGGCAGGGTGATGCAGGCGCAGGTGCCCTGACCCAGAGTGCTCTGCAGCAGCAGACGTCCACCGTGTCCCTCGATGGTGCGTCGAGCCAGCGAGAGTCCGATACCCAGCCCCTCGACGCTCCGCGTGTTGACGTCGGCGACCTGGTAGAAAGGGTGAAAAACCTTTTCCAGTTCGCGCTGCTCGATGCCGGGGCCGTCGTCGCTGACCCGAATCTCGATCAGATCGCCGCTGGGGCAGCGCCGCCCGGTGACCTCGACCGTACCGCCGGCCTTGTTGAACAAGAGAGCGTTTTCTACGAGCTGCAGAAGGGCGTCGGGCAGACCGGCGGGGTCTCCCTCGACCAGCAGGCTCGGGGTGTCCAGGGTCAGCTTCAGTCCCCGCTCCTGAGCGACGGCCTGAAGCTCTCCCACCAGGCGTCGCAGGGTCAGGGCCAGGTCCCAGCGGTCGCGTTTTTGGGGGGCGGACACGGTGAATCGGAGCAGCTCATCGACCAGCTTGGAGAGCCTCTTTGTCCCCTCGTGGGCCGAGCCGACGCATTCGCTGGCGATCGGGTTGTCCCACTTCGAAGAGAGCTTGCGCAGGACGTGAAGGTTGCCCGAGATCACGGTCAGGGGCGTTCGGAGTTCGTGAGAGACCAGCGAGAGGAAGGTGCTCTTCATACGTTCGAGCTCTTTGAAGTGGCGGTGCGCTTCCCGCAGCTGCGACTCTTTGCGGCGGAACTTGCTGAATTCTCGCTCGCGCTCTCTCATGAAGTGCAGGGTGGGATCTTCAGGCTGTTCTTGCTGGCCGTGCAGGGCGGCTTCCAGGTCCCCCGTGCGGAACGGTTGGACCAGGACGTCCAGGCATTTGTCGGTGAGCTCTTCGATCTTTTCGGGGGCGGACATCACTACCCAGCGCTCGGACTCGGGGCGACCTCGACGCATCGCCCAGAGGTCGGGTCGGGCGAACAGCGCACGACTGACCAGGACTCCTTCGTAGGCTTCCTGAGACTCGACCAGGTGGGCAAAGTCGTCTTCGTTGGCACAGATCGGTTCGATACGCAACTCTTCCAGCGAAGAGATAAGCAGCGCGCGGAGAGCGGGGTCCGGTTCGAAAACCAGCACGGGAAGAGGCATGGGCGGCCTGTTCGACAGGCAGGCCAGGGTCTCCCGTTTGGATAATTGTCGGATAATGTCAAAGTTCGATAACTTCATCACCATGGTCAGCGCGGAAGCGGTCTACGCCTGTCTGAGCCGGGCTAATCCTAACAACAACAGGCCGGCCTCCATTATCACGGTGGCGATGCAGTGCCCCTCGTCGGCTCTGAAAGAGTCCGTCGAGGATCTGCGCCACCAGGCTCAGGAGCTGGTCGACTGGTTCTTCGGCGGTCGCGACCCTCAGTGGCTACCGGAACACCTGCTCTACGAAGAGGTCGAAGAGGAAGTGGTCGAGTTCGTACGGCCTCGTGTCGAGGAAGAGTACGAGTATGTCGAGCCCGAGGAGACCTATTACGAGCAGTAGCCGGCTCTGGCGCCGTCGGGCCGTGCGCGCCGCCTCGCTGCTGCTGGGCTGCGCGCTGGCGCTGGCCGTGGTGTTGCCCTGGTTCTCGATGCCGCTGCTGGGCTGGTCGGTGCCGATTCCGGCCTGGAACGCTCTGGGACTGGCCCTTCTCGTTCTTGGAGCGCTGCATTGGGGCCGCGCTCTGGCCATCCCTGGCGTGGCCTGGGCGATTCGGGTCTTGCTGCCCTGGACTATCTACCGCTGGTGGCAGGCCGAAGCGCTTTTTCGCGATTGGGGAAAGGGTACGCTGGCGCCGCTTCAGCTCAAGCTCAGTGGGGTCAATAGCGCCCTGGAGACGCTGGGCGCCGAACGAGTGACCGTCTTCGACCCCGTGCTCTGGCGGGACGTCCTGGCCGGGCCGGGCTACAAACTGGCGGGGTTGGCGCTCTTCCTCGGGTGTCTGGTGACCTTGCTCGACTGGCCCTCACGCACGCGCTGTGGAGCCTGTCGCGCGGTGGTCGACCCTGAGGACTCCTGCTGTCACGCCTGCGGCGGTCGCTTCCCCGAAGCCACGGCCTGTCCCGGTTGTGGAAGGTCTCCCCGAACGGGAGATCGTTTCTGTCGCGCTTGCGGCGAAGCTCTGGGACCGTCCGGGTCGGGATAAATTTTAAAGGAAATCGCGCTGGGCCTTGTTCTTTTTCTCGGGCTGTGGTTATAATGCGCGGCATTCTGATTTCTAGGAGCCTTCTCATGAAAAAGGGCATTCACCCCGAGATGCACACGGTCATCTACAAGGACATCTCCACCGAGCACTGCTTTCTTTCGCAGTCCACGCAGAGATCCAAAGAGACCATGAAGTGGGAAGACGGCAACGAGTACCCGGTGATCAAGGTGGAAATCTCCAGCGATTCCCATCCCTTCTACACCGGTAAGCACCGCGCCGTCGCCGTGGAAGGCCGCGTCCAGCGCTTCATGAAGCGCTACGGCAAGTAGTCTTTCCCGGACCTCTCTGCGCATAAGCCTCTCCTTCGGAGAGGTTTCTTTCATGAGGGAGACTTTTTCTTGAACCTTCCCCTGCAGGAGTTGGAAGCGGCCCTAACCACTCTGATTCCCGAAGCCCAGCTACGCTGGCACAGGCTACCTCGCGCTCCCGAGATTCAAGGGCTTTTCCTGGACGAGGCTGCGGCCACCCGTCCCCTTCCACCGGAAAAGGCTGAGGCGGTGATGCACGACCCGCCTTTCTGGGCCCTGCTCTGGCCTTCCGGTGAGCGACTTTGTCACCTGTTCTCCCTCTCGCCCGCTCTGGTTCAGGGGCGAAGCGTGATGGATTTTGGCTGCGGTTGCGGGTTAGTGGGGGTTGCTGCCAGTCGGGCGGGCGCCTCGAAAGTGTGGGCGGTGGACATCGATCCGCTGGCTCGAAGCGCCAGCAGGGCCAACGCCGAACACAACGGTGTCGCACTCGAGGTGACAGGGGATGTCCCGTCGAGTAGCGTCGACCTGTTGCTACTGGCGGACTTTCTCTACGACGGGACGCATCTTCCGCTGTTCGATCGGCTGGAGGCTCGAGCCGCCGAGGTCCTGGTCGTCGACAGTCGACTCAGAGAGCTACGAAAAGAGGGCTTTGTCGAGCTGGGTCATAGCCTCGGTTGGGCGGTCCCAGACCTCGATCCGCATCGGGAATTCGGCCGTCTTCGGTTCTGGTACAGAGGGCCGCGCGAGGCTGAATGGAGGCTCGCTTTGGGGCTTGCGGGGGCTGTTGCACACGGCTTCTCCGAGTGCTAGACTCTGCTTCTCGGTATCCACTCCCGGAGCGGACGCCGAGCGGACGAAGGGTTGCCGAGGGGTCGATGGGGGTAGAGTCTTCCTTCCCCCAGGCCTTCTCACCTCGAGTCTTCGTAGAGAGAAAGGTTATCAATGGCTCGAATACCGCTGCTATTATCGATTCCCCACGGGGGCTCCATGCTGCCCCGAGAGCTGGCTCCTCGCTTTGCTCTATCCCAGGCGGAACTTTTTTACGAGTCAGACCCCTGGACCCGCGAGCTCTTCGCGATGGGAGAGATGGTGCAAGGCCGTCTGGAGGCCGAGATCGCGCGCTGCGTGGTCGACCTGGACTGCGACCCCGGCATGCGCCCGCCTGAACATGAAGACGGCGTTTGCAAAGTTTACACCGATTTTGGCAAGACAATTTGGGAGAAGGACGGTTTCCCCTCAGGGGAAGAGATCGATCGACTTCTCGATCGCTACCACCGACCTTTCCATGAGGTCCTTTCTCGCACGGCCAACCGTGGCGCGGTGAGACTGGGTATCGACTGTCATTCGATGCTGCCGGAGGCCCCTCCACAGGCCGCCGACCCGGGAACGAAACGCCCCTGGTTCTGCATTTCCAACTTTGGAGATGAGGAAGGCGAGGGCGACGACACCACCTGCCCCGTCGAACTGATGATGGCCCTGAAAGAAGCCATCGAGAAAGAGTTTGGCGAGGATGACCGCGAGGATGGAGTGGAGCTGGTCTCCATGAACAATCCTTATCGGGGGGGCTACATTCTGGACCGGCACGGCCGTGGTTATACGCCATGGGTCCGCCTGTCCATCAATCAGGCCATCTATCTTCAACAGACCGGAAATCTGACCGAAGTCCCCGACTCTGACCGCGAACTCATCGCTACGATTCGTCGCCGCCTTCTCAAAGTGCTGGCAACCTTTGCTGAATCGCTCGACTGAATGACCGGTCACTCGACTGTGAGTGGAGTAACCTTACTTTCACGTCGAGAGGTAACTGTTTAAGTTTGCTGGAAGGTGGTAGCCTGATACGACTATGCTTGGTCAGGCTATCACACAACTATGGACATAAGACAAACAATCGGCAAACGAATACACAGGTTGAGGCGCCAAATGGACCTCACTCAGCAGGGGTTAGCTGAGAAAATCGGGGTAAACGCATCGTACATCGGACCGCTGGAGAAAGGGCTAAAATGCCCCTCCATCACCGTGCTACAGAAACTGGCTCACGAACTAGGACAGCCAGTCTTCTCTTTCTTTCTCGACGACCGAGCCGACGCTCAGGATGAAGGCGAAGGAGACCGCGTCATGGCGCTCCTCGCTTCGCACTCTGGCGACGAGCGACGCTTCATCTTGCGGATGGTCGAAGAGATGTCGACTTTGCTGAAATCTCAACGTGAAATCTCCGGCTTTCCCGGACGCGACGCTCCTCTGAAAGAGCGTAGAGAGGTCGAGGCGCAGCTTCACGGCGGTGGACTCGGCGAGCTTTCGCAAGAGGTCGGGGTTTCCGCAGCTTCGTGAGGGCACGGAGGTAGGTTTTCCTCGCGGGGCCTTGAAACGGGCCCCGTGAGTACCTCCTCTGTTCTTTCCGCCACCCAATGGGAGACCGTGATCGGTCTTGAAGTTCACATCGAGCTTCACACCGAGACAAAGCTCTTCTGCGGCTGTCCTAACGCTTTCGGGCAGCCTCCGAATACGTTGGTCTGTCCCGTCTGTCTGGGCCTTCCGGGCACCTTACCCACGTTGAACCAACGTGCCGTAGAGCTTCATCTGAAGGCCGCCAGGGCGGTGGGCTGCAAAATCCAAACCTTTTCCAAGTTCGACCGTAAGAACTACTTCTATCCGGATATTCCCAAGAATTTCCAGACGTCACAGTACGACCTGCCGCTGGCCTATCAGGGTTGGCTCGAACTGTCGCCCGGCCGGGTGATCGGGATCACGCGTATCCACCTCGAGGAGGATACCGGGAAATCGACCCACCTGGCGCTCGACGCTTCGGGCCAACCGGTGGCCAGCCGGTTAGGTCGTTCGGATATCACCCATCTCGACTACAATCGGGCCGGGGTGCCGTTGCTAGAGATCGTCAGTGAGCCTGACCTGCGCACGGCGGAAGAGGCGTATACCTACGTCGACCTCCTGCGCGAACTGATGCTCTGGCTCGGCATCTCGGACTGTAAGATGGAGCAAGGCTCGCTTCGCTGCGACGCTAACGTGTCGGTACGCCCTTTGGGCCAGCGCGAGCTTGGTACCAAGACCGAGATCAAGAATATGAACTCGCTGCGCTCGATTCGGGATGCCATCGACAGCGAGGTCGCCCGACAGATCTCCGTGCTGGAGTCGGGCGGGCGGATTATTCAGGAGACCCGTGGTTGGGATGAAACCAGGGGGACCACGCTTTCCATGCGCTCCAAAGAAGAGGCGCAGGACTACCGCTATTTCCCCGAACCGGATCTCCCCACGCTGAGCTTCACCGCCACCGACGTCAAAGCCGTCGACGACGCTCTGCCGGAACTTCCGGCGGCCCGTCGGGAGCGTTACTTCAAGAGTTTCTCGCTGGAGCCCGAGTATCTCGAATACCTGACCTTCGAGCCGGAGTTGGGCGATTTCTTCGAGGCCACCGTGGCCGCCGGGGGACAGCCGGGCGAGGCCGCCAAATGGATGAAGAATACGGTCTCCCGGCTCAGCAACGAACAGGGGATCAGCTTGTTCGACAGTCACCTGAAGCCGCGCGGGCTGGGCCAACTGCTGCAGGCCGTGGACCAGGGCGACGTCGGCGCCAAGGCCGCCCAGAAGGTGCTGGAGGTGCTGTTCGGCGAGGCGGCCGAGGTCGATTCCGTGATCGACCGGTTGGGTCTTCGTCAGCTTTCCGGAGCCGACGCCCTGAGGCCGGTTCTGCAATCGATCCTCGAAGAGAACCCCTCGGTCGTCGAAGAGGTTCGACAAGGCAAAGGAAAAGCGCTCAACGTGCTGCTGGGTAAGGTCATGAAGGCCACTCAGGGCGCAGCCAACGCTGGCGAAGCTCGGCAGTTGTTGGAGGAGCTGATAGGACCCGTTCAGTGAAAGTTTCAGATCCTAATGAGTTGATCGGCGACATCCCTCTGGAGGAAGCGCTCGAGCGCTGGCTCACCGACCTCGAGTTTCACCGCCAAAAGCGCGAATGGGAGACTCAATTGGTCGACGTCGAGGACGCCCTGGGCCGGGTGACCGCCGAAACAGTGGTGGCTCGTCTCTCTTCGCCCAACTATTACGCAGCCGCTATCGACGGCCTGGCGGTCGCTTCGCACAGTACGGTGGGGGCCAGCGCGGAAGCGCCGGTGACGCTCGACGTGGGCGGAAGTCTGCCGTTTGTCGACACCGGTTCCCCCATGCCGCCCGGATGCGATACGGTCGTGCCGTTCTACGCACTCAAACTCACCGGAGAGCGTTCGCTGGAAGTGCGGCGTCCGTCGGCACCGTGGCGCAACGTGCGTCCGATCGGCGAAGACCTGGCGTCGGGAGAGGTGATCCTGCCCAAGGGTCATCGCGTCCGCTCGCTGGACCTTTCGGCCTTGATTGCCGGGGGGATTCGCGAACTGCTGGTCGAGGGGCAGCCTCGAGTCCACGTGGTGCCGCTGGGCGAAGCGCTGGTCGAACCCGGTCGTCTGCCCTCGGTGGGACAGACGGTCGACCACACCTCTCCTTTTCTGAGCGCCCTGGCTACCGAGCAAGGTTTCCGAGCTCGCCGCTTCCCCGCCATCCCCGAGACTCGGGATGCGGTCACGGCCGTGATGCAGGAGCAGGCTTCGCGCTGCGACTTGCTGATCATGTGCGCCGGTCACGAGCGCGGCACGGCGCTTCTGGCCACGGCTCTAGCCGAGGCGGGAGAGTGCACCTTGCACGGGGTTTCCATCCGTCCTGGCCACGCCATGGTGCTGGGCTTCATCGGTGACACTCCGGTTCTGGGTGTGTCCTCTCACCCGGTGCCGGCCTTCCTGGGCTTCTCCCTGTTCGGGCTACCGGCGTTCCGAGGTCTTTCCAAGGGTCGAGCCAAGGAAGACTTGTGGCCCTGGCCGGTGGACAAGGCGAAACTCGCCACCGGATGCGGTTCGGCCGCTGGCGTGGAAGAGTTTCTCCGAGTCAAGATGGCGGTGGTCGATGGCGAACGGGTGGCCGTCGCCGAATCGGGTGGGCACGGCACTCTGATGAGTTTGGTACGGGCCGACGGCTTGATCCGAATCCCGGCCGGAGTGAATCGACTCGAGAAAGGGGCTCCGGTCGAGGTGCTTCGCCTGCGCGAAGAGACCAATCTGACCGGTCACCTGCTGCTGCTGGGCACTCACGACATCAGCTACGACCTGATCCGCGACCGACTGCACGACCGCTACCCCGAGGTGCGTTTACACACGGCGGCCGTCGGCGGACGGGCTGGTCTCGAGGCGTTGCAGCGCGGCCAATGCCACGGCGCCGCCGTGCATCTTTTCGACGAAGAGACTGGGGAGTACAATCTGCCGTTCCTCAAGCAGTGGGATTGGGAAGAGCCCGTGGTCGTGTTCCAACTGCTGCATCGCTGGCTAGGCCTGGCGGTGGCGCCCGGCAACCCGCTCGGGATCACCGGTCTCAAAGACCTCGTTCGCAAAGAGGTCCGCTTCGTGAACCGTCAGCCGGGCTCGGGAACCCGTCAGCTCATCGACTACCATCTGGGCCAGCAAGGGGTCTGCATCGAGGCGATTCAGGGCTATAACCTGCACGCTCACACCCACATGGCGACGGCGGCTGCGGTCAAAGGCGACACCGCCGATGCGGGTCCGACCATCTCGACGGCGGCGCGTTCGCTGGGGTTGGATTTCGTGCCCTGCGTGCGCGAGCGTCTGGACCTGGTTTTCCCCAAACGGTTCTTGAGTCTCTACCCGCTGCGCGCGCTGCTGGCGGTACTGCGCTCGGAAGGGTTCCGCGAGGCGGCCACTGGGCGCTTCCACGACTACGACTTCGCTGAGGCTGGAGAGCTGGTCTGGGAGTCGCCGTGAGTTTTCACGAAGGCGACCAGTTGACTCACGTCGATCCGCGTGGGCAGGTCCATATGGTCGATGTCACCGGCAAAGATGTGACGGTGCGCAAAGCGATCGCCGAGTCCTGGGTCACCATGTCCGACAGAGCCTTTGCGGCGCTAGCCGACGGGCAGACCCCGAAGGGCGACGTGATGGCCACCGTGCGACTGGGCGCCCTGATGGGCAGCAAGGCGACCAGCACATTGATCCCGTTGTGCCATCCGCTGCCGGTCGAGTCGGCCCGATGCGAGGTGACGCTGCACGCTCCGAACCGGGTGCGCATCGTCATGGAGGTCTCGACTTCAGGCAAGACGGGGGTCGAGATGGAGGCGCTGACCGGCGCTTCTACGGGCAGCCTGGTGCTGTACGATATGATGAAGGCGCTGGATAAAGGGATGGAGATCGGTCCCACCCGGCTGCTGCGCAAAGAAGGCGGAAAGAGTGGAGTTTATGAGCGAGACGGCAACTGACTACTTCGTGCACGAGAGTTCCTACGTGGACCAACCGTGCGAGATCGGGGAAGGGACCAAGATCTGGCACTTCAGTCATGTGATGAAGGACTCCAAAATCGGGAAACGCTGCATCATCGGGCAGAACGTGGTTATTTCGCCCGGCGTCACGCTGGGCGACAACTGCAAGATTCAGAACAACGTCTCGCTTTACACCGGTGTGACCTTGGAGGCAGATGTCTTCTGCGGCCCGTCCTGTGTTTTCACCAACGTGATCAATCCGCGCAGCCAGATCGTGCGCCGCGACGAGTACCGCAACACCGTAGTGCGTCGGGGCGCCAGCATCGGGGCTAAC
Organism: Vulcanimicrobiota bacterium; assembly: GCA_023447635.1. Classification (GTDB taxonomy): domain Bacteria; phylum Vulcanimicrobiota; class Xenobia; order Xenobiales; family JADMJV01; genus JAEXNA01. The sequence continues at coordinate 81,365 of JAEXNA010000121.1, read as the reverse complement.
GCTACCATCGTGTGTGGCGGCAGCCTGGGTCGTTACTCCTTCATCGCTGCCGGTGCGGTGGTGAAGGGCGACATTCCGGACTACGCCCTTATGATCGGGGTTCCGGCTCGTCGTGCCGGTTGGATGGGTCGCCACGGCTTCCGTCTGGAAGACAAGGGCGAAGGGCTTTTCGTCTGCCCTGAAACGGGATGGCGCTACCAGGAGTCCCAAGGCATTCTGCGCTGCCTGGACCACGACGAGGAAGCGCCGCTTCCTTAGTCGCCCCCACCGGACACGGGACCGTGGGGCCGCCAAAGCTCCCGGGCCTCGTTCCATAAAGCTCTCCTGCGCCCGCAGGGGAGCCGCCTCGCGGGGTAAATGGGCGGGCATGCCTACTGTAATTGCTCTTTTCTCGCCCGAACTCGACGCCGAGGAGGTCGCCAACGGCGCCCGCCTGCTGCAGGAGACGCATCCCGACTCCGACCTGTGGGGCTGGACCACCAGGGACGTCGCGATCGAGGAAGGGCGTTGGAGTGTTTTCAGCGAGCTACCGACGCCTTCCGACTGGGCCGAGAGCTCCGTACAAGAGGTCGTCTATTTCGCCCGCGACCCGCGTTTCTTTACCGGGCCACGCTTTATCGTCCCCGGTTCGCACGGGCTCGACAGCGTAAGCTACGAGGTGGCTCAGGAGTTGGTCGGCTTTTACGGGGGGCACCTTACCCCCGGATTCATTGCGGCTCTCGCCGAAGTTAATCTGCCGCTGAGCTTGCTGGGCCTCAACGGCGCGACCCGGGTCGAGCATCCCCGGGGCGCCTCCTTGCCTGCGGTTCGCTCGATTGCCGTCAAGCGCGGTGTCGTGCTGCTCTCGATCTCGACCACTCGAATGTGGAAGCAGGCCGGATTCCTGGGCAAGATCTTCACCCTCTGCGCCGAGCACGAGATCTCCGTAGACCAGGTCTCGGCTTCAGAATCCGAAGTGACGCTCACCCTGGATGGCGATCGTGAGCACTTACCCTCGGAGCGACTCGAGAAGCTGCTGGCAGCGCTGTCGCAGTTGGGCTCGGTGACCCTGGAAGAGCCGTGCGCCGCCGTCACTCTGGTCGGTCGCCGCATCCGCTCGATCCTCAGCCAGTTAGCGCCCGTGCTGGGTCGTTTCGAGGAAGAGCGGGTTTTCCTGATTTCCCAGGCGGCCGGCGACAACAACTTGACCTTCGTGGTCGAACAGGCCAAGTCCGATAAGCTGGTGCGAGACCTGCATCATCTGCTGTTCCCCGTGCGCGAGGCGAAAGCCGCCGGCGAGCCCAGTCAGGCTCAGGAGCGGGCGGAGTGGTGGGTGCGCGAACGTGACCCTCTACTGAAGATGAGTCGGCATCAGAAAACGCCGTTTTTCTTGCTCCACCAGCCGACCGTGGAACGACAACTGGACATCCTGTCGTCGACTTCGGGCTGCGATCGTTTCCTGTTTGCCATGAAGTCGAACCATCATCCCGACCTGCTGCGCACGGTGCGCTCGCGTGGGGTGAAGTTCGAGTGTGTCTCGCCCCAGGAGATCGACCACCTGTTCTCCCTTTTCCCCGACCTGACGGGGCAAGAGATTCTCTACACCCCGAACTTTGCTTCCCCCGACGACTTCCGTCGCGGCTTTGACCGGGGCACCTACGTGACGCTGGACAACCATTCGCCGCTGGAAGACTACCCCGACCTGTTCCGCGGCCAGAAGTTGGTGCTGCGAGTCGACCCCGGGCAAGGCGAAGGGCACCACAAGCACGTGAAAACGGCCGGTCGAGGCTCGAAGTTCGGTATCGACCTCGAGATGCTGCCGCGCACCAGGAACCGGCTGGAAGAGCTGGACTGTCAGGTGATCGGTCTGCACTGTCACGCCGGCAGCGGTATTCGATCGGTCAGCCCCTGGGTGCGCAACGCCGAAGTGCTGGCTCGACTGCTGCCGATGTTCCCCGACGCCAAGTTTCTGGACCTGGGGGGCGGCTTCGGCGTTCCCGAGCGCCCAGGCGAGTCTCCCCTGGACCTGGCTCAGCTTCAGGAAGGGTTGGCTGACGTCCGGAAGCGCTACCCGGACCTGGAGCTCTGGCTCGAGCCGGGGCGTTTCATCGTGGCCCAGGCCGGCGTGCTGATGACCCGTGTCACCCAGGTCAAGACCAAGGGCGACCAAACCTTCGTGGGCGTCGATGCGGGGATGAACAGCCTGATTCGACCGGCCCTCTACGGCGCTTATCATCCCGTGGTGAATCTATCGCGCTACCACGAAGAACGCACGGTGCAGGCCGACATCGTGGGGCCGATCTGCGAAAGCGGCGACGTCCTGGGCTCTCAGCGGCTGCTGCCCGAGAGCCGCCCTGGCGACCTGGTACTGATCGGAAACACCGGGGCCTACGGTCGAGTCATGAGCTCGTCCTACAATATGAGACCCCCGGCGCCCGAACTCTGGTGGACCGGTCCAAAGGGATAGGCCCCCAGTATCCATGGGATCCGCCCTTGATTTAGGGGGGAGGATTCTGCGGAAAGGCACAAGAACGGCCTAACCCAGAGCGACCCCGGGGGGGCGCTCATAGGAGGAAATATGGATAGCAGTACGATCACCACGGTCGAGCCCGACGGGAAGAATTTCATCGTCGCGGCCACCCAGCCGGAAAGGCGGGCGACCGGAATCCCGGGGATCTTCGTATCCACCCTTACCTTCAACACCAGCCGCGGCCCCCAGTTCATCGACCTGACCGACCTTGTCCAGGAGCATCTGGACAAATGTGGCGTCCAGGAAGGCTACGTCCTGGTCTACTCGCGTCACACCACGGCGGGCATCGTGATCAACGAGAACGAGCCGCTCCTGATCAAGGACATGTACCGCCACCTCGAGCGTCTGGCATCGCCCGCCGACGACTACGAGCACAACAATTTCGACATCCGCACCGTGAACATGTGCGACGACGAGTGCGCCAACGGCCACGCCCACCTGCAGCACCTGGCCATCGGCTGCTCCGAGCACGTTCCCGTCATGGACGGCAAACTTTCGCTGGGTCAGTGGCAGCGCATCTTCTTGCTCGAGATGGACCGCCCCCGCACGCGCCAGGTCACGCTGCAGTTCTTCGGAGTCTAAAACTCCGGCGCCGAAGGCGAATTCGAGGAGGGAGCCCCCGTGGTCCCCTCCTCGATTTTTTTCAGGCTAGAGTTTTCAGGCTAGAGGGTGGGGGAGGGCCCGCTCTTGCTCCGGGAGAACCGCGCTGGCATGGCTTACCGCTCCCTTCGTGACTGTGTCGACGACTTGCAACGCGTGGGCGACCTGCGCGTGATTGAGGCCGAGGTCGACCCTCGGCTGGAGCTGGGGATGATCCAGCGGCGCGCCTACCACTCTCAGGCGCCGGCCCTACTTTTTACCAACCTGAAGGGATGCCGCTATCCCGCTTTGGCCAACCTTTACGGCACCAAGAAGCGGGCTCGCTATGTGTTGCGGCACGGTTTCCGCGCGGTCGAGGCGATCATCGGGCTGAAGGCGGATCCGGAGGCGCTGCTGCGCCGTCCCCTCCAACTGCCCGGCAAGGCCTTCCATCTGCTTACCGGTGGCGTCCACGCGGCTCCGATCCCGGTCTCCCGAGCCAAGGCTCCGGTTCTGGCCACCAGGATTTCGAAAGACGAGCTTCCACCCGTCGTCTCCTGGCCGGACGACGGCGGCCCTTTCGTGACCTTGCCGATCGTCTACAGCCAGTCGCCCGGACAGCCCTGGTGGCGCGGCTTTATGAAATCGAACCTGGGCATGTATCGCTGCCAGATCAGCGGCAACAGCTACGGCCCGGACGAGGTCGGGCTGCACTATCAGATTCATCGCGGGATCGGCCTGCACCACCAGGAAGCGATCAGGGCGGGACAGCCGATGCCGGTGCAAATCGCCATCGGGGGGCCTCCGGCGCTGGGTCTGTCGGCGGTGATGCCTCTGCCCGAAGGGCTTCCGGAACTGGTCTTTGCCGGCGTGCTGGCGGGTCGAGGGGTGCGCATCGCCCCGTCGGGCGGGCCGTTGCCGATCCTGGCCGAGGCTGACTTCGTGATCGAGGGCGAGGTGCGAGGCAGCGGCGTCAAGCCCGAAGGTCCGTTCGGCGACCATCTGGGCTACTATTCGCTGGTGCACGACTTCCCGGTGCTCACGGTCAAGAACATCTGGGCGCGCAAAGACGCCATCTGGCCTTTCACCACGGTGGGGCGTCCGCCGCAAGAGGATACGACCTTCGGCGAGATCATCCACGAGATGACCGGTCCGGCTCTGCCTACCGTGCTGCCCGGGGTGAAGGGCGTCAACGCGGTGGACGAGGCGGGCGTACACCCTTTACTTCTGGCCATCGCCAGCGAGCGCTACGAGCCGTACCGCCAGCGCAAGCGTCCGCAGGAGATCCTGACGGCCGCCAACGCCATTCTGGGGTTCGGTCAACTGTCGCTGGCCAAGTACCTGCTCATCGTGGCGGGGGAGGACGATCCCGAACTGAAGGTCTCGGACAGCCGGGCTCTCTTCCGTCATCTGCTGCAGAGGATCGACTGGAGACGCGATCTGCATTTCCAGACCCGCACCACGGTCGACACTCTGGATTACTCCGGCAGCGGTTTCCAGGAGGGGAGCAAGGTGGTGCTGGCGGCCTGCGGGCCTGTAGTGCGTGAGCTTCCTCTGAGCTGCCGGGCGGATAGTGAAGGCCCTTTCGCCCAGATCAGGGTGGTCGCTCCCGGCATTTTGGCCCTATCAGGGCCAGAGTTCGATCGGTCGCTCCCAAGGGGAGAGGACCCTCTGCTACAACGGTTGGAGACGGTCTTCCCGGAAGGCCATCCCGCCCGCGAGTTCCCGCTCTGGGTCGTCACCGAGAAGGCGGATTTCTTAGAGAACGCCTGGGAGAATTTCCTCTGGGTGGCCTTCACCCGAAGCGACCCCGCTACCGACGTTTACGGGTTGGAGAGTTCAACCCGCAACAAGCACTGGGGCTGTAGCGGGCCGCTGGTGATCGACGCCAGGAAGAAGCCGCACCACGCGCCGGAACTGGAAGAAGACCCCACGCTGGTGAAAAAGATCGAGGCGATGGCCGGCCCCGGCGGCCCTCTGCACGGGCTCTTCTAGCGCGACCGCGCCCTGAACAAGAGTTCCCCCCGCTGGGGGAGCGAACTCCCGTCCGTTGAGCGGCTACTCGGATTGAAGGGATGGCTCGACCTCGACCAGAGTTGGGGCGGAAGCAGCGATGCCGACGAGGGCTATCAGGCGATCTCGGTCGGAGATGCTCTGGACGGCGGTGGTGATGGTTTCGGATATGTTGCCGAAGCGGGAGCGGAGAGCGAGGAGGACGGCGGCGCGCAAGCTCTCGAGTCCCTCTTCTCGACCTTGCTCCAGGCCTCTTTCCAGGCCTTTTTCCAGGCCCAACTGTTCGCCTTTGGCCATGTAATTGCGTTGTGTGCTGATGATGTACGGCATGTCTCTGCTCCTTTCGAACTGCTGCAGGTCCTCGTCGAAGATGTCGTTCTGATCTGGGGTGAGGGTCATAACCCAGTCGACCAGTAGGAAGAGAGCTTTGACCTCACCTGGGGAGAGGCCGGTCGTGTAGAGGCCCCGGACCAGACGGAACTTGGCGACGCGACGGGCGGGAGAGGCGGGGTTAGTGTCGTGGACGTGCAGCGTGGCGGCGACCAGCAGCGCGAAAGGGTTGGTCGACCGTTCGAGACTCTTGACGCGTGGTCGATAGTCGGCGAGTTTCGCAATGGGGAACTCGAGAAGGTAGCGGCAGCCCCACAGATTCTTTTCGTGAGCGGCTGGTCGCCAGCTTTTGCTGGAGTCTGCCAGGATGGCGAGGCTGCAGACCGGCTGGCTGTTCTGCGCGACGAGCCTGGCGTGGTAGTCAAGCATTCGCTCGGCGAAGTCGGCCTGGAGATGGCTTTGCACCTCGATATGTACGAGGACCAGTGCTTTGGCTCCGTCGTGCCTTCGGACTTCGACCAGGCTGTCGGTCGTTCTCGGTCCGGTTTTGGAGTGTGGAGCGAGTTTGCGGAGCTCTTTGTCGAGGTAGTGGGGCGGGCAGCTCCAGTCGATGTCGTCATGGATGTCAGGGAAGAAGAAGGCGAAGAACTGAGCGAGGTGCTTGGAGAGCGCCTCTTTCCAGGGCGTGTCGTGATCATGGCGTTGTCCCACATCGTATCCTTATTATAAAACAGGGGCCTGGCTCGGTATAGGCCCGAATACGCGGTAGTTAGAGGGGGCGGAGCTCGGCTCCCTCGGACACGATGTTAACTTTGTTTGCCGGGCGGCGTTGCTGGGATGGCCCCTCATCTTGATTCGCCTCAGGCAAAAAATCTCTCAAAGAGTTGGGAATAAGGTCCGGGCGTCGGCGTCTAAGCTTCCTGTCGGCGGCATCGTGACCGCCCCACGACCTTGATACCACAGAGTCTCGCAAGGAGAGTTTTATGAAGAAGACAGTAGCGTTCACCATCCTGGGAGGCCTGATGCTGGCCGCCGCCACGTTCAGCGACCCTGGCCAGGCTATCCCGTTCAGCCCCGACGCCGTGGTGGCTCAAAACCAGAATCAAAACCAGAGACAGGTGCGTCCCGCGCCTCCCACCGACCCCAAAGCGGGGTGGGATGTGCCGGATGTGTCGAGCAAGGACTCCGGCTCCACCATCGCGCCCGTCGAAGGCGACGACGGCAAACCCGTGATCCAGGTAGCGCTGCTGTTGGACACCTCGGGCAGTATGTCGCCGCTCATCGACCAGGCCAAGACCGAACTCTGGTCCATCGTCAACAAGTTGGGCCAGGCTCGCTACAAAGGGCAGACCCCGAAAATCGAGGTCGCGCTCTACGAATATGGCAAGAGCACCCTGGAACGGGACGGCGGCTACATCAAGCAGTTAGCGCCGTTCACCCACGACCTGGACGGTCTCTCCGAGGTGCTCTTCGCCCTGCAGACCAACGGTGGAGAAGAGTACTGCGCCTGGGCCATTCGCTCGGCTCTGGATTCGCTGAAGTGGAAGAGCCGCCCGGGCAGCCTGAAGATGGTGTTCATCGCCGGTAACGAGCCGTTCACCCAGGGTCCCGTAGAGATGGGTCCGGTCATGAAAGAGGCCAACACCAAAGGCGTGCTGGTTCACCCGATTCTCTGCTCCACCGGCGACTCTAGCGATCTCGCCTCCTGGAACACGGCCGCGGATCTGGCGAACACCGACCTCAAGATCATCGACCACACCCGCGTGGTGCAGATCCCCAAGACCCCTTATGACGAGAAGATTTCTAAACTGGGCGCCGAGCTGAACGGAACCTACATCGGCTACGGACAGTCGGGCGTGGCCAAGATGGCTCGCCAGGAGGCGCAGGATTCGAACATGGCCGCCGCCGGAGCGCCCATGGCCGCCGAGCGCTCGGTGACCAAAGCCAGCGCCTCCTATAGCAACGCCGACTGGGACGTGGTCGACCGGGCCAAAGCCGAAGGCGGTGTCGGCCAGATGAAAGACGACGAACTACCCACGGAGATGCGCGCGATGTCAGTCAAAGAGCGCGAGGCTTACGTGGACAAGAAGGCCAAGGAGCGCGCCGCCATCCAGACCGAAATCAACGAACTCTCGGTCAAGCGTCAGGCCTACATCACGGAAAAGCAGAAAGAGGCCGGCCAGACCGACGCCACTCTGGGCAGCGCCGTGATCGAGACCGTGCGCGCCAAGGCTCAAAAAGAGGGCTTCACCCTCTAGCCAGGGCTGCCAACAGAAGCCGCCGCGATTCTCAAAGTCGTGGCGGCTTTTTCGATCTCCGGCGCTAGTGGGCCATTCCGGGCGACGCGGCGTCGAGCGGGGCCTTCTTCAGCAAGAAGACGAGAGGGATACAGGCGTAGCAAGCCCAGGCCATCAGGATGTAGATGTTGATGTAGGCCAGCATCGCCGCCTGCTCTCGCACCACGCCGTAGGTTATCCCCAGCGCCTGGGGCGTGGGCAGCGCCCCGCCCAGAATCCGGCTGAACTGCAGGTAGATCGAGTTGTAGGGATCCACGTTGCCGACCAGCGTGTTCTGATAGATCTGCGAACCACGCGCCACGAAGGTCGTGCACAGCGCGATGCCGATTCCGCCCCCCAGGTTGCGCATCAGGTTATAGATCCCCGACGCTTTACCGAATTTCTCCACCGGCATAGTGGCGTTGGCCAGAGTGGTCAGCGGCACGAAGATCAGCCCCAGCGAGATCCCCTGTAAAATGTTGGGCAAGGTGATATTGGTGATCGCGATCTGGGTGTTGATGTGCGACAGCCACAGGTTCGAGGAGCCCAGCGTGAACAGCCCCAGACCCACAAAGAACCGCCCGTCAAAGCGAGCCAGCAGCGGGCCGATCATGATCATGGAAGCCAGCGCCCCCACCCCGCGCGGCGCCACCGCCAGACCCGAGTCGAAGGCGGGATAGCCCAGCAAGCTTTGCAGAAACAGCGGCAGCACCGCCACCGAACCGTAGAGCACCGCACCAACCACGGTGATCAGGAAGGCCGCGACCGCAAAGTTACGATTGGCCAGGATGCTCAGGTCGATGACCGGTTCCTCGGTGGTCGACTCCCAGTTCAGGAAGAACATCAGCGAGACCACGAACACCACCGCGAGCGCGATGATCAGTTCGGATTCGAACCAGTCCTCTTGCTGCCCCTTGTCCAGCATGACCTGCAGCGCGCCCACCCACAGGGCCAGGCTCAGGAACCCCAGATAGTCCACCCGGCTGGTCTTATCCGACTTCAAAAACGGCGGGTCTTCGATGAACAGGTAGGCCAAAATCACGGCCAGGATCCCGACCGGGAGATTGATGTAAAAGGTCCAGCGCCAGTCGTAGTTATCGGTAATATAGCCGCCCAGGATCGGCCCCATGATCGGAGCTACCACAATCCCCATGCCGTAGAACGCCATGGCCTGGCCGCGCTGGCGTGGCGGGAAGCTCTCGAGCAGCACGGCCTGGGCGGTCGGCTGCAAAGCGCCTCCCCCCAGTCCTTGCAGGATACGGGCCAGAATCAGCTGGTTGAGCGACATCGCCGCGCCCGAAAGGACCGAGGCGAGCGTGAAAAGGACGGTACAGACGATCAGGAACCGCTTGCGCCCGAAACGCCCGCCCAGCCAGGCTGTCAGCGGCAGCACGATGGCGTTGGCCACGAGATAAGAGGTGACCGCCCAGGTCGCCTCTTCCGGGGTCGAAGAAAGACTGCCGGCGATATGCGGCAGCGCCACGTTGGCGATGGAAGTGTCGAGCACTTCCATAAACGTCCCGATCATCACCGCCACGGCGATCAGCCACGGGTTGTGAGCGGGACGCCATCCCCCCGGAGAGTCCGAGGAGGACGAGGCTACTGCAGCCACACCGTCGCCTCGACCGACATCCCGGGTCGCAGCGGGACCCGTTTCTGTTCGTCAGCGGCGATAGTGATCTTGACCGGAATTCGCTGCACGACTTTGACGAAGCTTCCCGAAGCGTTTTCTGGCGGGAGCAAGGAGAACACCGAACCGGTGCCCGCCTGGATGCTCTCGATTTTGCCTTTGAGCGGCGTCCCCGGGTAGGTATCGATGGCCAGGGTGGCCTCCTGGCCCACCACCATCCGCTCCATCTGGGTCTCTTTGAAGTTGGCCACTACCCACATATCGTGCTCGTCGACTAAGGCCAGCGCCGGCAGCCCTACCTCGACGAACTGGCCGGGCTCGACGTTCTTGCGGGTCACTCGACCGTCGCTGGGGGCCACCACCTTGATGTAGGACAAGTTCAGCTTGGCCTGCTCGAGTTCGGCTTTGGTGCGGGCGACCTCGGCTTCGAACCCTTCGATGGAGGTCCGCGCTACCGAAGCCTGCAGGGTCTGAGCCTCGGCCTCGCGCAACCGACTCTGCGCTTCGCCCACCCGGGCGTTCGCCTCGCCTTGAGCTGCCTGGGCGCGGCCCACGTTTTCGGCCGCCACCTGTCGGGCCGCCTGGGCGTTGGCCAGCACCGCGCGGGCGCTGTCGACGGCGGCGCGCGCGGCCTCGACCTGCTGAACCGCCGCGTCGACTCTGGCCTGCGCCTGCTCGGCCGCCGACGAGGCCGCTTCGAACTGCTGGGCCGACACCTCGCGTTTGGAAAACAGTTGGCGATAACGGTCGCGGTCGTCGAACAGCCGCTTGGCCTCGGCCTGCACCTGCTTGAGGCCCGCCTCGGCGGACTTCACTCCCGCCTGGGCCTGGCTGACGCCGGCCTGAGCCTGGGAGATTCCCGACTCCGTGCGACCAGCTTCGGCTTGCGCGACGGCCACCGCGTGACCGGCCGACACCACGCCCTGGCGAGAGACGTCGATCGACGAGCGCTTCTCTTCCACGGCCGCCGAGGTGCTGCGGTCGGACAGCGCCACCTGCAGCCTGGCCTGAGCCAATCGGTTGCGGGCCGCAGCCAGAGCGCTTTCCGCTTGAGACACTCGGGTCTGGTAGTCGGACCCGTCGAGGGTAAATAGCACGTCGCCCTTCTTGACCTGGTCGTTGTCCTTGACCTTGACCTCGACCACCTGGCCTCGCACCCTGGCGCTGACCGGCGTGATGTTGCCGCTGATCTGGGCGTTGTCGGTCACCTCTCGGGTCTGAGACGCGTGGTAGGCGCGCAGGCCAAAGAAGGCGCCCACACCGATCACGGCCAGCATGACCAGCCAGCCGACGAAGTTCCGTTTCCGGGGAGCTGCCGCGCTGGGGGAGGGGGAGGAAGAATCCTGGCTACTCATCGGTAGCTCCTTTCGTGTTCGCCTGACGGAAAGCTTCGAGCAAGAGATCGGGTCGGCCCGAGGCCGAGGCCAGTCGGATCAAGCCCACGTTGTAGTTCGCCAGCGCCTGCAGGCGGGAAAAGCGGGCCGTGGTCAGCGCCTCTTCCGAGGCCAGCAGCTCGACGTTGTTGGTCAGCCCGACCCCGAAGCGGTCTTGCGTCATCTCTAACTCTTGCTGAGCCAGAGTTTCCGCCTGGGCGGCAGTGACCATCGACTGCTGAGCCGTCAGCAGCTGAGAGTAGGCGTCGCGCACTTCGCTTTCGACCTGGATCAAGGTGTCGTCGAGCTGCATCTTGCTCTGGGCGATGCGGCTCCTGGCCGCATCGGACTGGGCCCGGGTCAGCCCGCCGTCCCATAGGGGGACGGTCACGCTGAGCCCCACGCTGTGCACGAAGCTCGAGTTCCAGGACGGTGTGTTGCCCGCTATTCCCGCGCCTCCTACCAGATCGACCGTGGGTGCATCGCCGGCTTCGGCCTGGTGCAGGCGGCTCTCGGTCAGCGCCACCTGTTCCTGGGCCACCGTCACCTCGAGCCGGTTCTCCCGCGCCAGCACGACGGTCTCGTCGAGGGTCGGAAAAGGGTTGGGAAGGTTCAGCAGGCGGTCGTCGAGGACCAGCCGTTCGGTCAAAGGTAGCCCCGTCAATCGGAGAAGCTGCCGTTCGAGATTGCGAACCTGCTCCTGGTCCTGGGTGAGCTGCAGGCGACGTTGAGCCAGGCGAGTCTGGGCTCGGGTCAGGTCGACCCCGGCGGCCACGCCCGCGATTTCGAGGTTGCGAGCCTGAATCTCCAGCCGTTCGGCCAGCGCCACATCGGCTTCGGAGACGCGCTGCTTTTCCCGCCCCTCGAGCAGCAAGATGTAGGTGCCCGAGGTCAGCACCGTGACCGCTTTCGTCTCCATCTCGGCCTGCAGTTCGCTGAGATGCTTTTCGATCTGCCCGTTGCGCACGCCCCAGGCGCGTCCCGCGTCGTAGAGACGATAGACCACCTGAAGCTGAGTCTCGAAAGAGAAGAACGGACCGATCCGGGTCGGGACGGGCAGGTCCGAGCCCGACAGCCCCTGCGCGGCCAGATTGACGCTCCGGTTGTACTGCCCACCTTCCAGGTTGACCCGGGGCGAGAAGGCGGAGTAAGCGGCCGCGAGGCCGGCTTCGGCTTCGTTGATCCGCTCTCGCGCTAAACGGGTGCGCAGGTTCGACTCGAGCGCTTTGCTGATAGCGTCTTCGACCCCCAGAGCGACCCCGGGCGCCTGGGCTGGGGAGGTGGTTGTTGAGGAGGAGGCGGGCTGGGGCTCCAAGGGAGAGGGCTGGGCCATCGCGACGGTATGTAGCGAAGTGCCCAGGGCCAGCGCCAGCAAAAGGTGGCGACCGGAGGGGAGTGTCATGCGGCGCCCTCGTCGGGGAGATTTTTCATCAGGCGCCGCGTCATTGCGGTCAAGCTTTCCAGCTCGTCCGGGCTCAAGACCCCGAACAGGTCGCAGGCCGAGCTGTGGTGCTGCGGCAGCACCTCTTCGATCAGCCGTTCTCCGGCTGGGGTCAGGCGGGCCAACTTGACCCGTCGGTCTTCGCTGTGGGCCACCCGTTGAACCAGTCCTCGCTTGACTAGCCCGTCGACCAGCCCGGTCACGTTGGCAGCTGTCTTGACCAGCAGGCGCCCCAGCTCATGCAGAGGCGCTTCTCCCAGTTCCTGCAGAATGGCCAACACGTTGAAGGAGGCGGTGGTCAGCTCGAACTGACTCAGACGAAGGTTGAACTGGCGGGACATCGCGTCGTGCAGCCAGGCCATCGAGACGATAGCTCGGGTGATGTCGGCACGGAAGCCTGGAACGTCCTTCGCCAGGCGCTGAAAACGGCGTTCGTAGAACGCTTCACGGTAGTCCTGACTCATTTGTTTGTGAGTATATATTCAGGTTGCTAAGGAAATCAAGACCCCAAAAAGCCCCAGTCGGCAAACGGCTGGGGCTTCGTAGGGCGCGGCTCGTTTCGAACGACTTACAGCTCTTCTCGGCGCTGCTTTTTGGCCGATTCTCGTTCGGCTTGAAGCTGCTCGAACTCCGGGTCGGTTTCGCCAGGGTTGGGGCCCTCGTTGGCTTCTCCGGGAAACTCGCCCGTGGTATTGCGATGTCTGGGGTCTTCGTTGGGACGGACTTTGCCGCCTTCGTCGGCGGGCTGACCCGTGTCAGCGGGTCCCTCGATGTTGCGTTTCATGCTATAGCTCCTCTCGGTGTTCTGTTCCCAGGATAGCGGCCCGAGCCGACGCGTCGCAGCCTCGCTCGGATAGCCCGGCCCATATCCCGAAGGCACCCGTAAAAAGTTCCACGGCCGAAGTTTCGATCCGCAGAATCTGGTTAGAATAGGGGAAATCTTTCCCTGAAAACTTTATCCACCAAGGAGTTCCACTCATGTACAAGTCCATTGAAGGCTGGGTCAGCCCCAACCTGAACATGCCGATGAACATCGCCACCTACGGTCACGCCGGACGCACTCTGCTGCTGTTCCCGACCGCTGCCGCCGACTTCCTCGAGCACGAGCGCTTCCTGATGATGGACGTGCTCGAGCCGTGGATCAACGCCGGCAAAATCCGCATCTTCTCGGTCGGCGGAATCAACCGCGAAGGCTGGCTGAACCGCGAGTGCCACCCGAAAATCAAGGGTCTCATTCAGCAGGGCTTCAACCGCTACATCGCCGAGGAAGTCGTTCCTTACATCTGGCACAAGACCGGCGGCGACCGTCACATCATCACGGTTGGCGCTTCGTTGGGCGCGTTCCACGCTGCTAACCAGCTGTTCCGCCGCCCCGACCTGTTCGACGGCACCATCGCCATGAGCGGCGGCTACGATATCCGCGACTACTACGAGTCCTACGGCTATCACGACGAGAACATCTACTTCAACAACCCGGCCGAGTATCTGCCCAACCTGTGGGACGACTACTACCTGCCGATGCTGCGCAACAAGCGCCACATCCATCTGCTGACCGGGTCTGGCAACTACGAGAAGCCCCAGGCCACCATCGGCCTGGCCCACACTCTGGCCAGCAAGGGCATTCCTTGCAACCTCGACGTCTGGGGCCACGACATGCCGCACGACTGGCCCACCTGGCGCGCCATGATGCAGCACTACGTCGGCGCTCACCTGTAGGGCGCCTTGCCGACGGGAGGGGCCGCGAGGCCCTCTCCCGTGGCAGCAAAACGGCCTTCCTCCCGTTTGGGGATGGAGGCCGTTTTCGATCCTCGAGAGACCTCTAGGGTCGAAACGAGCGCGCTTCAGGCGTTGAGTGGCGCGGTTTCGGTCAGCCCCGACGTCCTATAGACTTTCATCAGCGTCGAGCGGTGCTTTAGCGACTCGAGCTGCGACTGCATCAACGAGAGTGCCGTGTGCAGGTACATCTCGCCGGTGAAGTGTCGCTTGGTCTCGGTGAACGCGCCGCCAAATTCCACCACGTAGGTGAATTCCGCCGACTTGCCCTCTTCTTTGATGGTGGCGCTGATCACCGCGCCGTCGGCTCGCTCTTCGGTGACGCTGGCCGCGATGCTGAACTTGCGGGCGGGGTGGTTGCGAAGCTTGTAGACAGTTTGGTGAGCACTCATGGGGCGGGCATTTCCCATCGGAAGGTGGGATCGCCTCCCCGAAAGACGAACCATGTCGCTCATGCAGTGTCGTGCCGGCTGCGGAGCCTGCTGTATCGCTCCGTCCATCTCATCTCCGATCCCTGGGATGCCTCAGGGCAAACCCGCCGGGGTTCGCTGCGTCCAGCTGACCGACGACAATCGCTGCCGGTTATTCGGTCAACCCGAACGCCCCAAAGTCTGCCTGGGGCTGCGACCCGAGCCAGCCATGTGCGGGCCGGACAACGCCCACGCTCTGGCCTATCTGAACCTGCTCGAAATCGAGACGGCGCCTGGACCCTAGCGAACCAGCCGGCCCTCGACTTCGAGCGAAGCGTCGAGCGGTCGCACCTCGGTCACCTCGAGATAGCCGTTGGCCGCCGCCGGGGTCTGCACCAGCATGGAGAGCGGCAGACGGGCGGGCACCTTCTGTTTTTGAGCCAGTTCGGTTCCCAACTCTCGCTCCAACCGGGGGATCAGCTCCGCAGCCAACTGGTCCTTGTTGCCGGGGATCTTCTCGCTGCGCACGGTCAGACTCTCGATTTTGACCGTCCAGTCCCAGTACCGGCTGCCGTCGGCCTGCACCGCCGACAGGCGGGGCACGATATAGCCTGTGGTCGAGAGCAGCGGTTCCGTCCCGCTCAAGGGACCCGCTCGCCAGGCCACGTCGACCACCAGGTCGCGGAAGCGGAACACCCCGTTCGAATAGCCGGACTGCAGCGAGCGCAGGAACACTTGCTCGACCTTGATCGAGACGAACAGCACCTGACCCACGGTGATCGGCGGATTGGGAACGAACGGCGTCTCCGGGTTCAGGAAGGTCTGCACCCCTCGGCGGACCAGCCGGTCGGCCATCCCGGCCGAGAGCTGCAGGCGTACGCCTCCTGGAGGCAGAGCCCTGGAGGAGGAACCCAGCGCCGAGCCGGCTGATCCCAGACCCAGGCGCAGCGTCCCCGCTCCGCCTCCCCCCAGAAACCACTCCACCTGCTCCTCGGCGGTCAACAGGCCCTGGCTGCGCAGGTACGAGCTGATCCAGTCCAGGTTCAGGACGGGAACCTGGGCGGGCAGATAGGCCTTGAGCTGGCCCAGCATGCGAGCGTCGAGGGCAAAGCCAAACGGCAGTTGGCCTTCGAGTTTGATCTCCTCCCAATTCGGGGCCAGGCTCAGCACGTTCCCGCTGATCGAAGGGCGGGCCGAAATCACGAAGGACGACTCGGCCAGGGTTCCGGTTCCGCTGAAGCCTAGCTCGACCGTCCCCTCTAGCCTCCAAGGGGCGTCCGGGGCGGAAGCGCCGTCCGGCAGGATGACCCGCAGCTGGGACGCTTGCAGGGTAATCCCCTGGTAGCCAGCTTTCAGTCCCGCTCGGTCACGACCCACGTCGACCATGCCGTCCACGAAAGCCTGCGTCATCTCCAACTCTAGCATGGCCCCGCCCTGCAGGGTGCTGTTGGAGGGGAGAGGAGCGGAGGTTACGGGAGGCGAGGGGGAGTCAGCGCTGCTGAGCACGGCCAGAACCGTCAGTTCGCCCCCCGTCCCGGGGGCGACAACCAGGTCGGCCGTCGAACCGGGGGCTAGCTCGGGACCGCTGCCGCGGAGGAGGTAGCCGTCGCTGGTTCCCAGCCCACCGGGGGCGGTTCCCGAAGTCAGGGTGAAGCGCTGACGGCGGGCTCCTTCCGGAACGGAGAGGGGAGGAGGAGCCAGCGAGCCCATCTTCAGCTCGCCTTCGGAGAACTGGCCCTGCAGCACCACCAAACGGCCATCGAGACCTTTCAAGAAGTTGTCTCCGCCGCTGATCTTGAACAGTTCACGGCGACCGATGGTCTTGTCGAACCCGGGTTCGGCGACGCCGTACCAGCCATAGACCCGACTTTCGATACGCAGCAGTCGCCGTTGGTCGGGCGCCTTCTGGGCCAGCGCGGCGCCAGCCAGCAGCAGCAGGCAGAGCCAGGGGAGGATTCTCGTCACGTGTTCTCCTTTCGCACCAGCAAGATGACCAGGGGCAACAACAGGTGCAGGGCCAGCAGCGGCCAGAGGATTCCGTCGATCTCGTCGAGCGGGATGAAATAGTCGGAAGTGATATACGGCATGGGGATTTCGGCCAGCCGCTGGTTGATCTCGGTCAGGTTGCATAAACCCGAGAAGGTCCAGCGGGTGAGGGCCAGCACCGAGATTTCGGAAAGGGGCGAACTCATCGCTTCGGGTTTGACAAAGGCGCCCGAGAAAACCAGCTGTAGGATCAGCACCACCGTCACCAGCGTGGTGGCCTGCTCGGCGGTTCCCACCACCGCCGACAGACAGAGGCCCAGCCCGGCGCCTCCCATATAGGTGGCCCAGAGCAGAACCAGGGCGGTCAACCGCTCACCGTTGTCCCAGGGGATCGGGATCAGGAACAGCACCGTGGCCAGCAGCAAGCTGACCGAGAACAGCCCTTTGACCGAAAGCAGCAGAAGTTTACTACCGAGATACATCGAGGGGCGGACCCCTAGAAGGCGCTCCCGCTGGTAGATAGAGCGCTCTTTGACCAGTTCGCGACAAGCGTTGATAGAGCCGAAGAACAGCGAGGAGACCACCAGCATAAAGAGCAGCGTTGGCCCTTCCAGGATGGGAAAGCGACCCTGCGCGTCGAGCGTCTGGTTGGCGGCGAAAGTGGCTGCGGGGAACAGTTTACCCAGGACCAGGCCGATAATCGGGGCCTGCAAGAGCAGCATCCACATATAAGAGCGGTCGGCCAGGGTGACCAGCCCATCGCGTTCCAGCAGAAGCTTGAGCTGCGACAGCGGATGCGGTCGCTGGACTTTGTGGGCGGGCGCCTCGCTTGGCGAGTCGGCGACGGGCGTCGACTCGCCAACTGCTGCGGCCAGTTCGGCGCGGGTGGTCCTGGCCAGTGCCAGGCCTCGATCGCGCACCCATTCGGGGCGAGTCAGCAGGCGATAGATCTCGGCAAAGTCCTCGACCCCGAAGTGGGCTAGCGCGCCCGCCGGCTCGCCGTGGTAGACGGGATGACCACCGGGGGCTAGAAACAGGACCTTGTCGCAGAGCAGCACGTTGGCGGTGGCGTGGGTGATCAGGATCACCGTGCGGCCACGTCGCGCCAGGTCGCGCAGGCTGAGCATGACCTCCTTTTCCAGCCCCGGGTCCAGCCCGCTGGTCGGTTCGTCGAGGAAGAACACGTCGGGGTCGCCCAGCTCTTCCGAGGCTAGCGCGACGCGCTTCTTCTCGCCCCCGGAGAGGCGCATGATAGGGGTCTCCAGCCGATGGCTCAGGGTAACCTGTTCGGCCGCGTAGCGGACCCGCCGGTCGAGTTCCTCGGACGAGGTTCCTTGCGGCAGGCGTAGCCGAGCGGAAAAGCGCAGGGCGGTGGCGACCTTCAGTCGGGCGTGCACGATCTCTTCCTGAGGGACCCATCCGCTGGAGTGCTGGAATTCGGGAGAGTTACGGGGGCGGCCCTGAAACAGCACCTCCCCGTCGCTGGGCTCGATCAGCCCGGCCATCAGTTTCATCAGGGTCGACTTGCCCGCCCCCGAGGTGCCGACCAGAGCCAGGAAGGTCCCCGGAGGCACGTCGAGATCCAGGTCTTTGAGCAGTTCGATGGCGGTCCCGGGGATGCGAAAGGTCACTTTGCGACAGGTCACTCGGAGCCCGCGACCCATAAACTTCAGGCCAGCTCCGTCATAGAGCAGATGGTAGGGGCCGACGGTCACCCGCTGGCCTTTCTGCAGTCGCGCCTCCGAGACCGGCTGCCCCTCCACGAACACTCCGTTGGCGCTGCCGTTGTCGCTGAGTTGGTCGCCCTCCAAGCGGGCATGGAACCGCGAGACCAGGGGAGAGTCCAGCACCAGATCGCAGCTCGGGTCCCGCCCGATGGTCGTTCTACTTCCCATCTTTGGCCTCGGGAAGGTCGCTGTAGGCTTCCAGCAGTTGGCTGTGCGCTTCGCCTTCCAGGCTGCGCAGCGCCTCCAGCCAGAGAGCAACGCGCGCGGGTTGGTCGACTGGCTCGTTTTGGCCCGCCAGCGTTTCGTAGCGTCGTCGCCAGGGCTGCAGCATCAGGGCTCCGGCGCTCTTTTCGCCGGCTCGGGAGCCAGGTCGGGCCAGTTCGGCCGTGTCGGCCAGCAGGGCGGTCCAAGCTCGAGCCAGGAAGGGCCCGGGGCGGTCGAAGAGCTTCGATTCGGCGGGGGTGATACGGAAGAGAAACTTCTCCGGCCAGTCTTTGCCAACCAGGTAGACGTCGCAGCTCTCGGGCCCTTCGCGTCGGTAGGCGAAGCTCAGGGGGCGCTTCTGGAAATGCGCCTCTTCTATTACGGCCGCGCACCATTCGGCGCGTTCTTTGGCGCTTTCGCCGCCGGCTGCCCGGTCGCTAGAACAGAACCCCAGCACCGGGCGCCCCAGGACCATCAGCCGCCAGAGCTCCCTATTCTGGAAGGCGACGGGACTGACGCCTACCCCGGTCCATAGCGCTGTTGGCGCGAAAGAAATGGCGGTCTCCGGCTGCCGACCTCGGGCCCACACGCCCAGCGGTAGCATCAGCAGGGCCACCAGCCAGGGCCAGACCGGCGCCTGCCGTTGCACGGTTTGCCAGGCGACGCGCCGGGTGGGCGGCGAGAGCGAGCTTTCGACGGCGACCGCCTGAGGGCCGAGCAGCAGGTTTTCCATAGCTTGGCGCATCTCGGCCGCGGTTTCGAACGGGCGAGCCTGACCCAGGGCTCGGGCCACGATCTCGTCGACGGCGGCGGGCAGCAGTGGGTCAGCGGCGCTGGGGACGGCGGCCTCCGGCGAGGCCGGGAGTTGGCCCACCAGCAGGCCGTGCAGGGTCAGCCCCAGGGCGTAAAGGTCGCGCCGGGGGGAACGCAGCAGCGTTTTGTCCGGCGGCAGGTAGGCGGGGGTGCCGTTTTCCAGGTCCAGCGCCAGCGGCCCGTCTCTGGGCGTCAGGGTGGTGAAATCGCAGACCACCACCCGCTTTTCCCCGTCGAGCATCAGGTTTGACGGCTTGATGTCGCCGTGCAGGAAGCCGGCCTGATGAACGGCGCTGAGCCCCTTGAGGGCGTCAATACTCCAGCGTAAGGCGGTGCGCAGAGGGACCCGCCGGTCGTCGTAGCCGTCGCGGGCCGTTTCCAGATCGCCGCCCGGGAGGTAGGCGTAGACCAGATAGGATCGCTCGTCGTCCTGACCGACGTCGAGCAGGGCGCAGAGGTGCGGGTCGAGGTGTTCTCCAAGAGTTTTGAGATGGGCCACCCAGCGGGGAGGGGGCTGATGGGTCAACAGCTTCAGTGCGACGTCGCGCTCTTCGCCGTCCCGGCGCGCCCGGTAGACGGTGCCGGAACTGCCTTCTCCTACAGGTTCCAGGAGCTGATAGGGGCCGCATCGAGTCATCTGGGTACAGCTTCGCCCCCGCCTCGAGGGGTGTCCTGTTTTGGTCGGACGGTCGGATGTCCTAAAGCGCCCCGATCTGGGTATAAAGGAGAGGCGAGACGGGGGAGCCGGCGAAGCGCTCTCCTGGACAAAGGGACGGAGGCCTCAAAGCATGCTCGAACAGATCAAGGCGCTACTTTTTACCCCGGAGGTCGACTACGTCGACTTTCAGGACGGACTGCTGGTCTTCAAAGCGGCCAAGAAGCTCAAACCCGAGTGCGGCAAGGTCAAGCTGCGTCTCTCCTTCGGAACGGTCAACGCCTACATCGTGCTGCAGTCCCAGGAAGAGGACAGCGGCCTGTATCGTGCCCAACTCTTGAACTACGAAGTGGTGCTGGACAACCTGGATAACGAGCGTCGCGTCGAAGTTCGTCTACCTCGACGCTTCCGAGTCTCCTCGCCCGACCTTCCGGGCTATACCGGCACCACGGAGGACCTGTCGATCGGGGGGGCTCGCATCGCCACCAACGGCCCGTTGGAAAAGGACCTTGAGATCAGCGTTACCATTGACCTTGACGATCCCGAGATGCCGCCGCTGAAGGTGCTGGCCGACGTCAAATGGACCGCTCGCCGGATCGATGACGGCTATCACTCCGGACTGAAGTTCCTGGGGCTGGACCGCCAGCAGATCCGGACCCTGGACCGCTATATTACCGAACGCCTGGCCGCAGAGAAGCGGCTGCACACCCTGCAAGAGGGCTAGAACCACCGCAGGGTGAGATCGATCAGCGCCTGTTTCCAGCGACTGCCGAAGGGCGGCATCATCAGTTCGACCGGGCTGAAGCGGCCGTACTGGCGCATCACTGCCCGAGCGTTCGAGAACTCCTGGAAACCATAGATGCCGTGACTTTTACCGAGGCCGCTGACGTTGTCGCCGCCGAAGGGCAGGTTGGGGTTCGAGAACTGGAGCCCGCTGTGGTTGATGCAGGTTCCGCCCGCCCGAGTTTCACGCAGGACCCGGTCGATGGTAGCGGGGTCCCCGCTGAAGAGATAGAGCGCCAGCGGTTTGTCGCCGGCGTTGATATGGTTCAGCGGTTCGTCGAGGTTGCGATAGCGCAAAACGGGCAGGACAGGACCGAAGATCTCTTCGCTCATGGCGGGATGGTCCAGGCTGACTCCAGCCAGGATGGTGGGCTGGATATAGCGCTCGGCCGGATCCATCTCGACCTCGGTCCCTTGGAGATAGCCGGCGACCCGCTCGAACTGGCGGGCGTTGATCAGCCGGCTGTAAGAGGGCGACGATTTGGGCTCCTTGCCGAACAGCTTGCGGACCTGGGCGCCCAGCAGCGCCACCAGTTCGTCGTGTCGGCTTTCGTGAACCCATACGTGGTCCGGGGCGATGCAGACCTGCCCGTTGTTCATCCACTTGGCCCAGGCGATGCGCCGGGCCGCCGTGACGAGATCGGCGCTGGGGTCTACAATGGTGGGAGATTTCCCGCCCAGTTCCAGAGTCACCGAAGCTAAATGGTCGGCAGCCGCGCGCATGACCGCTTTGCCCACCGCCGGCGCTCCGGTGAAGAATATGTGCTGAAAGGGGAGGCGCAGGCACTCCCTGGCGACGTCCGCGTCGCCCTGCACCAGAGCGACCTCGTCGCCATCGAAGACGTCGCGCACGATACTTTGGATCACCTCGCTGGCGTGCGGCGTATGCTCGGACGGCTTGAGCAAGACCGTGTTGCCGGCAGCGACCGCGCTGACCAGGGGTCCCAGGGTCAGGTTGACCGGGAAGTTCCAGGGGGACAGAATCAGCGCCGCGCCCTTGGGCTGCCACTGCACCCAGGAGCGAGCCCCCGCCAGCGCCAGCGGGGTAGCGACTCGCTGCGGCTTCATCCAGCGGGTCAGATTTTTGCGAGCGTGCTTGATCTCGCTCAGCACGGGATAGATCTCGGTCAAGTCGACCTCGGCCGGGTGGCGACGATGATCGGCGGCCAGCGCGTTGCGGATCGGGCCGCGGTGGCGCAGCAGGCTGTCGGCCAGGCGCTGCAGTTTGGCCGAGCGCTGAGCGGCGGTGGTCGAGGCGACGGCAGCCCGGTTGGCCAGCAGGGCTTCAAAAAGGACGTCCATCGGTAGACCTTCCCGATACGGGCCTCAGCGCCTGCCGCCGCCGTTTTCAGCAGGTCTTGGCCGCTCCCCCTCAGAAACCGGCGAGCAGAAATCAGGATTAATGCGGGATCAGGCCATGTTCAGCGAATTAGACAGCAACCAAAAACCTCCTCAGCGAGAACAGACCGTTCTCGACTTCTGGAAAGAGCACGACGTGTTCGCGCGCAGTATGGCGCAGCGCGAAGAGCAGGGCGCCCCGGAGTGGGTGTTCTACGAAGGGCCGCCCACGGCCAACGGCAAGCCGGGAGTGCATCACGTGCAGGCCCGTTCCTACAAGGACCTTTTCCCTCGCTACCAGACCATGAAGGGGAAGCTGGTCCGTCGCAAGGCTGGCTGGGACTGTCACGGTCTCCCGGTCGAGCTCGAGGTCGAAAAGCGACTGGGCTTCGACGGCAAGGCCGACATCGAGAAGTACGGCATCGAGCCGTTCAACAAGATGTGCCGCGAGTCGGTCATGGAGTACGAGCAGGCCTGGCGCGAGATGACCGAGCGGATCGGCTTCTGGGTCAACCTCGACGAAGCGTACATGACGATGACCAACAGCTTCGTGGAAAGCGTCTGGTGGTCGCTCAAAGAGCTGTGGAACAAAGAGCTACTCTACGAAGGATACAAGGTTGTCCCTTACTGCGCCAAGGACGGCACCCCGCTGTCCTCGCACGAGGTCAGTCAGGGCTACAAGGACGTGATCGACCCCTCGATCTACGTGCGATTCCCGCTGACCAACGCGGCGGACTACGGACTGCCCGCCGATACGTCGCTGCTGGTCTGGACGACCACCCCGTGGACCCTGCCCGGTAACGTGGCTGCCGCCATGTCGCCCCATCTGCTTTACGTCGTGGTTGACCACGAAAGCGGCCCTCTTCTGCTCGCCCAGACGCTGGTCGAGAAAGTGTTCGGCGAAGGCGCCGCTCCCTCGACGGCTTTTGCCGCTAAGACCGGTAAAGAGCTGGCCGGTCTGACTTACCAGGCGCCGTTCCCGTTCTTAGAGCTCGATAAGCCCGGGCACCGAGTGGTCACGGGCGACTTCGTCACGGCCGAAGACGGTACCGGCATCGTGCACATTGCGCCCGCCTTTGGCGCCGATGACTTGACGGTGGCTCGAGAGAACGACCTGCCCGTGATCCGACCGGTCGATCCGTCCGGTCATTTCCTCGACGAGGTCGGCTTCCTGGCCGGCAAATGGTTCAAAGCGGCCGACAAGCCGGTGATGGAAAACCTGACGGAGCGCGGCTTGCTGTTCAAGAAGCTCGACTACGAGCACAGCTACCCGCACTGCTGGCGCTGTCGCAATCCGCTGATGTACTACGCCACGGACAGCTGGTTTATCAACAACACCGCGCTCAAGCATCGCCTGATCGAAAAGAACGAGACGCTGGACTGGCATCCCGCTCATATCAAGCAAGGCCGCTACGGCGACTGGCTGAACAACCTGGTCGACTGGGCGCTTTCGCGCAACCGCTACTGGGGGACTCCGCTGCCGATCTGGACCTGCGAAGGCTGTTCGCACCAGCACTGCATCGGCTCGTACCAGGAGTTGGCCGACATGGCGCTGCAGACGATCGACGTCAGCGCTCCCGACTTCGACCCGCATCGTCCGGGCGTCGACAATATCACCCTCAAGTGTCCTCAGTGTGAGGGCACCATGTACCGTGTTCCCCAGGTCATCGACTGCTGGTACGACTCCGGCGCCATGCCGTTCGCCCAGCTGCACTACCCCTTCGAAAACAAGGAGTATTTCGAGAAAACCGCTTTCCCCGCTGACTTCATCTGCGAAGGGCTGGACCAGACCCGTGGCTGGTTCAACAGCCTGCACCAGCTGGGCGTCATGCTGTTCGACTCTACCGCTTTCAACAGCGTTATCTGTCACGGCCTGATCCTCGACGGTGAAGGCGAGAAGATGAGCAAGAGCCGGGGCAACGTGGTCGACCCCTGGAGCATCCTCAACAGCGAGGGGGCCGACGCCCTGCGCTGGTACCTCTACGTTTCGGCGCCGCCGGAGCTGTCTCGCCGTTTCTCGGTCGAACTGGTGGGCGAAACGGCGCGTCGCTTTATCGGCACCATCTTCAACACCTACAGCTTCTTCGCCATGAACGCCAACGCGGCCAGGCTGGACCTGTCCACGGCCAAGCCGGCCGAGCAGCGCGAGCCGCTGGAGCGCTGGATCCTGGCTCGCCTTCACTCGCTGGTCAAAGAGGTGACCGAGGACCTCGACGTCTTCGAACTTACCCCGGCCGCGCGCAAGATTGACGCCTTCGTCGACGAACTGTCCAACTGGTACGTCCGTCGCGCTCGGCGCAAGTTCTGGGACGAGCAGGTCGAGGCGTACGCCACCCTGTGGGAGTGTCTGGAGACGCTCTCTCGGCTGCTCGCTCCGTTTATCCCGTTCGCGGCGGAAACGCTGTACCAGCGTCTGCATTCTCACCACGACGCGCCCTTCGTATCGGTCCATCTCGCCGACTGGCCCAAGGCCGACGAGGCGCTGATCGATCCCGAACTGCTGATGGGCGGCGCGGTCCTTCAGAAGGTGGTCGGGCTGGGCCGTTCGGCTCGCGCCGAGAGTGGCCACCGCGTCCGCCAGCCCCTGCCCGAGGTGCTGGTGCGGGTCCGCAACGCCGAAGAGCAGACCGTGCTAGAACGCTGGACGGCCGAACTGCTCGACGAACTCAACGTCAAGAACCTGCGCTTTTTGGGCAGCAACGAAGAGTTCCTGGACTACGACCTCAAGCCCAATCTGCGTATCGTGGGTCGCAAGTACGGCAAGATCGTGCCGGCTCTCAAGCAGCGGCTGACCGAAGTCAGCGGTAAAGAGGTCGCCGCCGCGGTGGCTGCCGGACAGCCATACCCCATCGAGGTCGAAGGGCAGACCCTGAATCTCGAGCCCGACGAGGTGCTGGTCGAGGCCCGTTCGCCCGAAGGCTACGCAGCCCAGGAGGACGGCGGCTACCTGGCCGCGCTGTCGACCGAACTGACCGCCGAACTCGAGCGCGAGGGCTTGGCCCGCGACATCGTGCGCCACATCCAGGAACTGCGCAAAGGCAGCGGACTGGATATCTCGGACCGTATCGACCTGCACCTGGCCGGCGATTCCGAAATGTTGGCCACCGCGGTCGCCGAGCATCGCGAGAGCATCATGAGCGAGACCCTGGCCCTGACGCTGGAATTCGGCGGCGCCCCGTCGTCGGACCTGACGGTCAAGGAGATCGCCTTGAAAATCCCCGAGCTAAACTTCACCCTGGCGCTGCGCAAGGCCGCTCAAGAGGTCGCCTCGTGAGCGTGGATACCGAGCACGATCGCGGAGAGGCTTCGGTCGAATTTGATGTCCGAGACCTGGGACTCGACACCGCCCATTACGAAACTGACGAACTCGAGTTCGTGGTCGTCCCGCGACCTCAGCTTCTGCGGAACACCTTGTTGGCCCGCGCCGAAGCCTGGGTCGGCCGTGACTTCAACGCGCAGCAGAAAGAGCAGTGCGCCAACTTCATTCGACGGCTGCTCGGCGAAGCGGGGGTCCGTGTGGCGGTGGCCGAGCGGCCGTTCGACGTTCACCTGACCGGCGACCTGGCCCAGGGCGCCGACTTTGCCAACAGCTTTTTCGCGGCCAGTAACGGCCGACTGTTAGGCTACGGCGACCTGCAGCCGGGCGATCTGCTCGCCTTCCGCGACACCTACGAGGGCGATTTCCCCAGAGGCTGTATCACTCACGTGGGACTGTACATAGGAGAAGACACCATGATCGACCGCTCCACCGCCGGCGAACCGGTGCGGCGTCAGGTCCTGGACGGCTGGTGGAAGGAGCGGTTCGTGGTGGGCTTACGCCCCTCCGAGCTTTGCGAGGCCTGATCTCCTAACGCGTAGCGGACTCCCGAAGCTCGCGGAGTTCGCGGTTATATCCGCCGCTCAGGATAGGGAAGCGGCACCAGGTTTTCGGGTCCAGGTTCTGGTCATCGAGATGGAAGGAGGGAGCGTAACGCTCCCTTTTCCATTGGTTGCGTGTGAACAGGCGGAAGAATCGGTCGACCCAGAGCAGGCGCTGTTCCGGCGTGCTGTGGGGAAAGTCCACCGCCAGGCGACGATAGCAGCCGTCGGGATCGACCTTGTCGCGGATGGCCAGACGCTGGATCCGGTCGAGCACGGGATACGGCATCAGGTCATCTTCGTCGGTTTGCGAGGCCTCACTAGGGCGAAGCTCGGCCGTGGGGGCCTGCGCGTTGATCGCGGACAGCGCCGGTACGGGGCCGTAGTCTTGCGAGCCTTTCTCTTCCATCCAGCGCAGCCAGTGGCGAAGGTAGGCTTTGTCGATCCCGGCAATGGGCGCCAGTCCGCCCGAGGTGTCGCCGTCCATGGTGGCGTAGCCTACGGCGGCCTCCGAGCGGTTCGAGGTCGATAAGAACAGGGCGCCCAGCACGTTAGCCACCATCCAGGGGCCGGGCGCGCGGACGCGGGCCTGGATATTTTGCAAGGCGATGTCGTCCTTGTCCCAGGACAGCTCTCGTCCCAGGGCCGACTCGGTATGCTTGCGGTACTCGGCCACCAGCGTCTCGACCTGGAACTCGGCGTGATGGGCTCCGACGGCCTGGGCTACCTCGGCGGCCGCCTGGCGGGTCACCTCGCCGCTGTTGGAGGTAGCCTGATAGATGGTGGTGAGAAACTCACTCATCGAGCCCGTGAAGCCGGGCCAGTAGGCAAACTTGGCCCGAGCCTGCTCGGGCGTCAGTTCCTTCGTCAGGCGGCGCGCCATATGATGAATCAGCACGGCGCAGGCGGCCGAGTCGGCGCCCCCAGAAAGGGAGAGGACAAAGCCGCGCGAGTAGCTTTTGCGCAGATAGTCCAGCAGCCCCAGCGAGACGGCTCGGATAAACTCTTCTTCTTTGGCGTGGGGGCCCCGCTCCCACTCCTCCTCCAACATCTCCCCTCCTTCCGGAACCTCCCACCCACGGAAGGAAAAGGAACAGGGGATCGCCTTTTCCGGCTCAGTGGAAAGATACGGGCGGAAGGAGGCGGTGCGCGCCCGGGTCACCCGGGTCTTGTCCACATCGACCACGGCCCGAGTCAGATGCCAGTCGTCGAGGGAGAAGCGCGGTCCGCGGGCCAGGATCTCCCCGCCGCTGGCCAGCAGCGCTCCTCCGTCATAGATGGCGCGTCCCGCTTCGTTGCCGTTGAGGTTGGCGTAGACATAGGCTACCGCGAAAGCGCGCGACCCTTCGACCACGAACCGCTCGCGGATGCGCTGCTTCCCGAAAGCAAAATGGCTGGCGCTAGGGTTGAGGATGACATCGACCGCTCGGCCGGCCAGTCGTCCGCCGGGCCGTGAGGCGACCCAGGCGTCTTCACAGATCTCGAAGCCCAGGCGCAGGTAGTCGCCGTCTCCCAGCAGGTCGAAGGTCAGGTCGCCCAACGGAAGGGGGCCTTCGGGCGAGAGCCATTCGGTCTCGACCCCGGCCGGCCAGGCCTTGAACCAGCGCGGCTCGTAGTGGATGCCGTCGCCGGCCAGGTGCTGCTTGGCGACCACTCCCACGACCTGGCCATCCACAGCCAGCGCCGCCGCGTTGTAAACCGCACCCTGGTGCCAGATCGGCAGCCCGAAGTTGACGGCCATCCCCTGAGTCAGGGGCAGTAGCTCCTGCAGCAGCTTCCACGACCAGTGAAAGGTCGAGGGGGCGTGAAAAGCGTCTTCGCACCCGTAGCCGCTCAGGCAGAGTTCGGGCAGGCAGAGGATCTCGACGCCCTGCTCACGGGCCTCGACCAGGATCTCCCGAAGGCGTCGACCGTTCCCGTCCCAATCGAGAGGCGTCTGGTTGACCACGGCGGCGGCGATGTGGATATTCATGGGTGGGCTTTCTTGTGCGCATGGAGAGGCGCCTGCCGAGCGGAGGAGGGGAAGCCGGGAAAAAGGGTGAGCCTGCGGGGGGTCGTATGTGGCCGCATGTCGAGACCGAGATTTCCCCACTCTACCATCCCTTTCACCGCCGTCCTGACCTTCCTGACGCTAATTCTGCTGAATCTGCCGGCTTGTGCTCAGCAGTCGGACTCTATGCTGCAGTTTCAACTCAGCGATCAGCTCAAGAAGGGCGCGGCGCTCTGGAACAAGGGCGACCTGAAAGGCTTTATGGAGGGCTATCTCTCTTCCGATCAGCTGACCTTCACCTCGGGAGGGCGCGTCCTTCGAGGGTACGACACGCTGCGCGAGCGCTATCTGAAAAGCTACGGCGGCAGTCGGGAGAGCATGGGGCAGCTCTCGTTTTCCGATGTCGAGGTGTGGAAGTTGGCCGAAGGCCGGGCTCTGGTGCTTGGCCGCTGGAAGATCGACAAGGTCGAGGCGGGTTCGCCTAGCACAAGTGACGGTATCTTTACCCTGGTGATGGTACAGGTGGGCCATGAATGGAAGATTTTTCATGACCACACCTCGCTTTCGGAAACGCGCTAAACGGCGTGGTTACAACGTGGAAAGCCCTATCCGGTAGCCGCCGGAGAGGGCTTTTTGGCATCCGGTCGCGGGTTTACAACATGTTCATAACGGAACCATCGTCTTCTGGCATTATGTGGGTGGAAAGAAATACGAATCAACGCACTAGCTAAATGGGGCGGGAAAAACGTTTACAGTTAGGGCCAAGGAGTTATCGGTTATGTATAAAGTTAACAGCAAGGTGATGCACGCACTGCACGGTCTGGGGACTATCGAGAGCATCGAAGAAAAAACGATCCTCGACTGCGTTTCCACCTTCGCCGTCGTCGCCTTCGACAAGATGCAGGTGATGGTGAATCTGGACAGCCGTAACAGCTCGATCCGGATGCCTATCGCGGCCGAAGAAGTGGAAGGCGTGATGGAGCACCTCAAGGCTTGTTCGCCCGACCTTCCCAGCAACCACAACCAGCGCCACAAGACCATCCTCGAGCTGATCAAGAGCGGCGACATCCGCAAGCTCTGCACCGTCGTCAAGGGTCTGACCGAACTCGCTCAGAAGCGCGCTCTGGCCAGCCGCGACGCCAAGGCCCTCGAGCAGAGCCTGCGCCTGATGACCGAAGAGCTCGGCTACGCCGTCGGCTGCGACCCCGAGTCGCTGACCGAAACCCTCACCCAGGCCTGCCTGGAGAGAGAGCTCGTCACCGCCTAAGTTTCCCTGCTCCGGGTCCCGCTTTCCCGCCCGACCCCAAACCATCGAAGAAGCCTCCATCGTGGGGCTTTCTTCTTTTTCCGGAGAACTCGATGTCCACCACCCGTCCCCGCCGTTTTCCCTACTTCGCCAGGAAGCTGGCTCCGCTGCTCATGGTCTACCTGGTGTACAGCATCACCATCTTGAGGTTCGAACTGCAGTATCTAGGCCATGACCTGACCGTGAGCGAGGACTTTCAGGCGGTTTCCAGCCTGTTTCTGGGGTCGCTTCTGGCCTTGCGTATGAACACCGCGCACTCGAAGTGGCTGGAGGCTCGCCTGCAGTTTGGTCGTCTGGTCAGCGGATCGAGGGTGGTGGCGACTTATATCGCCGGGCTGCCTGGTTTGCCGGCCGAGGAGAAGGCCTGGGCGGCCGAATGGATCGTCTGCTATCCCAGGGCGCTGACCGCCCAGCTCAGGACCCCGAGTTCGCCCCACGCTCCGTCCCTGCTCAGCGCTGCTTTCCAGGCTCGTCTGGTGAGCTGGCGCGAGAAGGGCTGGCTCGACGGCTGGAGTTGGAGTAGCCTGGCCCGACTGGGCGAGGACTCGCTGATGATCGCGGGGGCCTGCGAGCGGATCAGGAACTCTCCGCTGGTGCGCAGTTACCACATCATGGTGATGCTCTCCATCACCCTGTACCTGGCCGCCGCGCCGCTGGTCTTGCACAACCGGGTCTGGACGCTGCCTCTGGTCATGGCTTTTGCGGTCTTTTTTTTCACCCTGGAACTCCTGGCCGCGGATGTGGATGAGCCGTTTGGAGAGGGACCCGACGACCTTCCTCTGGAGATGCTCTGCGGCTCGGTCCAAAGCACGGTCGAACAGATCTTTTCGTCTGACGACACGTCTACAATCCCCGCCCGCTAAGCGGTCGGCCGGCCCGCGCATTCCAGTTCTGTTCCACCTCTCCGCGATACATTTTAGAAGCAAGAGGGCTTCGGCTGGCTTGCGTATTGCTCTTCGCCTGATGAAATGTCGTTTGGCGAAAGGGGGGGCATCTGATATGTTAACATGGGCTGATCGTGACAGGACGGCTCCAGGGATATCGACTGGAGGCAGAATGCAAAGAAGGCGTGCGCGCGGATTTAGTTTGATCGAGCTGATGGTAGCGGTGGTGTTGACCACGCTCCTGCTCGGAATGGGCTTCAGCGGCCTGAACAAGGCTCGCACCTCGGGGTCGTCGCGAGGGTTGGCGACGGCGGTCGCGGCCGAGTTCCGGCTGGCTCGCGAAAAGGCCATCGCCAAGGGTAGCCCGGTGGCCGTGATTTTGCCCCAGGGGGTCGGCCGTTCGCTGTCTTTTCTGGAAGGCGACACTCTGCCGGTGGTGACCCGAACGGTCAACTACGCCGGCGACTATCCTCACGGTTCGATCGCGGTGGCGACCTATCCCGGTCCCGCTTTCGACGACAACCTCGAGGTACCCGGTTCGAAGTCGCTGGAGTGGCAAGGGCGCCTGGCCGAATGGCTGCCCACCCGTTTCGCCCGCGACCGGGTGTTCATGTTCACTCCTAACGGCACGGTCGTGACCAACGACCTTCCCGCGGCGGACGGTACTTACCGTGTCGTCGTAGCCACCGGAATGGAGGTTTCGGACCTGCAGCTCCGCTCGGCGGGCGAGCCCCAGACCGTAGCGGTCTCGCAGACAGGAGCGGTCGAGACGTTTGGCCGCCTGCTGGGCTCCAGCGGAGGGGTCAACACCTCGGGCGGGCCGTCGAACGCGGTACCTGCACCGTTCTTACCGGTGGTGGATTATACGCCGAAGAAGCCTGACATCGTGGTCAGCCGGATCACTCCCCCCGCCGAGATGGTGGACGGACAGATGGTGCACGTCCTGGACAAGGGCGAGTATCTGACGCTAGAGATCTTTGCCAAGTCCGGCGACGGACGCGCCCTTTACGCCGGATGGAAGGACAACCCGCTGACCAAGTCCGGCAGCCCCAATATCGACGATTTCAAAGGCGCCTTTTCCGTTCCCAATGGAGAGCTCGAAAGGATGGAGTTCTATCCCGAGTTCAACGTAGCCGATGACGGACAGGCGGCCGACGTGCAAAAAGATGTCTGGCGCTCGGTCTGGACCTGGACCCCTCCGGCCGCCGCCGAAGCCGGCGACCAGTATGAACTCGCCGTCGATGTGACCGACGCCAAGCGGGTCGAAAAGGCCAAACTGCCCGACCTCAAGCCGGTGGTCATCTCTCCCCCCGGCGAGATCGTGTTCGAGAGCGACCGCACGGGACGCTGGCAACTCTATACGATGTGGGCCGACGGCAGTCGCTTGATCCGACTGACCAAAGATGACCATCACGACTATCGATGCGCCTCGGCCACGGCCGACGGAAAGATGATCGCCTATCAGCGCGATAACGATGTCTGGGTGATGAACGCGGATGGGACCGGACAGGTTCGTATCGCCTCGAACGCGGACACTCCGACGATCAGCCCGGTGGGGAACAGCATCGCCTACATGCAGGGGACCGAGGTGGTAGTCCGCCGCCTCGATGTCAGCAGCGGCGGCAGCCCCAGGCGAGTCGCCTCGATCCGTACCGGGGTCGAGGGAGCGCCTCAAGGTAACCGTCTGGCTTATAGCCCCAACGGCCGCTGGGTCTACTTCACCGCCTCTGACGGTGGCGCGGTAGCCGGCGTTCGACTGGACTTTTCGGCCGCCGATCTCGATGTCGGCCCGGTCGTTCAGGCCGACGGGGTGCCGAATACCGTTTCGGCCAAGATGGTCGGTGGGCTCTCGACCGACCGAACGGGCCGGATCTACTATCACGCCGACCATAACGACCCGTATCTGGGGCAGTACAGCGTTGACGGCGACGGGAGACCAACTCGCGTGGAGAGCAGTCCCAAGCACTGGCGGACCAGCGTGGGTAACGACGAGGCGTTTCCTTCCGTGAGCCCCAAGGGCGATCTTATCCTGTTCTGCGAGCGGACGGCGGGCGGTCCGTATCAGCTGAAGCGGATGGCGACCGGCGGTCTGGCTTGGACCTCGAGCGGCAGCGTCACTGCCCTGACGGGAGAGGGGAACAACCTCCGACCGGCCTGGATCCATCAAGATGGCTCGTTCTAGAGCGGGCGCCGGTCCGGGGGGGCGCCTTCCCGGTCTGACCCTGGCCGAGGCTATCCTGGCTTGTTTTGTCATGACCGCAGCGATGGTGGTGAGCGCGGCCCTCTACCATTCGGCACTGAACCAGTCGGTTCGCATCGACCGGATGCATCGCGCGTCTCGAGCCGTCGAGCGTCGTCTGGAAGAGATTCGAGGCTGGTCGGTCGAGCAGCACGGAACCAACGGTCCTCGCATTTTCAGCGAGGGGTGGGAGCTTTTCGACGGTATGGAGACCGAGGATCCCGAATACCCCGGATTCAAGCTGACGACCCGGATCGATAGGGATAAGCCGTTCTATTCTCCTTCGTCGGCGTTCGAGGAGATCGCCTTCGCGGCTCAGGCCGATGACAATGTCCCGCAGGCGCACAAATCGGAAAAAAGAACCCTGGAGGGTTCGATGGTCATGGTCGAGGTGACCGGACGCTGGGGCGACGGACCCCATGACAGCTTCACCGCCAGAACGGCCATCGCCGACCCGGTCAAAGACTACGGCTGGAGCCCCAGAGAGGCGTACCAGGCGGTGGAGATCAGCGGGGTCCCGAGTTCGCTGGCTCCCAATGCGGATGTGATTTTGAGCGCGACCGTGAAGGACGCCAGAGGTCGCGAAGTCCGCAACGCCGTGGTGCAATGGTATGTCGACCCTCGCTCGAGCGGGAACGGTACCATCGAGATCGACCCCCGTTCGTCGCAAAGCTGCAAGTTTATCAACCAGGTTCGAGTGGTCAAAGATCCGGACGACCCGACCGACCTGCTCCGCATCAACACGGGTGGGCGGGCCACGGTGATCGCCAGAGTTCGCTTGGGCGGGCTCGAGGCGATCAACAAGACCTCGCCGATCATCCTGGAGGCTCCTCCCGAATGAGACACCGAAACCATCGGGCCGGCATCAGTCTGGCCGAAGCGCTCCTGGCTATCTTCCTCGCTGGGGCGACCATGGGCATGCTGGGTCTGCTCTTCCAGCGCTCTTTTTCCGTCCTGCGGCTGATCGACGATAAGGAACGGGCCCGCCAAGCCGGCCGCATGGGGCTCGATCGGATGACCAGCGAACTTCGAGAAGCGGTCCGGATGGAGACAGTGGGCGATACCCTGGAGTTCGAAAAAATCGACCCCAACGCGGTGATCGTCGCCCCGGCACCCGCTCCGACTGCGGTTCCAGAGGACTACGAGCCGCCGGAATGGACGCCCAACGACGCTTATCCCGATGCCCGCCGCCTCCTGGTGCGGTACTCGACCGACAACAACGCTCTCTTTCGTCAGGTCAAGGTGAAAAGCTCGGGAGCCTACGTTCGTCAGACCGTGGTCGAGGGCGTCAACGCTTTCCGATGCGCCCAGAACCCGGAGAATCCGGGCGAGGTCGAGGTGACCCTGACGGTTCAGGACAACCAGCGCATGCTGACCCTGTCCAGCCGAGTGATTTGCCCGTGTATCAAGGAAGAGTTCCAATGAGGCGGCGGCAAGGCGGCTTTCTGCTGGTCGCGGCGCTTCTGATCACGATCGTTTTTCTAGTCACTGGTCTCGGCATTCTGAGTGCCCAGGCGTCCCGTTACGCCGCCTCCGCTCGCATCGCCGAAGGGATGCAGGCCAAGAACGCGGCCATCGCCGGTCTTGAAGACGTCCGGGTCAAGCTGGCCAAGGATGTCCACTTCCCCCCGCGCAAAAGCAAAGCCCGAGGTCAGACCAAGTTTGCCTACTCGGAGACCCTGTTCGAATCCCCCAGCGACCTCAATCGTCAGGTGACCTATTCCGTGGTGGTCGATTTTGGACTGGAGCGGCAGGTTCAGGTGTCCAATCCTGACCCCAACCTGGTGCAGTGGCTGCCGTACCGCTGGGGTGTCTATCGAGTCACGGTGAGCGGCTACGTCGGTCCCCGAGCCAAACCGATCGCTCAGTCGATGTTCTATGCCGAATACGACATCGGCACAGGACGTTTTATCCGATTCCAGGACCGCAGCAGCCTCTGAGTCGGCCGGGTCAACCGCCCAGCAGTTCGAGGAAGCGGTCGAGATCGTCCTGGCTCGAGTAGAAGTGGGGAGAGACTCGGATTCCACAGTCCGAGCGGTAGTCCACCACCACGCCGTGACGCGAGAGCGCCTGGACCACCTCTGGCCCGCTCCGCACAGATGGGGGCTCCAGGCACAGCATTCCGTTGCGCTGCTCGGGAGCGCCCGGCGAGGTGACCGTCAGGCCGCGCTCTAAAAGGTCGCCTCGCAGCCGTTCGGTCAGCGCCATCGAGCGTTGGCGGATCTTGTCGAGGCCGGTCTTCGAGATCAGCTCCAGGGCGGGGCGGCAGGCGTAGAGGGCGGGGACGTTGGGCGTTCCGGCCAGGAAGCGCAAGGCGCTGGGGTGCGGTTCGCCCCTCTCGGTCGTCTTCTGATAGGCAAACGGGTCGTCAAGCCCAAACCAACCGGTCAGGCGAGGTCGCAGTTCCGGCCAGTAGTCCGGCGCCAGTGCCAGAAAGCCCGCGCCGGGACCTCCACACAGCCACTTGTGGCAGCCTCCCACCACCGCATCGACGCCGGCCGCTGCCGCGTCGAGAGGGACGGCTCCGAGGGTCTGATACACATCAAGCAGCAGGCGACCTCCCACCCTATGAACGGCGCGGGTAAAGGAAGGTAGGTCCGGGCAGAGCGCCCCGCTGCGGAAGTAGGCGTGGCTGCAGACGACCAGCAGGGTTCGCTCGTCG
Source organism: Vulcanimicrobiota bacterium (assembly GCA_023447635.1). Taxonomy (GTDB): domain Bacteria; phylum Vulcanimicrobiota; class Xenobia; order Xenobiales; family JADMJV01; genus JAEXNA01. The sequence goes on along the minus strand of JAEXNA010000121.1, from coordinate 46,586 downwards.
AGTTCGGCCTCGAACGCCTCCAGAGGGATAGAACGCGCGTCAGGAGAGGGAACGACGACGATCTCGGCCCCCAGGTCCTGTTGACCGCGCCAGAACGGGAAGGCCGTGGTGAACTCGAGTTCTCCCAGCAGGATCCGCCGACGCGGGCCAGAGTAGTCGAAGGCCGAAGCCAAAGCGGCCATCCCTCGCGTGGCGTTTTGTAAGGGGCACACCGAATCTGCGGGAAAGCCCAACAGTCCTCCGAGCAGGCGCTGGAAATCGCTGACGGACTGCCAAAACGGGCCGTCCCAGGCCTCGATGCCCAGGGTGGCCCAGTCGTGGTAGTATTGCTGCAGCGCCTCACCGGTGGCCTGACTGACGGCCCCGAGACTGTGAGAGGCCAGGTACGCTTTGTTCTGCAGAATGGGGAACTGGTCGCGATGGAGCGGTGCCTCTACCATACCTCGTCGTCCTTTTTCAGGTAGGTTCGTACGTCCCAAAGATAGGGGAAGCATTTGCGTCCCGTCGTGCTGCGCAGGTAAGCCACGCCCTGCGACCCGCCGGTGCCGCGCTTGAAACCGATGCTGCGTTCGACCACTCTGACATGATGTTCCCGCCACAGGTCCAGCTGCAGGTCGAAGGCGACGCAGGTCTCGCTGAACAGGTAAAGGGGGAGATTGCTATCGGGGTTCTGGTAGATGGTGATCAGCGCCGCCATCACCTGCCGCTCCGCCTCGGCCTCCGGCCCTTCCAGGTTGTCCAGGTCCGTGGCCACGCTATGAGGCACCGTGTCGGGGAGTGGGAAGCCCAGATCCCGCAACAGTTCGAAATAGGTTTCGTTGAGTGACGGTTCGTCAAAGCGGCGCTGCAGTCGTTCGGCCAGCTGAGGCTGACCCGCGAACGCTTTGATGAACCTCTCGTTTTTCAGTCCGGCCAGAAATTCGACCTCGCGGAACTGCACCGACTGGAATCCACTGGCGGGGTTCAGCTTATCGCGAAACTGTAGGAATTCGGCGGGCGTCATGGTCTCGAGCAGATGGATCTGGCCAACCAGGAGCTTCATGATCTCGAGCACACGCTTCATCGAGTGATGGGCGCGCAGAACCTTGCCGGCCCTCATGCTGGTGCGTACCAACTCCATTTCGTGCAGTATCTGCTTGAACCACAGTTCGTAGGCCTGGTGGATGATGATGAAGAGCAGTTCGTCGTGGTGGTCGGTGCTGGCCACCTGCAAACTAAGGAGTTCCGGGACCTTGAGATATTCGCCGTAGGTGAGTCCGTCCTGGCTGCGCGGGACCGAAGGTGTGCTTTCCATGTCGTGTCACTACCTTCTGTGAGGGTCAAGTCCCTTTACCCCGGCCGATCATGGGGTTTGCACTCTCGCTCTGAACCTATATACTTCGCGTGTCGTGGCGAAGACGCGTATTGATAAAGAGCTGGTCGAGCGCCAGCTGGTCGAGAGCCGGGAGAAAGCTCAGATCCTGGTGATGGCGGGCAAGGTGTTCGTGAACGGCCAGAAGGCGATCAAGGCTTCTCAGCTGATTTCGCCCGAGGTCGCTCTCGAGGTGCGGGGCGAAGACTGCCCCTACGTCTCGCGGGGCGGCTGGAAGCTGGAAAAGGCGCTCGATGGATTCCCCGTCTCGGTTCAGGGGCTACGCTGCCTGGATCTGGGTTCGAGCACGGGCGGCTTCACCGACCTCATGCTGCAGCGCGGCGCCGCCTCGGTGACCGCTGTTGACGTGGGCAAGGGGCAACTGCACTGGAAGCTGCGCAACGACCCTCGGGTCGAGGTGCGGGAGCAGACCAACGCCCGCTATCTGACCCCTGACGACTTCACGGCGCCTTTCGACTTTCTGACCGGCGACCTCTCCTTCATCGGTCTCGAGCTGATCCTCCCGGCCGCCTTTGCCCTTGCCTCTGCGCAGGGAACGGCCGTGTTTCTCATCAAGCCTCAGTTCGAGGCAGGACGTGGTAAGGTAGGGAAGGGCGGCGTGGTGCGCGATCCCGAGATCCACCGCGAGGTCCTGCTGCGGGTTCTCGATAGGGACTACGGCTTCGGCTTCGTCCCGAGCGGGCTGCTGGCCAGTCCGATCAAAGGGCCGGCTGGAAACATCGAGTACCTGGCTCGGTTCGAGCGACAACTTGCCCGGCCGGAAGAGTTTCGACTGCTCGAGAGCGTGGAAGGTGCACTAGAGACCGTGCGAAGGGAGTGGGCCCAGTGAACAAAGACGCTAAAATCGGCCTGCTGGCCATCGCTCTTGCCATGAGTGTCGTTCTGCTCAACTCGCTGCGAGAAGCGGGAGTGGTGACCTTCGGGAGTCAACTGGGGCTGCTCTTCAGCCAGGTCCAGGGCCTGCGTCCCGGAGACTCGGTCACCATCGGCGGCGTACCTCGCGGCCGCGTGCTGAACATCGATTTCGCTCCCAAGGATATCCAGGAGCGGCTGGCCCCCCTGACCGGCGGAGTGGCCCTGGTGCGCGCTCAGGTCAACTTTGATGATTTTCGGCAGATCCCCCGGGATTCCACCTACGCGGTGATGTCGGACATGAACGGTCGCCGCTGGATCGAGATCACCGTGTCTCCGAGCGAGACCAATATCGGTCCCGATGAGATCTTTTTTGCGGAAGAGTCGGCCCGACAGGACGACCAGCTTCGCACGACGATCAACACTTTCACCGCGCTGGGAGAGCAGACCGAGAAGTTGCGGGACATTCTGGCCGACCCGACCTTCCGACTACGCACCAAAGACACCGCTTCCAATTTGCGTTTTTACAGCCGTGAACTCCGGGCCGCCAGCATCCAGGCTCCGAAGCAGTTAGAAGCTTTCGAGGCCAACCTCAACGTCCAGCAGGCCGCCATTCTGGGTCAGATCAAGAAGTTCGACGACAAGACCCGGGCCGTTCGCCAGCGCATGACGGAGATGACTCCGCAGCTCAGCGAAAACCTGCAGGGCTGGGGAGAGCGTATGACCCGGCAGGGCGATCGCCTCACCGCTACGCTAAATATGGCCGCCGCCCGGTCCGACGAGTATCGCGTTATGGTCGACCAGATGCTCGAAGGGAATCTCAGCGAAGAGTCCGTTCGCGCGCTGATCGTGCAGACCAAGAAGTGGGCGCGTAAGATCGAGGAGTACCACTATCTGGCGGAGGACCTGCACGCGCTAACCAGCGACCCCACGGTACGGGCCGATCTGAAAACGGCCATCTCGAAGTTCCAGGAAAAGTCGGTCGAACTCAACGAGCGACTGGATAAGCTGGAGAAGCGCGTGGACAACAATCCTCTGAAGCCGATCCTGGGCTTGCCTGACCCTCCGGCAGAGGGTAACCCCCGCACTGACGCTGCTACACCAGCCTCCACGGCGAAGCCGACGCCGGCTCAAACCCCGAGTTCCGACCTCGGGGGAGAGGACGCCCCCTCAGAGTGAAAGGTCCCTCCCCGCTGGAGCGAGCGATGCGGCTTTGCTCCCGCCTGACCAGGGACTACCCCTGGCCCATCCTGGTCGTCTCGCTGATGGTCTTCGTGCTCAGTCTGGCAGGCTCGGCGAAGTATCTCGAGTTCCAGACCGACCGCCAGAACCTGATTTCGGAGAAGGATGAGCTTCACGATATCCAGGAGCGGTATGTCGCGGAGTTTCCTCTGGCCGACGATGTCGTCGTCATGATCAAGGGCGGCACCAGGGTTCAGCGAGAAGGCTACGTCGATATCCTGGCAGACATGCTGGAAAAGTATCCCGAGCATTTCCAAGCCGTTTTCCCGCGGGTGGAGCTGCCGTTCCTGGCCAGTCGAGCGCTGCTGTTCCTCGATGAGCCAGATCTCGAGGCGCTGGTCGGCGCGGTGGAAGAGGCCCAGCCGTTTCTGCTGTCGCTGTCTTCCCCTCAGGGCCTGGCGGCGCTGCTTTCGGACTTCGAAGGGAACGTTTCGGGCAGCGGACAGGACCAGCTGGTCTCGATGTTGCCGTTCCTGGGGGACATCTTTCACGAGCTTCGGCGGGCCGTCGAGACGCGTGGCCGCTCGGACTATCACTCCCCCTGGGGAGGGATGCTGTTTGGCGAGACCAGCCCGGAGCTGGCCGAGCGCAGCCAGGGCGGTATGCAGGAGACCAGCTTCTATCACACCACCGGTGAGGGGACCGTTCACCTTCTTCTGCTGCGTTTCGTCAAGCGAGATGCCGAGACCATCGGACTGCTGCGGGAGACGGTAGAGAAGGCTCAGCTAGCCTATCCCGGGCTGGAAGTCGGGATCACCGGCGAGCCGCTGCTCGAGCACGACGAGATGGTCAGTTCCGAAGCTGACTCGAACCAGTCAGGGGTTCTGTCCCTGATCCTGGTGGCGATTCTGTTCGCCTTCACCTTTCGCCAGGTCGGTCGCCCCATAGCCATTATCGGTTCGTTCGTGCTGGGTGCGGGTTGGACCATCGGATTCACCACAATCGTTATCGGTCACTTGAATCTGTTGACCATCTCTTTCTTCACCATCCTGGTGGGCTCGGGAATCGATTTTGGCATCCACATCATGCTTCGCTACGAAGAAGAGTTTGCCAAGGGCCACACGATCTACGAGGCTATGGAGGAAGCTCTGGTCGGCACCGGAGCCGATATCGCCGTCAGCGCCTTCGCCACGGCTTCCGCTTTCTGGGCGGTGGGGATGACCGACTTCAAAGGCGTCTCGGAACTGGGCATCATCGCCTCCTTCGGCATCTTGCTCTGTCTGGTTTCGACGGTGCTTCCGCTGCCTGCGGTGATCTTGCTGATGGACCGCAACCGCCAGCACGGGCACGGTGGGATGGCGCTGGGCAGTCGGATTCTGGTGGCTCGGGCCGAATCGGCCGTGCTTCGTCGCGCGCCGCTGACGCTACTTCTGCTGGCTCTGGCCGTCGCCCTGGCCTGGCCTCGTATCTCTTCCGTGGGCTTCGACTACAACTTGCTGCGTCTGCAAGATCAGCGGCTCGAGTCGGTGCAGACGGAACTGCGGCTGATCCGAGACGGGGGCCAGACGGTGCTGTTTGCGGTCTCTCTGGCCGACGACGTGCCTCACGCTCGCGAGATGAAGGCGAAGTTTGAAGCGCTCTCGACGGTTTCTCACGTCGATACCGTGAGCGACCTGTTCCCCGAGATCACGCCGGGTAAGCTGGCTTCCCTGCAGCGCTTGCACGACCTGGTCAAGGACGTCAATATTCCCAACCCCGAGGAGATGGGGAAGGGGGGAGGAGGGCAGGAGCTTCGCCGCCTGGGCGACGGCTTCATGGAACTGGAGCGGTATTTCAAAGCTCAGCGTGACGGCCTGCTGAACCACCCTTCCGCTCGCGTTCGAGAGTCGACCAAAAAATTCGAGAGCGAGATGGACCTGCTCTTCAAGCAGCTCTCAGGTCTGGGACCGGGCCCGATCGAAGACGGTTTGACAAATTTCCAGATGAACTTCTTCAGCGACCTGGACTCTATGGTCGAGTTCTTGAAGAAACAGGACACCAACCCCCAGATGGAGGTCCAGGACCTGCCGGAGAACCTGAAACTGCGTTCGGTGGGGAAAACCGGAAAGCTGGTGCTTCGGGTCTACCCGAAAAAGAACATCTGGGAGCGCGCCGCGCTCGACGAATTCGTCAAAGAGGTTCGTCAGCTCGACCCTCTGGCCATCGGGGCGCCGATCATGATCTGGCACCACACGAACACGCTGAAAGGGGCATTCGAGGACGCTGGCAAGTACGCCATCGTGGCTATCAGCCTGATCCTGTTCTTGTATTTCCGCTCGCCCGTGTGGACGCTGCTTTCTATGGTTCCGCTGGTTCTCGGGGTGCTGTTCATGCTGCTGGCGATGTCGCTGCACGGGATCTCTTTCAACCTGGCGAACTTCATGGGGCTACCCCTTCTGCTGGGCATCGGCATGGACTACGGGATCCATATCTTGCACCGCGCTCAGGAAGAGCGTCGCGTCAACATGTTCGATCACTCCACAGGTCCGGCGACGGCGCTGTCGGCCATGACGACGGTGGCTGGTTTTGGAACGCTGGCGCTGGGTGGCCACCAGGGAGTGGCCAGCCTGGGGTTCATCCTGGCCGCCGGCGTGATCGGGATCTTGCTGGCGGCGCTGCTGATTCTTCCCGCGATTTTACAGGTCTGGGGCCCTTTCAAGGAGCCGCCGGTCGAAGAGGCGCTCGAGACAGAGGCCCATCACGAGCTTTCCGCCTAGCGGCCGGGGGCCAAGCGGCTAGCGCCGTGGGGTGTAGAACGGAAGCAGGTCGGCGACCCGGAACAGGCTATCGAGGACCTCTTCTCCGAAATGGTGCCCGACCTGCTCGTTGAGATGTTCCAGCGCCTGCTTCTGCGGCATCGATGGGTCGTAGCTGCGATGGGTGACCAGATGGTCGTAGTAGTCGGCCAGACCTACCAGCTGGGCGGAGAGCGGAATCTGCGTCCCGGCCAGGCCCGAAGGGAATCCGCTGCCGTCCCACTTTTCGTGATGGTGCAAGACCACCGCGCGCACGGGCCATTTGGCGGGGACGGCCCCGGCGGGCAGCGCCTCTGCGCCGTCCTCGGGGTGGCTCATCAGCAGGTCGACATCGTCATCGGAGACCTCCGAGTCGGCCTGGTCGAAGATGTCATCGGGTAGGCTGACTTTGCCGAGATCGTGCAACAGGCCGCCCAGCCGGACGGTCTTCAGATCATCGGGGGGCAGTTCCAGATCGCGGGCCATGCAGCGGGCCACGTCCGCGACCCGCAGGCTATGCGCGTACAGTTCGTTGGAGTAGCCGTTGATCATGCGCAGCACCAGTTGCAAAAAATCGCGGTCGGCGCTGGGCTGAGATGGGTCCTCCAGGGCGCCGCCGTACTCGACCAGAAGCTGGGCGATGTCGGCCTGGTTCGAGCCGACCGCCCGGGCCAGCGGGGTCAGACCGAAGAAGTCGCCCGTGTTGACGGGGGCGCCGTTGACCAGCAAGAAGCCGACGATCTCTCGATGGCCGGCCTCGACCGCGATATGCAGAGGGCTGCGTCCGTCGATATCCGGTTTGCTAAAGTCGGCGCCGCCCACGGCCAACGCCTCGACCACGGCTTTGTTCCCTTTGGCCAGAGCCGCGTGAAAAGGGGTCTGACCCAGCCGGTTCTCTCCGTTGGGGCGAGCCCCGTTGGCCAGGTGCCGCTGGACTTCCACAGCATCGTCGGTCAGCACCGCGTGGTGAAGTCGCGTCAGACCCAGGCTGTCCGTACCCAGAGTCGACAGGCGAAGAACGACCGCCAGTTCGTTCGCGTGGGCGTCCACCAGTTGGCCCAGTTCAGGAGAGAGAAGCGCGTTGGGTCCGTCGATCCGAAACCCGTTGCCGACGATGGTCAGGCGAATACGTGTCTTCTCCAGCTCTTCGACCACGTCCATGGCTCGGCCCAGGTGGAGAAGTTCGGCCCATTTGGCTACCAGCGGCGCACTCATCGAGTGGCGATTCGCAGGGGGGAGGAGGGCAACCTGCCCGCAAGGGGCCCCTCCAGGATGGACAGAGGCGGGGCGGGCGAAAAAAGTTCGCCCCGGAAGAAACCTGCTACGGCTTTCCCCGTTCAGCAGTTGTGCTATAGTGCAGCAGTCGTATGCATTGGAAAATCGTTGATAGAGCAAGGACCCGCTTAGAGGCCGAGATCGCCCTGGTGCGGCCCGCTCAGGGGGGCGACCTGCACGTGGCGATCGGCTACCCGAACACCTACCGGGTGGGCATGTCCCACCTGGGTATCCAGCTGATCTACGGCTTTCTCAACGCCATCCCCGGAGTGATCTGCGAACGGTTCTTTCTTCCTGATGCCGACGAACAAGAGTGGTACCGAAGTTCGGGCTCGCCTCTGCTGACGCTCGAAGGCCAGCGCCCGGTGGCCGATTTCGACCTGGTGGCGTTTACCTGTAACTACGAGCCGGACTACGTCAACATTCTGAATATGCTCGAGATGGCAGGGCTGCCGCTCTGGCAGGCCGAGCGACGGGACGGCGACCCCCTGGTGATGCTGGGGGGCGCGGTGACGATGCTCAACCCGGAACCGATGGCCGACTTCTTCGACCTGATCTGCGTGGGCGAAGGCGAGAACATGATGGAGCCGATGGTCGCCACCATCCGCGCTACCGTCGGCGAACCCAGGGAGACCCGTCTGAGAGCCCTGGCCGAAGAGGCGGCGATGTATATCCCGTCGCTCTATTCACCCCTCTTTGCGGAAGGTCGGTTCCAGGGGTTGGAGGCGTCGGCCGGGGTTTCCAGCACGGTGCGGAAGAACTACATCGACCGGGATCTGTTCGCCGAGCAAGAGACCCATTCGCTGGTTTTGACGGAAGACACCGAATTTGGCCGCTCGTTCCTTATCGAAGTCTCTCGCGGCTGCCCCTATATCTGCCGCTTCTGTACCGTAGGGTTTTCCTACCCGAAGGTGCGCTGGCGAAGCCTGGACCATCTCTGGCGGGCGATCGACAAGGTTCGGACTCATCACCCCAAGGTGGGTCTGATTTCGGCGACCGTGGGGAACCATCCCGAGATCCGGGAACTTTGCTCGCGCCTGATGGAGGCCGACCTGCGTGTCGGGTTCAGCTCGCTGCGGGCCGACCAACTGCCGGACGAGATGATCCAGGCGATGGTGAAAAGCGGCGCTCGCTCTATGACGCTGGCACCCGAGACAGGGTCGGAATCGCTACGCCGTTCGATCAACAAGCGATTCTCGGATGACTGCTACTTTGACGCTGCCGAGCGCGCTTTCCGTCAGGGGATTGAAAATCTGAAGATGTACAGCATGGTGGGGCTGCCTAACGAAACCGAAGAGGATATCGAGGCGCTGGTTTCCCTGGTGCAGCGCACCCGCGCCCTCCAGCGCAAGGTGGGGAACCCGGGGGCGCGTATCACTCTGGGGATGGGGCTATTCGTGCCCAAACCGCTGACGCCATATCAGTGGTCGGCTCAGCTCGGGGTCAAGGACGCCAAGAAGCGGATGGCGATGGTCAAAAAAGCGCTGGCCCGCGACGGTGGGGTTCGCGTCACTTCGGAAAGCCCCCGCATCGCCACCCTGGAAGGACTGCTAGCGCGAGCCGACCGCCGTATGGGGAAGGTGCTGGCCGAAGTGCGCCACGACCCTAGCTACCCCGCCTATCAGAAGGCGCTGGCCCAGGCCGGCTTGTCGTTTGACGAGGAGAACTATCGCGAGCGTCATCCTGACGAAGCGCTGCCCTGGGGTCACATCGAAGCGTCCTGGCCGAAGGAGCGACTGCAAAAAGACGCCCTTCGAGCTCAGCGGGAAAAAGAGCGCATCCTGCGCTAGGCGCCGTAGGCCACGGCGCCTCTTTTTACGGAGTGTCTTCGACGGGGTCGTCGAGGCTGACCTCGAGCAGATAGGCGCACTGCCCCTTCGAGGCAGCAACCTCGAGTCGGTACTTACCGCTTCGCGGCAGCACGACATCCAGGTTCCGCACGCGGGCGGACTTGGGCAGGTTTTCCAGCAGCGAGCGACCCTCGCTGTCGGTGACGACCAGGAACCCATTGTCTTCCAGGCTGACCAGCCTGGCCTTCAGCTGCTGACCCTTCTCGGCCATGAGGTAGTAGGCCCGGCGCTCTCCGTCGGCCAAGCCCCCCTGGACCGTGGTGCCGTAGGCGCCTTCTTCCATGAGCAAGGACTCGCGAGCCTCTTGACCCAGCGCCGTGGTGGTCAACACGGCAAGTAAAAACAATATCGAGACGGCAGCTCTCACGGCTCCCTACCTCCCAACCATCTTCCCGACCCCGGTGCGATGGCACTTCTCAACGTGATGGGCTCTCCTTCTGCAGAGCCTGTCCAAATCCCCACCATCTGGTGGGATATTCCGGGTGTGGTCTGGGGATTTCCTTCCCCCAGCAGTGCCAGCGTGGCGGGGAAAGAAACCTTGGCGATGCAGAAGACCCCGCTCAAGGATGTCGGCTCGACCCAGATCGTGACTTTCCCTCACCTGACTGTACCCCACGGATGCTCTACCCGAGTGGGAGGCGTCAGCGAAGCCCCCTTCGAGAGCTTGAATATGGGCTTTACGGTCGCTGACGACCCGGCCGCCGTGTGGGAAAATCGTCATCGTTTCGCGGCTTGTCTCGGTCAGGATAACCTGACCTGGTTTCTTTCCATGACTCACGGTAAAGAAGTGGCTCGGATCGATGAGCGGCCGGCGATGCCCGAAAGGAGAGACACCGCGCCCAGGCCGCTCTATCCCGCCGACGCCTGCGTGACGAACGTTCCCGGAATCCCCCTGAACCTGACGGTCGCGGATTGTGTTCCTGTCTTCTTCCACGACCCCAGAACTCGTTGCATCGGCCTGGCTCACGCCGGTTGGAGGGGCACCGTAGCGGGAATCGTCAGCGAGACCGTCCAGGCGATGTCGCGCTTCTACGGAAGCAACCCGGAGGACGTGCTGGTCGGTGTGGGGCCGTCCATTGGGCCGGAGAAGTTCGAAGTGGGACCCGAGGTCGTGAGCGAGTTCCGCCAGGCTTTCCCCCACAACCCCGAACTCATCGTCGCGGGCGCCGAGGGGAAGGCCCTTATCGACCTGTGGAGGGCGAACAGCCTGATGGCGCTGCGAGCCGGCGTGCCTGAAAGGAACATCGTGGTCTCGGGTTGGTGTACGGTAAGCTACCCGGAACTGTTCTTTAGTCACCGCCGCGACCACGGGCGGACGGGTCGCTTGCTGGCCGGAATCATCTTGTAGCTTCTGACTTTTAGAGGATCTCGACGCCTTACCAGGAACCTGCCTGGAATCCAAGACCAAGGGTAAGTGAGCATGGCCAAAGAGCGCATTCTTGTCGTCGACGACGAGCGCAACATTGTAGAGTTGATCAAGTACAATCTCGAAAAGGAAGGGTACGAGGTCATTTGCGCCTATGACGGCATTGAAGCGGTCAATATCGCCAAGCAGGATCGCCCCGACCTGATCATCCTGGACATCATGCTGCCCGGACAAGGCGGACTAGAGGTCACTCGTATCCTGCGTCGCGAGATGAGGACGCCGATCATCATGGCTACCGCCAAAGGGGAAGAGATCGATAAGATTCTCGGACTCGAACTGGGTGCGGACGACTACGTCCCGAAGCCGTTCTCGCCTCGCGAGTTGGTGGCCCGAGTGAAGGCGGTTCTTCGTCGCACTAGCGGTAAGGCCGAAGAGAAAGACGAACTGAGCTTCGGCAACCTCTCTCTCAATCTGGTCAAGCACGAGGTTCGCAAGAACGGCGAAGAGGTCGAACTCAAGCCGAAAGAGTTCGACCTGCTCAAGCTGATGAGCACCAACCCTGGCAAAGTTTTTACCCGCGACTTCTTGCTCGAGCAGCTTTGGGGTTACGACTACCTTGGCGACACCCGCACGGTCGACGTTCACATGCGACGCCTGCGACAGAAGATCGAGGACGAGCCGTCCTCTCCCAAGTTGCTGAAGACCGTCCACGGTATCGGCTACAAGTTCCAGTTCGAAGACGCGAAGTAGGCCAGCGAGATGGCTCGACGGATCCGCGGCCAGTTGCTCGACGGCTGGCTCGACTTCGTGGAAGAGCCCGTGGCGGGTCTCGACCGCAGCGGTTCGGTCCAGTTTGTCTCCGAGCGGTTCCGACATTTCTACCCCGCTCTCGTCGACGGCGAGGTCTTCTGGGAGTGCCTGGAGTCGGACCCTCTGGTTCGCTGGGTCAGCGACTCCCTCGATTCGACGACCCCCGAGGTTCGCGAGCAGATTATGTCGCATCGCCCCGAGGTGCTCTGGTTGGCTCGGCTCGACCCCGTCATCGGAGACGCGGGTCGCTGTGCCGGTTGGGTGCTTCGGCTCAAGGATATCCAGCCCGTCGAGCGGTTGTCGCAACGGCTCGACACTCTGGTGGGAGAGGTCCGTCGCCGGCTGCGCGATCCGCTGGCCGGGATGAAAAGCCGTCTTGAAGTGTTGCTCGAAGGTGGGCACGAGGACCGAGACCTCACGCTGGAACTGTTGCGCCAGATCAACGACGACTCGAACCAGTTAGCGCGCCTGCTGTTCTCTCTCGAAAGCCCCGAAGAGCAGTCGGCGCCGTTGCCGGCCTCCGAGGATGGCACCCTGATCTCGACCGCGCTCGACAAAGTGCATCGGACCTTTGAACCGCTAGCGCGAGCCAAGAACCTCGCCCTTAAATTAGATCTGGCTTCCGGGCTCGAACTGCTGACCACGCTGGCTGAGGGCGAACTCGAGCGCTGTCTGGCCAATCTGGTAGACAACGCCGTGAAGTACACGGCTCTCAACGGCTACGGTGAAGTGGTCGTGCGGGCTACTCCTTTCCTGTTCGAAGGGAAGAGCGGTGTGCTGTTCTCGGTCGACGACTCTGGACCGGGTATCCCGGCGGACCAACGAGATGCCGTTTTCGAGCAGTTCTATCGTCTGGGCGAAGGGCCGACGACCCAACTTGGCGGTACCGGTCTGGGCCTCTGGCGGGTCGCCGAGATGGCAAAGAAGCGAGGCGGATGGGCGGCCGCCGAGGCATCGCCCCAGGGCGGAGCAAGCCTTCGTCTGTTCTTGCCGTATCGCTGACCTTGTCGCGCGGCTGGACTCTCGAGCCAGAAAAAAAGCGCACCATCTGGTGCGCTTTTTTACTGGGGGCGGGGAGGGCTCTAGCTGAAGACTTGAGCGACCTTGCCTTCGCCGCCTTCGTCGGCGAGTTCGGCCGGGGTGCGTCCGAACTTGTCACGAACCGTGATGTCACCGTTGCCCTTGACCAGGATCTGGGCCATCTTCATGCGGTTGGTGGGGTCGAGGCGGCTATCCTGGACCCCGGCACACCAGTGCAGCGGGGTCATGCCCTGGTGGTTCTTGTAGTTCGGATTGCCTTTTTTGGCCAGCAGAAGGCCGACCATACCCTGATTGTTCGATTGAACGGCCAGGTGCATAGGGGTCAGGCCGTTGTCCATTTCGGAGTTCGCATCCACGCCGCGCTTGATCAGCAGGTCGGCCATCTGCATCAGTCCCGCGATGCAGGCGATGTGAAGACCGTTCATACCGTTTTGCAGGCACTCGAAGGCGTCGCCGCCTTCATTGAGCAGGCGTGTGACTTTTTCTGTGTCGCCTTCCTTGATCGCTGCGAGAAACTCCGGAAGGGAGTCGGGGATTTTTGCCAGGCCGTCGCCATCCAGGGGGATACCCCCGCCGCCGGACTTCGGCTCGGCGGCCGGAGTGACCGGGCCGCTGGCGATCGCGGGCGCCCCTGCGGGCGCGGGACCCTGGTCGGTCGCCTCGGCGCCGGCTGCCGCTGCGGGAGCCGGGCTGCGACCCAGGCGCCGGTCGGACTTTTCCCGACGGTAGGTGGTGTAGGCTACGCCCCACATCCCGCCGGGGAACTCCATCGCAATGTTACCGTGGTCCATCCCCACGCATCGGATGGCGTATTTTTTTCCGGTGGTCCAGAAGTACAGGCTATGCAGGATAGCTACGATGATGTAGATGATGATCGGGACCAGGGCGTCTTTGGGCGTCCTGGTGCTGACGGGGTACAAGAGCGAGAAGAACGCTACAGAGTACAGCGCTCCAAAGATCTTCGACATATTCTCTTCATTGTCGTACCCGGGCTTACATTCGTTACAGCAGACGACCGGAAAAGGGATCTTTTTGGGAGATATCAGTTTGCCGACGATGCCCAGCAGCCCAAGGGGAAAGGGGACATGGACAGCTTGAGTGTCGTGTTTGGTCTGGGCCGGCTTGACGCCGCATACCATACAGACGGGTGGCAGATCGTTGTCCCAGATCTCAAGCTTCTGAATTTTCACTCTCGACGACATCGCGAGGTTTCCTTTCCCTACTGGACTTTGGCAAGTTTGACTATGGCGTCGAGGATCTCGGCCGACTGGTTGCGCCGATACTCATCGTACAGTTCTTTGGAAGCTTCGAGGAACTTTCCTCGCTCTTCCGGAGCGATCGGGAACACTTTGATCCCCTCTTTGAGCGCCAACTGCTTCACAGCATCATCGGCTTCCCTTTGTTTCTTCCGCTGAAGCCGTGAGGCCTCCCTTGCGCTCTCCCGCAGTATCTGCTGATCTTCCGGCGCCAGGGTGGCGAAGAGCTCTTCGTTGATCAACAGCATTTTGACCGAATAGGCGTGGCGGGTTTCGGTGATGTAGCGATGGACTTCGTAGAGGCGAAAGTCCCAATAGGTAGGGTAGGTGCGGTCGGCGCCGTCGATGTAGCCTTCTTTGCCCATGAGATAGATTTTGTCGACGGGCGACGGCACGGGATCGCCACCGATGGCTTTGATAAACCGGGTGAACGTGACGCTCTGCATCACTCGAAGCTTCTTGCCCGAGAAGGAAGCGAAGTCGGGGAGCGGCACGCTCGAGGAGAAAACCCGGAAGCCGACCTCCATATAGCCCAGTCCGAGCAGCTTTTTGTCTTTCAGACAGCCCAGCAGCGTCTCGCCGACCGGCCCCTCGAGGACGCTATCGGCCTGGGTCTCGTCCGAGAAAAGGAACGGCAGATCGAAGACGTCGAGCAGGTGGTTGTAGTTGGTCAAGGGAGAGGTGGTGGCCAGCCCTACGGCCAGACTTCCGCTACGTACCGCTTCGACTAATGTGCGCTCGTCCATCTGGACGCCATCGACGAGCCCGCCGGGGAACAGTTCCACGCGCAGCTCTCCTTTCGAGCGCTCGTTGACCTGCCTGGCGAACTCTTCCATGCCCAGGGCGAAGCTCGAATCTTTCGAGTCGACAAACCCTGCCCGGAAGACTTTCCCGTCGCTGGGTTTGGCCGCCTGGGTCGCCTGGGGTCGAGGCGCGGTCCCAGGATTGGTTTCAGGAGAGGCGGTGCGGTGGGGGGTCAGAATCAGGTAGAGGCCCCAGATGACGAAGGCCAGGCCTATCGCGACCGACGGCCAGAGAATTCCGGTGGAGGCCGGGATTTCGGGCAGGCGCGCCGCCCACTCGGCGTCCCTGTCTCGGCTACTCTCCGGAGACGCAGACACGGTTGCGACCGCCTCTCTTAGCCTGGTAGAGCGCCTCATCGGCTTTGTTGATCAGCTCGTCGCCGTTTTGGGCGTGATACGGAAAAGTGGCGACGCCCATGGAGATCGTCACCTTCCCGTTCGGCTGGTTTTCGCCGCCAGGAAAATGTTCGGATTCGACTCGGACGCGAACTCGCTCGGCGACTTCGAGAGCCCGCTCGGTGGTCACGCCGCGAAGAAGGATCATAAACTCTTCACCGCCGTACCTGGCGACCAGGTCAGGGACGCGATCCCCGGCCTGGCGACTGTTGACCATGCACAGCGAGGCCACGCCGACCAGCGCCACATTTCCTAGTTCGTGCCCGTTGACGTCGTTGAAGTTTTTGAAATGGTCGATGTCGAACATCAACAGGCAAAGCGTCTCGTTCTCTCTGCGGCAGTCTTCTAGAGTGCGGTCAAGCTGCTCTCGGAAATAGCCGTAGTTGTAAAGCGAGGTCAGCCGGTCGGTGATGGCGTTCTGATACGTTCGAGCGTTCTGAATGGAAATGGCGGCCAGTTGGGCCAGGGCCATCAGCATCTTGAGGTCGCCGGACGAGAAGGGGGCGCCGCTTTTTTTGTTGTTGACGTTCAAGACGCCAAGCACTCGGTCACGGACCTTCAGTGGGACCGAAATCAGCGAAGTCCACTCCTGGTCGGCTCGGGCGTCACGGCTATAGAGGGGATGGTCCTGAAGGTTTTCGATCAGGACGGCATCTCCGCTCTGGGCTACCGAGCCAGAGATCCCTTCGCCCAGCGGGACCCGCACTTTGCCGGCGGCGTCCGAACGTAGCCCACGCGCGGCCACCACCTCGAGTTCGCGAGCCTCGTCGTCGAGAAGCATCAGGGACGCGTGATCGACTTCAAGAATCTCGGCGGCCTGGTCAAGAATACGACGAGAGACCTCTTCGAGATTCATGACGGTCGCCACGGTCTCGGCCGATTCATACAGGACCGTCAGCTCTTCGTACTTCGAGATCAGCTCTTCGAGCGTGTTCTGAAGCTCATAGCGAAGCCCGGCCTCTTTTTCCAGGCGCTCCATCACCATAGAGACAAGCTCGGATTGCTGCTGCGGGGTGGACAGGCCGGGGGCTTCCTCGACGGCAAGGAAACCGACGGGCAGGCCGGCGACTTCGAGCGGCAGCAGTCGAGGGGACGCTTCCGGTGGGGGCGGTGTGGAACTGCTCGTTTCGAGCGGTTGATGGTCGTTGTCGACCAGCCAGAAGCGCAGACCAAACGAGGCGAAGCCCCGATTGAAGGCTTCCAGGGTGTCGCTTTCTACCAGAAAGTCCAGGCTGGTCAAACGCCCATTACTCCCCGAGGATCTCCTGGACCCTGGTGACCAGTTTACGAGGAGAGTAAGGCTTGGTCACATATTCGTTAGCCCCGCTCTCTAACGAATTGAGACGGTCGACCTCTTGCCCTTTGGCGGTGATCATCACGATGTACAGGCTCTGGTACTGCTCGTCTTCGCGCAGCTTGCGCAGTACCGTATTGCCGTCCATTTTCGGCATCTGGATGTCGAGGAAAACCAGATCGGGGTTGTTCTGTTTGACCCGATCGAGGGCTTCTTCGCCGTTGGTGGCCGTGACCACCCGGTAGCCTTGTTTTTTGAGAATGAACTCCAAAGAGCGAAGGACATGAGGTTCGTCGTCAGCGATGACGATAGTCTTAGGCATCGAGTCTCATCCTTTCCCTTTTAGTTACCAGATTTCATACTGGTAGGAACACCGTCGCGGGTTCCTTGCAGCGCGGCTAGCACCAACTTGGCCAGCTCTTTCTCGGTGAACGGTTTGGTCATCAAACTCTCGGCTCCCCCCTGCAGGGCACGAATTCTCTCGTCGGGTTCCGCCGCCGTCAGGATCATCACCGGGATCTCGGCGGTGCCACTATTCTGTTTG
The DNA here is from genome assembly GCA_023447635.1 of Vulcanimicrobiota bacterium. Taxonomy (GTDB): domain Bacteria; phylum Vulcanimicrobiota; class Xenobia; order Xenobiales; family JADMJV01; genus JAEXNA01. The sequence goes on along the minus strand of JAEXNA010000121.1, from coordinate 29,771 downwards.
AGAGCCAGCAGCACCTCGTGACCGGACATCCCAGGCATCATCAGGTCGAGAATGACCAGGTCCGGCTGTTTTTCCCGGGCCAGTTCAAGAGCGTCCTTGCCGTTTCGCGCGATGTCGACCTCGAAGCCGTGGCCCGTCAGGATGGTGGCAACCGCCTTGAGCACGCTATCGTCGTCGTCCACACACAGCACGTGGCCCGTCCCGTTGAGACGCCGGGCCGGTCCGGCCGCGATCAGGCGGCTGACCCGATCGACGAGTCGCTCTCGGTCGATCGGCTTGGGCAGGTAATCGCTCGCACCCAAGCGGAAGCAGCGTTCTTCGTCCTCGATGATGGACAAGATGATGACCGGGATGCTGCGAGTGGCCGACTGCTGCTTGAGTCGACCCAGCACCTCGAAGCCGTCGATGTCCGGCAGCACCAGGTCGAGCAGCACGATCGAAGGGCGTTCTCGGGCGGCGATGGCAACAGCGTCGACGCCGCTCCGCGCCTCGATCACCATGAACCCCTCGCCTTCGAGAATGTGCCTGAGAAATCGGCGAATGGACGGCTCGTCGTCGACGATAAGGACGGTCTGTCCCGGCTCGAAGCCGTGCTCGAGCAGGGAGAACTCCGGCTCGTCGGCCGCCGCAGCGCCGTCGGCTTCGTCCTCGATATGGAGAGGAAGTTCGACGATAAAGCTGGAGCCCAGGCCCAGCTCGCTTTCCACGTAGAGCTTTCCGTCATGGTGCTCCGTTATCGAACGAGCGATCGGCAGCCCCAGGCCCGACCCTTTGATATCTCTGGTCTCCGAAGAGTCGACCTGAGAAAACTTCTCGAAGATCGAGTCGTGGAACTGGGGCTCGATACCCACCCCACTGTCCTGCACTTCGATGCGGGCGGTCAGCAGGTCTTTGCGCCCAGCAAGTACCCGGACGCGGCCGCCCTCGCTGGTGAACTTGATGGCGTTGCCCAGCAGATTGGTGACTACCTGGATCAGCTTGTCGCGGTCGCCGACGGTGGGAAGCTCTTCCTCGAGCTCGATTTCCAGCTGAAGGCCCTTTTTCTCGGCTGCGCCTCTCAGCGAGGTCACGGCCGTACTGACCACCTCGTGAAGGTCCAGCGGCTCGCGGTCCCATTTCATACGACCCGCTTCGATACGGGAGAGGTCGAGCAGGTTGTTGATCAGTCGAGTCAAGCGGTCGGACTCTTTGTTGATGATCTCCAGGAATTCGACCTGGGTCTCAGGGTCCTCGCCCACGTTGTCGAGCAAGATCTCGGCAAACGCTTTGATCGAGGTAAGCGGGGTGCGGAGCTCGTGGGAGACGGTGTTGAGAAACTCGCTTTTCATCAGGTCAAGCTCCTTGAGCTTGACGTTGGCCTCTTCGAGTTCGGTGCGCGAGCGTTCGAGGTGGTCGCGCATGGAGCGCTCTTCCTCAAGAATGATACGCAGATGGCGGACCATCTCGTTGACGGCAAGCGTCAACTGGCCCATCTCATCATCTTTGCCCGCAGGCGCTTCCCCGTTGAGGTCGCCGGCCTGCACGCGGCCGGCAAATTCGAGCAGATTATGGACGCGAAGCTGCAAGCTTTGTCGCGCCGTCTTCTCCCGTTCGAGCATGGTCTGGAGTCGGGTCGCCATGCGGTTGATGGTGGCCCCGAGCAGGCCGAGTTCATCGTTCGAGTCCTCTTTGGCTCGGGCTTGCAAGTCGCCGCCTGCAACACGGCGCGCCGTGGTCGCCAGAGCCAGGAGGGGGCGGGTGAACTGGCGGGCCAGCAGGGCGGCAAAGATGATCGCTCCGCCGAGCAGAATGAGGGTGAGCCCCTGCAAATGGCGCAGCGACTGCTTGAGCGCCTGATCCAGCGCCTCCTGGCCGACCCCGATTCGCACGGTGCCCAGGCGCCGGCCTGCCACCAGGATCGGCTGGGCGACATCGAGGACTTCCTTGCCCTGGAACTGCTTCTGGCGTACCCGCTCGGTAGCCGCTTCGAGGGCCGAGATGGTGAGAGGGTCGTCGGGGGAGGTGCCGATCTCCGAGGCTTTGGTAGAGGCTACGACCAGCCCTCGCTCGTTGAGGATTTCGGCGTAGCGGACGTCGCGAAGTCGAGAAAACTGATCCAGATTCTCCTGCAGCTGGTAATCCGAGAAGGTTCTCATCGCCTCGGCCGAGATGATGGCTAGCGAAGATGCCAGCGTGCTGCCGCGACTGTGCGACTCGGCTTTGAGAATCGCTCTCTCGTGCCGCAGCACGACCGAGAACGAGAAGATCATAAAGACAAGGACAAGCGGAAACATGGCCCACGCCAGCTTGACGTTGAGGCTGACAATGTTTTCCTTGGGGCGTCTACCTGCCATCGAGGAGCCGCCTTCGGCGCCGAAGCACCTCTTCCTATGAAGAAGCTCGGCCCCGCTGAGCTGTAGCCGGAAAGTTCTCGACTAGGAGGCTTTGCTGCCGCTCGAGGGGCCCTGGGAGTCGGCCCGACCTTGCTGGGGCAGTAAGAACTCGAGCGAGTCTTTCTTGCGCCGTACTCCCATAGGTCCGGCTACGGGGGTCGGGCGCAGGAATCCGAGCATGCGGTTGTCGATCAGAATTTCTACGCGACGTCGTCGACTGGGGGGCATATTCACTAGGGGCGTCCTTTCTGGGTGGTCGATGAGAGCTTTTCGCACTTCCTTTGAATAAATCTAAAATAAATTCTCCTCTTCCGCAAGGAAAGGCTCCCATTGAGCGTCGTGGGCCTATACCAGGGGATGCTAGGTCTAGAGAAATCCGCCAAAAATTTGGCGGGTTTTCCTCGTCTACGGCGCGAACGGCGCCCGGACATGGCTGATAAGCGAACTTCCCTGGCCTGGACCCTCGCGCTCTTTTTCTTCTCGGGGGCTACCTCGCTGGTCTATGAGGTGCTCTGGACGCGCCGACTATCCCTAACTTTTGGACACACGGTGCTTGCCGTATCGACCGTGCTCACGGTGTTCATGAGCGGTCTCGCCCTGGGCTCTTTTCTGGCAGGACGTTGGTCCGACCGAGAACGGCGCCGACTGGCCGCCTCTGGCGACCCTCGTGGCTCGGCCCGCTTTCTGGCGGTCTACGGTGTGCTCGAGCTGTTCATCGGAGGATGGGCTTTGCTCTCCCTGCTCCTACTCGATGGGGTCGAACACGTCTACCTGACGGCGGCTCGAGGCGGAGCTGAAGGAGTTGCCCTTCACGCCCTGGTCTTCCTCGGCTCTTTTCTGGTGTTGCTACCGCCGACCACGGCGATGGGGGCCACTCTTCCGGCCTTTACCCAGCTTCTCGTGGCCACCCGCGAAGATGTCGGCTCCTGGCTGTCTCGCATCTACGGTTGGAACACCCTGGGCGCTTGCGTGGGCGCAGCGGTGGGCGGCTTCGTCCTGCTCCCCAATCTCGGCCTTCTGCTCTCGGTGGCGGGGGCTGCGGCCGGCAACCTGATCATCGGCGTTCTCGCTATCGTGGGATCTAAGCGCCAGGGAGACCGTCCGGTCGAGCCGGAAGTCGAGGAATCCGCTCCGGAGGACCGTCCGAGTTCCGGCGGTGGGGGATGGCTGCTACCTGTTGCCTTTGGAGTCTCCGGCTTTGCCGCGATGGTTTACCAGCTAGGGTGGACTCGCGGGCTTATCCTCTCGCTGGGCTCTTCGACCTATTCCTTCGCCATTATTCTCACGGCCTTTTTGGCCTCGCTGGGACTTGGCTCCCTGATTTACAAGAAGGGCATGGGGAGCCGAACTCCGCGGGTCTGGCATCTGGGCGTGCTTCAGATGGTCATTGCGCTGTCCGCCCTTATGGCAACCTACGGGATCGGGCGGCTGCCCGAAGTGATGGTCGTGGCCATCCCAGCACTGGATAAGGACTTCGCCAAGATTCTGCTGTTCGACTTCGGACTGGCTCTGGTGTTGATGTTCCTGCCAACTCTGGCTATGGGACTGACCTTTCCGCTGGTCACTCATCTCTATACCGATCGCATCTCATCCCTGGGGAAAAGGTTGGGAGAGGCCTACGCCGCCAACACCTGTGGGGCCATCCTGGGATCGTTTCTGGCCGGATTCGTGCTGGTTCCGACTTTTGGCGCTCAGAAAGCGCTGCTGGGCGCCGTGGTGACGAATCTGCTGGTGGGTGTGATCCTGGCGGCGGTTGACCGCTCGAACGGAGCGCCGTTCTCCCGACTGGGCGGCGTCGCCGCCGCTGGGCTGGTGCTGGTAGCCCTGGTCCCGGCCTGGGACCCGACCCGACTTTCGGCGGGCGCGGGTATCTACGCGCGCGCGGACCACTTCTTGTTCAAGCCGGCTTTCTACCAGGACGGCGTCTCGGCCACGGTCACGGTGGGCTTCAACGGGTCTCACTCGCCCTATCTCAAAGTGAACGGGAAGACGGACGCCTCGCTCGGTCTTCAGGATATGGCTCACCAGATCCTGACCGGCCTACTTCCTGCGGCTCTCCACCCGGAGCCCAAAAAAATCGCTCTGGTAGGCCTGGGTTCGGGCGTCACGGCGGCCACGTTGGTGGCGCTCGATTCGGTGGAGATTGTCCGCTGCGCTGAACTCGAAGCCGCTATCGTGGACGTTCAAAGCTATTTCGGTCCGTACACCGAGCACGTCTTGAACCACAAGAAGCTGGACCTCGAAGTCAACGACGGGCGCACCTTTATCCTGGGCGCCCCGGAACAGTTCGATCTGATCGTCAGCCAGCCGTCGAACCCCTGGATCGCCGGTATCGGTAACCTTTACACCGAAGATTTCTATAAGGCCTGTTCCGAGCGGTTGACCGACGGCGGGCTGATGTGTCAGTGGTTTCAGCTTTACTCCGTCTCCCAGTACGACCTGGACCTGGTGCTTTCGACCTTCTATTCGGTCTTCCCCGAAGGGATGGTGTTCCAGATCGGACCGGGCGACATCTTCCTGGTCGGGGCCAACAAGCCGGTCGTTTTCGACCTGGCTCGGTTGGAAAAGCTCTGGGCCGAAGAAGATGTGGCCGTCTGGCTTCAGCTGATCGGCTTACTGGAACCGAAGTACATCTTCGGAACTTACGTCGCAACCCGGGCCGAGGTGGTCGAACGGATCGAGTCCTGGAAGAACAGCCTGGTTCAACTCAACACGGACGACCGCCCGCTGCTAGAGTTCCAGGCTCCACGCTCGCTGTATCTTACCGACCCAAAGGTCTCCGAGTTTCCGGATTCCTTCCCCAACGCCGTACCGCCGCAGCAGATGTCCGACCCCGAGTCGGTTATGCAGGGGCTGTTGGGCCGGATTCAACTTGACCGACTTGGTGGACTAGAGCCTAGAGTGCAAGCGGCCATGAAGGCCGGCTATGACCTGGCGCCTCTGGCCGACGCCATCTTGCGTCAGCGGCAGGGCGACACGGAAGGGGCGGAAGGGATGCTCAGAGCCCTCTCTCCGGAGCTGGCGAAGAGCTCTTCGGTGCAGACTCTGTTAGGCGACATGCGCCGTCGCGCTCAACAATGGCAACCCGCCCTGCTGCACTACCAGAACGCTCTGGCCAGGCCGATGCCGGGGGCGCTGTATTCGCTGTCCATGAATGCGGGGAGCTGCGCGGCCCAGCTGAAGAAGTTTCCCGAGGCGATCGCTTACTTCCAGAGGGCGGCCAGCCTGACCACTCGCCCGGACCCGGTCTATCACGCCGCTGAGGCGACCCTGGCCACCCGCGACGAGGCAGGAGCGCTGGCCTTGTTCCAGGAGGCGCTCAAGAGAGACCCGTATGACTATCTGTCCTTGCATCGGGCGGCCCTGATCGAGCTCAATCAGGGCAAGGAAGCCGAAGCGAAAGCGCACGCCGAAGCGGCCTACCGTTCGTTTCCCGAGATGCGCAGTAATGTCGAACTGCTGATGCGCCTGGCCGCCAAGGCGGGCGACCAGAGCCTGGCTCGGCGTTACCAGGAAGAGGCCCAGGCTCTTCATCAACGGGAAGCGGACGCGGCCGCTCGGAGACAATAAGAAGTGCTCTGCCCACGCTGCTCGGCCGAAGTGGCCGAAGGAGCCAAGACCTGTCCGGCTTGCCACTCCCTGCTACCTCGCCAGGCCCCTGTTGGCTCACCCCCCACGAGTCTTGGCATTCAGGAAGGCGTGGTGTATCTCGAGCCTCGTCATCACTATGTCACACCGGCGATGACTCGACTGGGTGAGTTTGTGGCCGGCGTGCTGGAAGGCGAGGAGCTGTTCGAAGAGCTGGAAGACCATCTGCAGCTGATGGCGGACAACTTTGCCGAGTTCGAAGAGCGCCACGCGGCCGAGATGCAGGCGTTGCTGGCTCAGGAATCCCAACGCTTTCCGGACGACGAGTACAACGTCCAGATGTCGTATCTGCTTCGTCGTGGGCTGCAGATCTTCGAAGAGGGCTGTCAAGCGTTCGATCGCTTCTTCGATGCCGAGTCGGAAGATGCCGACGAACTCGAGGCGGCTTTCGCTAAAGTTCGCGAAGGACATGACTACGTCTGTTACGCCCTGGAGATAGCCAACGATCGGATGTCGGCGCTTCAGCAAGTGGTGGACGACCTCGAGCAGTTGGGCGAGGACGAGGAGTACGTGATCGTCGAAGAAGCCGAGTGACCTGACCTCTCTTGGAGGACGTGAGGGTGGTGGCTGGGAAGGGGCGAGCCTATGAACAAGGATGCTTTGAACTATCTCAAGACCCTGGTCGAGACCCACGGTAGCGCCGGCTACGAAGAAGCGGTCCAGGCCGTTTTTCGGGCCCGGGTCAAGGACGTCGCCGACTCGGTCAAAACTGACGTCCTCGGCTCCGTGATCGCGGTCCACAACGCCAGCGGGTCGCCCAAGATTCTGCTCGACGGACATTCTGACGAGATCGGATTTCTGGTCCGCTACATCGACGATAACGGCTATCTGTATCTCGCCACTTCGGGCGGCTGGGATGAAGAGGTGATGGTTAGTCAGCGAGTGCTGGTTCACACGGACAGCGGCTCGATTCCTGGAGTGCTCGGTAAGAAGGCGATCCACCTGATGGACCCCGAGGAGCGCAAGAAGAAGTCCGAGATTCACAACTTGTGGGTGGACATCGGCGCCAAGAACGGTGAAGAGGCTCGCAAGCGCGTAGCCATCGGCGACTCCGTCACCATGAACGCCTTTTTCGAAGAGATGCTCGACGGACGCGCCGTGGCCAAATCGTTCGACAATCGGGCCGGCATCTTCGCCGTCTCGGAGACGCTGCGAGCCCTTTCGAAAGATGTCAAGGCAGCCACCTACGGTGTCTCGGCGGTGCAGGAAGAGATCGGTCTGAGGGGCGCCGTGGCGGCGACCTACTCGGTCAACCCCGACATCGCTATCGCTATCGACGTGACCCACTCTTTCGATATCCCCGACGCCAATAAGCGCAAAGGCGCGGACGTCAAGCTTGGACTGGGTCCCGTGATCGTGCGCGGTCCAAACATCAGCCGAAAAGTGTTCGCCCGCCTGGTCGAAGTAGCCAAGAAGGAAAATATTCCGTACCAGGTCGCGGCCAGCGGCATCGGGACCGGAACGGACGCCAACGTGATTCAGCTTTCCCGGGGCGGAGTCGCCACCGGTCTGATCGGGATTCCGCTCCGCTACATGCATAACCCCTGCGAGATGCTGGCGCTCGAAGACCTGGCCAATACCGTCAAGCTTTTGACCGCTTTCGTCGAGTCTGTCACCCCCGAGGATAACTGGATTCCCGGCGAATAGCTTCCGCCTCCCAAAGGAAAGAGGGCGTCTCGCTGCTGACGAGGCGCCCTCTTTTTCTGCCTTGCCGCCGGCTACGGCGCGGCTTTGTAGCGCCCCAGTTCGCGGAAGAACGGCACGTTGGCCATCAGCGAGCGCAGCGCTTCGGCCAGGTGCATGGGGTTGTCCGGCATCGCCAGATCGAGGTAGAACATGTATTCCCACGGCTTGCCGGGAATAGGGCGCGACTCCAGCTTTTTCATGTTGACGTTGAAGCGCGAGAAGCACTCCAGCGCCGCATAGAGCGCACCGGGAGAGTCGGCTGTTTCGAAGACGACCGAGACTTTATCGATGTCGCCTTTACCGCGGGCCCGATCGGGTCGGGTGACCACCACGAAGCGGGTGAAGTTGCGAGCGTGGCTCTCGATCCCCTCGGCCAGCACCGTCAACCCCAGCCGCTCGGCCGCTTGCAGGCTGCTAATAGCCGCTGCGCGGACGTAGTTGTTTTTGACGATGTAGTCGGCCGAACCCGCCGTATCGTACATGTTGACGACCTGCCAGTCGGGATGAGAACCCAGGAACGTCTCGCACTGGGCGGCCGCCTGGGGGTGAGAGTAGACCTGCTGGATGTCCTCGAGCTTGACCCCGGGGTTAGCCACCAGGTTATGCTGGATGCGCACCTTGATCTCGCCCACGATGGTCAGCTCTTCGTGTTTGAGGAAGTTGTCGTAGTTGACATGAATGGAGCCGGTCAGGGAGTTCTCGACCGGCACCATGGCGTAGGCGACGTCTCCCGAAGCCACGCCTTCGAACAGGTCCTCGAATGACTCGTACGAGCGGGTCGGAGTGCTGGTCCCGAAGTAGCGATGGATCGCCTTCTCCGAAAACGAACCGGCCACGCCCTGAAGGCCGACCAGGTCGCTGCCGGCGGTCGGCTGGACCGACCTCACAGCTCTGGTTCGACGGTGCAGCCCCTCGATCTGACGGCCCACCACCGGTGCGATGGCCGACAGGTCTTTCATCAGCTTCTCGAGCTGTTCGGGATAAAGCGATTGCGCGCCATCAGAGAACGCTTCCGGCGGGTTCTGATGGCACTCGATCATCAGGCCGTCTGCCCCGGCAGCGAGTCCGGCCAGAGCCATCGGCGGCACGTAGGTGCGCACGCCCGTGCCGTGAGAGGGGTCGGCCACCACCGGCAGGTGGGTCAGGGCCCGGAGCACAGGGATGGCAGAAAGGTCGAGGGTATTGCGAGTGCTCGATTCGTAAGTCCGGATGCCGCGCTCGCATAGGATCACCTGGGCTTTGCCGGGGCCAGCCAGGATGTACTCGGCCGACATCAACAGCTCTTCGATGGTGGCCGAGAGACCGCGCTTGAGCAAGATCGGCTTGTCTTGCTGACCGAGCTCTTTGAGAAGCTCGAAGTTCTGCATATTGCGAGCGCCGATCTGTAGCACGTCGGCGTATTTCACCACCAGCTCGATCTGGCTTGCGGACATGACTTCGGTGACGGTGGCTAGCCCGTAGGTCTGGCCGGCTTCCTGCAAAATTTTCAGCCCCTCTTCGCCCATACCCTGGAAGGCGTAGGGCGAGGTGCGCGGTTTGAACGCGCCGCCGCGCAGCACGCCGGCGCCGGCTGCCGCGACTCGAGCAGCGATCTCCATGAATTTCTCGCGGCCTTCGATGCTGCACGGACCCGCCATCACCACCACCTGAGGCCCACCGATCACGGGACCGTTGGGACCAAGCTTCACCCGGGTGGTTTCGGGAGCGGCTTCTCGAGAGGCCAGCTTGTAAGGCTTCGAGACCCGCATCACCTCGGCCACGCCGGGCAGGAGCTGCACCTCTCGCGGGTCGGGGAGAGTGGTTCCGACGACGGCGAGCACCTTGCGCTCCTCGCCGGCGATCGAGTGGATCTCCAGCCCCTGGGCTCGCAACTGCTCCTCGATGTGGGCAACCTGCTCAGGAACGATGTCCGACTTGAGAACGACAATCATACTTCTTCTGACCTTTCTGCTTCCGAGCAGCGAAGCTCTGTGACCAACTGCCGCAGCTTGGCGTGCAGCGAGGTGATCTCGCCGTCGTTATCGAGTCGCCGATCGTAGGCCCAGCGTTCGGACGCTCGGTCCGAAACGTGCTCGTTGACCGGTCCAAAGCCGGGACGCTCGAGGCGGACCAGGACTCCGCCGTAACCGCGAATCAGGCGGGCTTCGTTAGGGAATCGGATATCGGTAACCACCACATCCCCGACCGAGAGGGTGCTCTCGAGCTTTCTCTTGGCAAGTTTCACCCATAGGTCCGGGTCGAACAAGTTTCGCCCCACCTCGGTACCCATGATCTGCATCAAGCGGCGCACTTCAGCATAGTTTTTGACCTCGCTCCAGGAGTGAGCCTGGCAGAATTGGGAGAGCCGCATCACAGGGCCGTCGTCCTCGCCCGGGATGAGCGGGTCAAGGGCCAGCAGAGCGCTCTTGATCGGGTCCGCAAACGCGATGCGCTGAAATCCAAGTTCGTCGAGTAATACCTGAGCCGCCGTGTCTTTCCCCACGCCGGCATAACCACACAGTCCAATTAACACCGCCTCGACTTCTCGCCCCTGCCATGCGGACCTGCCAGACAGGGGCGGGGCAAAAACCTCCCCCGGGGAAGAAACTTGGAGTAGATTCCGACTGGGAAGAGAACTTTTCAAGCGCGAGAGGGTGTAACTTCTCGGCTCCGAGGGAAGGTCAATGGCACAATGGGTGATGTGAGAGAATCGGGCAAACGACGTCCGCGCTGGGTGCTCTGGGTGCGCCTTTTTATGAGGATCGGTATGGCGGGGTTAGTCCTGGCGGCCTTGCTAGGGTTCGGTACCCTGGCCGTACTTTACAAAAAGTACGGCAGCGACCTGCCCGATGTCTCCATCCTGGAGACCTACCGCCCTTCCCAGACCACGCGGGTGCTGGCTTCCGACGGTAGCGTCATCACGACGCTGTTTCAGGAGAACCGGGTGTGGGCGCCCATCGACGAGATCAGCCCCTGGGTCGCGACGGCGGTGGTCGCTACCGAGGATAGCCGCTTCTACGAACACCACGGGGTCGACCCGATCGGCATCGCCCGTGCCGTTTATAACGCGGCTTCCTCTGGCCAGGTCAAAGAGGGCGCCTCGACCCTCACCATGCAGTTGGCCCGCGGCGTCTTCCCGCTGGGCGACGACGACAAGGTCCGCAAGGTCAAAGAGGTCTTCCTCTCCACCAAGATCGAGAGCCGCTACGACAAGAAGAAGATCATGGAGTTGTATCTCAACCAGGTCTACTTTGGGGCTGGCGCTTACGGCATCCATTCCGCTTCGCGAGTGTACTTCAATAAGGGGCCCAAAGATCTGACTCTGGCCGAAGCTTCTCTGCTGGCCGGTCTGATCCAGGCGCCTTCTCGCTTCAATCCGCTGGAAACTCCCGACCGCGCTTTTACCCGTCAGGACGAAGTGCTGGGCCGTATGTTGGCCACCGGTGCTATCACTCAAGAGCAGTTCGACGAGGCGATGGCCGCCCGCAAGAAGATGAAGTTCGGCGGCGGGAGCGAGCGAACCAGTCAGGTCGACCGCTACCCCTATTTCACCTCGTACGTGATCAAAGAGCTTTCGGCCCGCTACAAGGAAGAAGACCTGTACAAAGGCGGGCTGACCATCGTCACCACCCTGGATCCGCAGCTTCAAACCTACGCCCAGCAGACCGTCACCGCAGAAGTCAACGCTGCCGGCTGGGAACTCGACGTGGACTCGGGCGCCCTGGTGCTGCTCGAGAACGAGACCGGCTATATCAAAGCGCTCGTCGGCGGTCTGGGCTGGACCGAGAAGAACCAGTTCAACCGCGCTCATCAGGCCAAGCGGCAGCCCGGTTCGTCGTTCAAGCCTGCCGTCTATGGAGCTGCCCTGGAGGCTGGCTACACCCCGGAGAGCAAGGTCAACGACAGCCCCGTGACCTACCAGGACGGCAGCCCCGGCGGCTGGACTCCAAAAAACTCCGACGGCAAGAGTCTGGGATGGATCACGATGCGCACCGCCCTGCAGGGCTCGCGGAATATCCCCGCGATCAAGATTTTGGACGTCGTGGGGGTCGACAAGGTGATCGACCTGGCCTATCAGATGGGGATCCGGAGCAAGATCGAACCGAACCTCAGTATCGCGCTCGGCGCCGTCGAGGCCACTCCGCTGGAGATGGCCGAATTCTACTCGGTGATCGCCAACGGCGGTCGTCGCGTTACGCCCACGGCGGTCAAGATGATCAAAGACTCCAGCGGTAAGGTCCTCGAGGACAATCGCGCCTCGATTGGACGCACCGTCTTCCGGCCCGACACCGCCGTGGCGCTGACCTCTCTGCTTTCCGACGTGGTAAGAGGGGGGACAGGGACCAACGCCCAGGTTCCGGGCTGGCCTATCGCCGGTAAGACGGGAACCACCGACTCCTCGGTCGACGCCTGGTTCTGTGGCTTCTCGCCGTACTTCACCTGTGCGGTCTGGGTTGGCAACGACGACAACCACCCGATGTATAACTCTTACGGCGGCGACTTGCCAGCGGCCATCTTCCGTCAGGTCATGGGGAACGCTCTGCACGGTAAAGAGTACCGCGACTTCCCCACCTACGTGCCGAACGGCAACGCCCCCGACATCATCAAAACAGGGGAGAAGGCGGCGCCCTCGGGCTCTCCCTCGCCCAGCCCCTCGATTTCTCCCACCCCGGAGGCTACCGAGACTCCGCTGGTCGAAGAGACCCCGCTGGTCGGCGACAGCCCGACTCCGGCCAGAGATGGGCGTTCTTACATCCTTCCCGAGACGTTGGATAACAGCATTCCGGACGTGGCTCCGGGAACGACCGCTCCTCAACCGTTCGTCACTCCCGCTCCGCTTCCCGACAGTTTTCCCTCCCAAGAGGGAACCGGCCAGGGGGCGGGTGGAAATCCCTCTCTTCCTGACGTCTCCGCGCCTCCGGTTCCCGGAGAGGTCAAGTTACCTGCCGTGGAGGTTGAATGACTGGGACAGCCCTATTCGAAGAGCAAGTGCCGCTGGCGCCTCTGACGACCCTCGCGGTGGGGGGAGCGGCTCGCCGACTGGCTCGCATAGCTAGTGCCCAACAAGCGGCCGAACTGGTCGATTGGTGGTGGAACCTGCCAGAGGCGGACCGTCCCGCCTTGCTGCCTCTGGGTGGGGGCAGCAACCTGCTGGTCAGCGACGGCGGTTTCGACGGACTGGTCGTCAAGATGGAGAACTCCGGGCTAGAGATTCTGCAATCGGGCGCCGACCAGGTCGTCGTCCGGGTTGGGGCCGGGATGGTTTGGGACGAGTTTGTCGCCGAAACGGCACGACAGGGCTGGGCCGGGGTCGAATGCCTGTCTGGCATCCCCGGCTGCGTGGGCGCCGCCCCGGTTCAGAACATTGGCGCCTATGGGCAGGAGGTTGCCGAGACCATCGTGGCTGTGGACGGCTACGACCTGCGCAGCGGTCGTCCGTTCCGCTATCTGGCGTCTGAGTGTGAGTTTGCCTACCGCCACAGCCATTTCAAAGAAGCCGGCCTGGGGAGTTTCCTGATCGTCGCCGTCGAGTTCCGCCTTCAGCCCGGGGGCGCCCCAGCCTTGCGCTATCGCGATCTGCAAGAGCGCTGCCGCGATCGCCAGGTGAGCACGCTGCAGGAGGTTCGAGACCTGGTCATCGAGGTTCGTCGGAGCAAGTCGATGGTCTACGACCCCAGCGACGCCAATCACCGCTCGGCGGGCTCGTTTTTCACCAATCCGATCGTCGATGCGACGACGGCCGAGCGACTCGTCGCGGCCACAGGGATGCCGAGATATCCCGCCGGGCCGGGTCAGGAAAAGCTGTCGGCCGCCTGGCTGATCGAGAACAGCGGTTTGCCCAAGGGGTTCAAGCCGACGCCCGAGGCCCGAGTCGGGCTTTCGACCAACCACGTGCTGGCTCTGACCAACCGAGGCGGGGCCAGCGCGGGCGAACTGGTCGAACTCGCTCGACTGGTAACCGAGAGGGTCCAGGCGGCCTACGGCGTGGACCTGGTTCCCGAGCCGGTGTTCATCGGCTTCTGAGCTTTCCGCTTCGGTGAAAACGCTTCTTATCATCAACCCCAGCGCCGGTCGACGTAAGGTCTCGCCTCTCGCGGCTATTAGCCAGGCGCTGCGTCAGCCGTTCATCGACCTGGCGGTGCATCAGACGACCGGACCCGGCGACGCTACGGTCGTAGCGCGCCAGGCCGTCGTCGATGGCTACGAACTGGTGGTGGCCGCAGGAGGCGACGGTTCGCTCAACGAGGTGGCCAACGGCCTGGTGGGCAGTGAGGTGGCGCTGGGGCTGGTGCCGGTAGGCACCGAGAACGTCCTGGCCAGAGAGCTGGGGATTCCTCTCGAGCCGACGCGCGCTTGCCAGTACCTACTCGACCAGGTCCCTCGATGTATCGACGTAGGTCGGATCAACGAGCGCTACTTCGTCTGCTTCGCCGGGATCGGCTTTGACGCTCACGTGGCCCACACGCTAGACCCGAAAAGAAAGGCCGCCCTGGGGGCGCTGGCCTACTTTTTGACCACCTTCGAGCGGCTGGGCCCCTACCGGCGTTCGCCTCGCCAGGCGGTGCTGAAGGTCGACGGGGTCGAACTGGCGACCTCGTTCTGGTTGATGCTGGTAGGCAACATCCAGAACTACGGCGGCGGCATGAAGCCCGCCCCCCGGGCGCGTATGGACGACGGCCTGCTCGACCTCTGCGTTTATCCTGCCGCCGGCTACCCCGGTACCCTGCGCCAGATGGTCTCGACCCGAGGCGGCAAACATCTCGGGCTGCCTGGAATGATCTACCAGCAGGCTCGAAAGATCGAGGTCGTGACCGACCCGATCGAGCAGGTGCAGCTCGACGGCGACCCCTGGACGGGAACCACGCCCCTGACCATCGAGGTCGAGCCCCGAAGCCTGACGGTCAGATTCTGACCCCAAAGCAAAAAGCTCGCTCTCTTTCAAGAGCGAGCTTTTCGCTTACCGCAGCGGGGCGCGGGACGGCTAGCCCACCTGGAAGGTGAAGGCGCGCTTGCCGATCTTGTAGTGACCGTTCTTTTTGAGGACCGCTTTGATAGCGTCCGGAGGAACGTCGACGAAGCAGCGAGTCTTGGTGATCCGGATGTTACCGATGGTGTGTCCATCAATCCGAGCGATCTTGGTCAACTGGAACAGAATCTCTTTGGGGTTCAGTCCATGCACCTTGCCGATGGTCGCCATCAGCTGCACGCCGTCGCCCTCGGCTCCACCGGGGGTTCTCGCGACGCGAGATGCCTTCTGGCGAGCCGCCGTGGAAGGTTTTTCCAGCGAAGCCAACTCGTCGCTCATCTCCGAGATGGGACGCTCCTTCTCCGAGGCGGCGGCCAGTTTCAGGGCGGCGGCTGCGATGTTGCGCGGGTCGTGTCCGGCCTTCTGCAGTTCGTCGACCCAGGTCAACTCCTTGCGGCAGCGGTCGGTGCTACCGAGCCATTTGTCCATCTTGGCGTAGAGAAACTCGAGCCGGCGGCGCATGATCTCTTTGGTGGTGGGAACTTTACGCGGCTCGATGTTACGCTTGATAGCGCGCTCGATGCGCTGCAGCTTCCACTGCTCTTTGGGAGTGATCAGGGTATAAGCCGTGCCGGTACGGCCGGCCCGGCCGACACGACCGATTCGGTGAACGAAGGTTTCGGGGCTCTGAGGCAGATCGACGTTGACCACGTGCGAAAGATGCTCGATATCCAGACCGCGAGCGGCCACGTCGGTGGCCACCAGCACCGAGAACGTCTCGTTCCGGAAGCGACGCAGGACGTGCTCGCGAGTCTCCTGTTCCATAGCGCCCGAGAGCGCCTCGGTGGGGATACCGGCTCGGGTTAGCTCGGCGGCCAGAACGCTGGTCTGGATTCGGGTGCGGCAGAAGACGAGAGCCGACTTGACCTCTTCCATCTCGAAGATGCGGGTGACGGCCGCGACCTTATCGTTCTCCTTGACCACGTAGTAGGAGAGGTCGACGGTGCGGGTAGAGAGTTCTTCCGAGAGGTTGACCTTGACCGGCTTGCGGGTCGCCTTGTCGGCCAGCGCCTGAATTTCGCGCGGCAGGGTCGCAGAGAAAAGCGCGGTCTGGCGCTCGGCGGGCAGCTGAGCGACGATCTCTTCCAGTTCCTCGGTGAACCCCATGCTGAGCATTTCGTCGGCTTCGTCGAGAATCAGCAGCTTCACGCCTTCGAGGCGCAGGTTCCCCTGGCGCATCAGGTCGAGCAGGCGACCGGGAGTTCCCACCACGACCTGGGCGCCTTTGCGCAAGTTACCTTTCTGAAGGCCGTACGAGGCGCCGCCGTAGATGGTCAGCACGTTCACGCCGTCGTGTTTGCCGTAGCCTTCCATCGCTTTACCGACCTGCATGGCAAGCTCTCGCGTCGGGGAGAGCACCAGCACTTGAACGTCTTTGTTCGAGGTGTCGAGATTGTGTAGGGCGGGCAGGGCGAAAGCCGCCGTCTTGCCGGTTCCCGTACGGGCCTGAGCGATCACGTCCTTGCCTTGCAGCAGATGCGGGATCACGGCTTCCTGAACGGGCGTGGGCTGGTGGTGCTCGAGCTCTTCGAGAGCTTTGACGAGCGTTGAGCGCAGGCCAAAGCTTGCGAATGTGGTGGTCATAAATTTTATCCTTCTCTCCCCGAAGGGGCCTGGCATGCGGGGTGCCACCCTGATGTTCCTGCATGCCTTGCTAAAGCCGCGAACCGGACAGCGCTCTCTTCCCCTTCGGCGCGAGCGCCGCGGAGCTTAAGCCGAGGCGGGGGAGGAGGCGATGACGACCCGGTTCCGGCCCTGGGCCTTGGCCGCGTAGAGCGCTCGGTCGGCGTCTCTGAGGGTCTCGTTGACGTTACCGTCATCCGAGTGCAGAGCTATGCCGCCAGAGAAGCTGATCGCGATCCGTTCGCCTTCGTAGGCCACCTCGTGAGCGGCTACGGCGGCGCGAAGCTTCTCGGCCACGGCGATGGCTGTCTCCAAAGTGCTGGAGGTCAGCAGGACCAGGAACTCCTCGCCCCCCCAGCGGGCGCAAAAATCAAAGTTTCGCAGGTTGTTTTCCAGGGTCGAGGCGACCGCCATGATAACCAGGTCGCCCGCCTCGTGGCCGTGAGTATCGTTGATCCGTTTGAAATGGTCAAGGTCGAGCATGAGCACAGTGAACGGTTGCCCTCCCCGCTGAGTGCGATTGGCCTCGGCCTTAAGCCGTTCAAGCATCGCTCGACGATTCGCGATTCCGGTCAGAGTATCGGTCAGCGAAGCGCGCTGCAGCGTCGCGTTCAGCTCTTTAAGCTGGCTTTGGAACCCGTCCGAGATCTTGGAGATCTTATCCAGGCGGCGGGAGGCCTTGGCAAAGCGGCGGGCCAGGTCCAGGTGAGCCGAGAGCAGCGGGTTGTCCTCTTCGATCCCTTCCTCCAGAAGTCGCTGCAGCATCTGGCGCTCGTCTTCGCTGCCCCGAACGGTATGAGTGCGCCGAGGCATCGCCAGCGTGGTCATCCCCTCCTGGATGCAGGCCGGGCAGATCCCCTGGCTGAGGACGGCGTCCGAATGTTTGGCCAGAAAGCTTTCGACCTCGTCCCAGTAGCCTTGTTCGTCCCGGATCTTCTTGCAGCAGTAGCAGACCGGCAGCATCCCCCCGATCGTGCGAACCTCGGACATGGCTTTCCCCAGGTTCTGATTGGTATCCTGAAGCTGCTGGTTGGCGTGGCGTAGCTGGATCTGGTAGCCGTCCGAGATCTTCACGATCCGTTCCTGGCGACGTAACATCTTGCGCCGCTCCTCGAGCAGCCGGAACATCAGTTGACCCAGTTCGGTGTCGACCGCCCCTGGCTGCTCCAGCGCTTCCCTGGCTCGCTGCTCGAAGCTTTTGCTCATGCGCTCTGGTTAGGGAGCACGAAGAACGGTAAGGTCACTTCTTCCCGAAACTCTTCGGCCATCTCTAGCGCTCGGTCGTTCTCTTCGTCGTAGTACCAGGTCACGGTCACCTCGCGGCTCGAAGCGTGAGCGTCCTCGAGCAGGTCCAGCAGGTCCATCATGCTCTTGATGCTCGAGGTGTTCATATAGGTCAGCCCGATCTGAAGGCGGACCGGACCCTGGCTGCCGGAGAGAAAGGTTCTCACCCATTCGAGCAGGGGGCGAAAGAAATCGAAGGAGTTTTCCGGGTAGGACTCTCCGTTGAGAACCAGCAGCCCCGTTTCGGCATTAAAGTCCACCGAGGGGGTCGAGGCGGTGCGTTCGACCACCAGACTGTCGAGGGAGGCCATACTAGATCACCACCTTCAGGCTAAAAAAGCTGTAGTCTTCATCCACCGTGGCGAAGCTGAATTCCAACGGCGCCGAACTGCGGCGGGCCATGTCGATCAGCCCGAGGCCGGCCCCGCAAGCTTCCGCTCCGCGTTCAGCCCGCAGTTGCTGTTTATACATAGCTTTGAGCCCGGGCTTGTCGGTTCGGCGAAGAGTTTCCAGACGTTCCCGCAGGCGGGGGACATCGTCGGACTCTATCATGTTTCCGGCGTTGACTTCGTAGTGAGTTTCGCGCTTGGCAATCACCACGATGGAGGACTGACCGATGCTGACATCGCCACTTTTCAGCTTGAGCGAGGTGTAGTTTCGTACGTTCTGCGAGGCTTCGACGTAGACCGAGAAGACGTCCATCATGGCGGACTTTTCGATGTGCTCGGACTCCAGGTACTTACGCACGGCCAGCCCAAGCTCTTCGAGAAGCGAATGGCTGAACGAGCCGGAAAAGGTGATCAGCGCGCCGGCCTGACCCAGCCGCTCGCGAAGGGCGAAAAGATCGATGCTCAAGGGCGGGGCTCCAGGGTAAAACCGACCAGGGTGATATCGTCGCGCTGCCAATGGGGGCCGGTGTAGTCTTGAATCAGGTTGGCTAGGTGCTCGTTCATCTGCTTCAACGGCTCGTTTTCCCATCGAACAAAGGCTTCCTGCAACCGACGCTGACCCAGCCCGAAGCCTTTTTCTCCTCCCGGCTGGTCGAGCAGCCCGTCCGAGCTAAGATAAACTCGCGTTCCAGGGGCAAGTTCGAACTCTCGGTTGGTCAACTTCACCTCGCGCTCGGTTCGGGAGTAGCCCAGGCTAACCTTGTCCGGCTTGACCACCTCGATAGGCCCCTCGGGCGGATGGAGCCAGAGCGGGATGCGAGCGCCGGCGTAGCAGATACGCGAGCTACCCCGCTGGCCTCGCAGCAGCGCCATGTCCAGGCCGTTGTGGCTGCCCGGCTCTTCTTGCCGAAGGAGGTCCTGCAAGGTCGCGTGCAGCTCGGCCAGGAGTCCAGCCGGGTCTTCGAAGCCACGGGCCGCCACGGCGCGGTCGAGAAGCGCCTTGGAAGCCATGGACATGAACGCTCCTGGGACGCCGTGGCCGGTGCAGTCCGCGAGCGCCAGCAGAAAGCCGCCCTGACCGTCGGTGTAGAGAGTGTAATAGTCGCCTCCCACCACGTCGCGAGGGCGCCAGAAGGCGAAGCTCTCGGCAAACGAGGCCTGCATGTCCGACGGCTTGGCCAGCAGCGCGGTCTGGATCAGCAGAGCGTAATGGATACTGTCCATGACCACCCGGTTGGACTGCTCGAGCAGCCGGTTCGACTGTCGCAGTTCGTCGGTGCGAACCTGTACCTTCTCCTCCAGGTTCTGGGTGTAGTCCCGGATGGTGGCGGTCATATGGTTGAAGGACTGGGTCAACTGCCCGATCTCGTCGCTGCGATCGACCGGGAGATCGACGTCATAATCGCCGGAGGCGATCTCCTGGGTGGACTGGGTGAGCATGGTCAGGCGGCGCAAGATCAGTCGATCCATAGCGTAGGACACCATGACCACGCTGGCCAGCAGAGCCAGGGCGGCGACGGCTAGAACCGGTAGGAACTGCCGAAACTCGACGACCTGGGTGGGGTCGACAAAAACCAGCGCCATCCAATCGACCTCGGGCAGATAGGCCGCACCGACGATAACCTGGTGGCCCTGCTGATTGAACATCTCGAAGTGGTCGATGGAGGCGCCGCCAGCCGCGATTTCGGCAAGCCGGCTCTCGAGCATGGCCCTTTCCGAAGGGTCGAAAAGGTCGAAGAGTTTCAGCCGTTTCTCTTCGACCTTGATTTTGGCGTTGCGCTCCATCAGTCTCGAGTCAGAATGGCCCTGCACGAAGCCCTGACGGTCGACTAACACGGTCTCGACGCCGGGATCCTCGGACTGCACGACCTCTTTGAGGAACTCGGTCAGGTCGAGCCCGCTGCCGCCCAGCCCGAGCTTTTTCGAACCGTCGCGAACCACCGCGTTGATCCAGACTTTCGTGGCCCCGACCTGTTCGCTGTTGTCGACGTGAAGGGCGAACTCGTCGACCTTCTCGATAGTGTCGAAATACCAGGCCGAACGGGGGTCGTCCCGGCGCACCACATAGCGAAGCTCCTTGCCACGGAACTCGTCCTGAGCGTTGTTGAAGTAGTAGTTCTTGCTCTCGTCGACGATAAAGAAATAGCTCTGGTCGGAGAACAGACGGCGGTAGCTTTCCAGCTCTTCGAGAGCCTGACGGCGGAGCCGGGGGTCGTTTTCGTCTTTCGCCCAGGCGCGTAGCAGGGGAGAGTCGACCAGTTTTTGAGCCAGCACGACGTCACGTTCCAAGCGGGCCGAGATACGGGCTCGCTGTTGACGGGCATACTGAGTGGCGTAGCCAGCGCCTAATCGGCCCATCATCCGTCCTGTCAGCTGCAGAAAGGCGAGCGCCCCGAGGGAGCCGACCACCAGATAGATCCCCAGGACCAGGATCAGAAAGCGACCTCGCAGCCCCCTGAGATTGGCCAGGAGGGAGGGACGGGGAGAGGCGGGGAGCGGTAAGCGCGGTGGTGTCATGATTTATCCTGTTTCGCCGGATAGGAAGGCTTCGATGCGGGCCTGCGGCTTGTCATCACGCCGACAACAGGAAACCCCACCCCTGGGACAACGGGACCCTCATCGGCCCGAACGGCAGCTTTTGAAGAGCCCGTGGAGGTTGTTCTGAGGTTGGACCTCTCAGGCCTCGGGCGGGCTGGCGACAGCAGACTTCTCCTCTCTGGCCCGAGCCAGCCGACCTACGCCAAACCCTAGAAGGGCCAGGAAGACGATGGCGGAGAGCCAGGGCGTATAGGGAAATCCGAGAGGAGTGAAGCGAAGAACCACGCGAGACCGTCCGGCGGGAAGTTCGACGCCTCGGGCAAAACCGAACGTTTTCAGAATCGGACGCTCCTCGCCGTTGACCGTGGCCTTCCAACCCGGGTAGTCCAGGTCCGTAAGGACCAGCATCGTGGGGCGGTCGGACTCGAGGTCAAATTCCACCTGCTGTCCGGAGTAGAGGGTTGGAGTGACGGATGCAAAGGTCGCCGAAGGGGGGCTCGGATAGCTGGGCGCGCGTTCTAGAACCAGCTCCTGCCGAGGGTCGAACTCGGAGCTCATCAAGGTTCTCCAGGCCTCCTCGCGGGGGGCGACCCGATACTTGTCCAGGGTGAAGGCTCGTAAAGCCGTGGGCCGGTGCAGCGCCTCTATCGCCTCGCGGAATTCCGGTCTCGGGAAGCCACCGGGCCATTTGCCGGCCTGGTCGTAGATGCTCTGAAGCCCCAATACGTCGAGCGCCCCGCTCGTGATGCCGTCGGCGGGAAGGAGAAACGCGGTCTGATGGGGCTGCGGCTTTCCGCCACTCAGCGCATCTACCAGCTTGCGATAGTCCCCCGGGTGAGCACTTTCGTAGGCCTCGAAGTTGGCGATCCCCTGGACCAGAAGCAGGTTGGGAGAGGGGCCGTTCCCCAACGCGGAAACCCGGCCCGGGGGGCGGGGCGCCTCTTCCATGCTGGCACCGGCGCGCAGAAACTCGATATCCGGGCTTTCCGGGAAGTAGGCCGTGACGGGGAAAGCGGGGTTCATCAGCCAGCAGTGCATCCCCAGGTCCACCACCAGCAAGGCGAAGGCCGGTCGGAACGGCATCGTTCGGCCAACCGAACGAAGGAGCAGATAAGAGCAGCCCAGCACTACCGCAAAGGACAGCGCGATAGCCGGTGAAGTCAGGCTGAAATGGTCACGAACTCGTTGCACGAAGACCGTCGCGAAGTCGCCCTCAAAGAAGGGCGGGCGAGCCGCGTAGTTCCTGCTCGCCCAGTAGGCCAGCCATTGAAAGAACTCCGGGGTGCCCCGCATGGCGGGAAGCAGAAAACTGAGCGCCGCCAGGGAGAAGGCGGCCAGCACTCCCACCAGGCCCCGAGCCTCGTCGGCCCCGAGAGGTCGGCGACGAAGGTCGGTCCAGGCCTGAGTCGCCAGCATGCAAAGCGCGAACAGGGCGAACGGAAGAAAGCGGGTGGGGGTCAGGAAGAGGAGCGGGGGAAAGGCTCGGCAGAGCGGGCCGTACAGCCAGGGGGCTCCGGCCAGGAGCAGGAAGCCGGCGGCCACGGCTCCCACCGGCCGGCTCGATGGAGCCGCCTTGCGCCACAGGGCGAGCAGCGCGAGCAGAAACACCAGGACGCCCGTGAAGACGCAGTGCTCTCGACCGTTGATGACCGGGTTGGCCAGCAGGGTGCCGAAGTAGAAATTGTCCGACGGCTGTCCCATCAGGGTTGGGAACACCATGCAGAGGAACTCGCGTGGCAGCATCAAGGCGTTGAGGATGTTACCGAGAGGCGCTTGCTCTCGTTCGCTGAGTCGAAGAAGTTCGATCATCGGCAGCAGATGATACAGCGACATCAGGATGCCGGCCGTTCCCGCGAGGAGGAGCTCTCGCACGGCTCCCCGCCCTCGCCACAGCATCCAGGCGGCGACCCAGATGGCGGCCGGAGCGACCATCTGCAGGTGCCCAACCGTGAGCATGAAGCAGACCCCCACGGCCAGTAGCAACGGAGCGAACGGCCGACGCTCCGCGCAACGTTCCACGTTCAGAAGCAGAAACGGGAAGAGCGCGAGCGCCCAGGCGTAAGAAGGGAGCTGGTAGTAGCAGGCGCTCCAGCCTCCGAAGGTCCAGGCGGTGGCGCCCAGGCCCGCCGCTTGATCATCGCCCGTCAGTCGACGGAACAAGGCGTAGGCGCTCAGGGAAGATAGCAGCACGATGGCGATCAATTCGATGTGCCAGGCCAGGAGCGGAGCGAAGAGGCCGAAGGTTAGCCAGTGGACCGGGAACATGTAGCCCAGCCCGAAGGAGGCGACGGCGGGTAGACCCAGCGCTTCGAGGGGGTTCCACAGCGGAAACTCGCCTCGGGCGAACGCCTGGTGGATATAGGTCAGCGCCGGATACGAGCCTAATACCGAGTCGCCTAGCCCCCAGCTCTCGAGGAAAGGTCCCATGGACGAGATCGGGGGGTAGGCGCGGTAGGGGTAGTCGCGCGCCATGTATTCCACAGGTAGCAGGATATGCCCGGTAGCCAGAAGCCCTCCGAAGATCAGGGTCAACAACCCTATGATACCCCTGCTGTAGCTTCGAAAGGACATTCGCGGGCGCTTCTCACCGCCTCGGGCTTGGTCCTCTACCACGACCAGCCGTTGACAGAGGGGACTTGGGTATATATATTCGCGCTTGTGAATAAAAATTCAGAGATGAAGGTCGCCATCGGGGGCGCTTCGGGCTACACCGGCGCCGAACTGCTGCGCTACCTGTCGTGCCATCCGCGGGCGCGAGTCGTGGCAAGCCTTGCTCACAGCCAGCAAGGGCAGCGCGTGGACGACCTTTTCCCGAACCTGCACGGCTTCTACGACGACGTCCTGGTCGCTCGCGACTGGGCCGAACTGGGCCGGGAGGCCGACCTGGTCTTTCTCTGCCTTCCCCACGGCCAGAGCCAGGAGCCGACGAAGGCGCTGCTGGAGGCCGGTTGCAGGGTGATCGACCTGGGGGCCGACTTTCGCCTGGCCGACCCCGAGGTTTACGCCCGTACCTATGACGGCGCTCACCTCTACCCGGCGCTGCTCGAAGAGGCCGTCTATGGGCTTCCGGAACTCAACCGTGCCGAGATCACGCCCGCCCGCCTGGTAGCCAACCCGGGCTGCTACCCCACGGCTTCGGCGCTGGCGCTGCTGCCGTTAATCAAGGCCGGGTTGCTGCAAGAGCCGACCATCATCGATGCCAAGTCCGGGGTTTCGGGCGCGGGTCGCGGGGCCAACGTCGGCTCGCTTTACGCCGAGGTCAACGAAACGATCAAGGCTTACGGCGTCGGCGGTCATCGTCATCAGCCCGAGATCGAACAGACGGTTGGCCAGAAGGTGGTCTTTACCCCTCACCTCACGCCGATGACCCGAGGGATCCTGGCCACCGTCTACGTGCGGCACGAGCCCGCCGACCTGGCCGCTTTGTACTCGAAATTCTACGCCGACGAGCCGTTCGTCAGGGTGCTTCCGAAAGGGCTGCCGACGACCAAAGCGGTGATGGGCAGCAACTTCTGCCACCTGGCGGTGCGGGACAGCGGCTATCCGGGCTGTTCTATCGTGCTTTCGGCTATCGACAACCTGGGCAAGGGCGCAGCCGGCACCGCCGTGCACAACATGAACCTGATGTTTGGTCTTGAAGAGACCAGCGGGTTGAACTTCCCCGCCATCGGACCATAGAGGACAACCATGACGCAAACTGCCTCCATCACACTCACCTCGGGGAACGTCACCTTCCCGCAGGGGTTCCAGGCTACCGGCCTGCATTGCGGGATCCGTCCCGAGCGCAAAGACCTGGCGTTGATCTGGGCTGACGCCCCGGCCACGGCCGCCGGCATGTTCACGCAGAATCTGGTCTGTGCGGCGCCCGTCAAAGTCTGTCGCGAGAATGTGGCCACCGGTACGGCCAGCGCCGTGCTGGTCAACAGCGGCAACGCCAACGCCTGCACCGGCGACCAGGGCATGGCCGACACTCGCGAGATGGTCCAACTGGCCGCGACCTCGCTGGGGATCGAGACCAGCGAGGTTCTGATCTGCTCCACCGGAGTGATCGGCCAGGCGTTGCCCATGCCGGTGATCCGAGAGGGCATCCCTCGGCTCAGAGCCGGGCTGTCGGTGGAAGGTGGAGCCGAAGCCTGCCAGGCGATCCTCACCACCGACGCCTACGAAAAGACCTGTGCGGCCGTGGTAGAAAGCGCTGCGGGCGGCTACCGCATCGGCGGAATGGCCAAAGGCGCCGGGATGATCCACCCCAACATGGCCACCACCCTCTGCTTTTTGACCACCGACGCCGCCGTCGAGCCCGCGGCGCTGAAGGCGGCTCTGAAGGCGGCCACCGACGCCTCTTTCAACAGCATCTCGGTTGACGGCGACACCAGCACCAACGACACCATCCTGGTGCT
Organism: Vulcanimicrobiota bacterium; assembly: GCA_023447635.1. Taxonomy (GTDB): domain Bacteria; phylum Vulcanimicrobiota; class Xenobia; order Xenobiales; family JADMJV01; genus JAEXNA01. Next base: position 4,825 of record JAEXNA010000121.1, on the reverse strand, counting down.
GGCCAGCGGCGCCTCTGGGGTGGCCGTGCAGAGCAAGGAAGAGTTAGCCGAGTTCACCCTGGCGCTGACTCTGGTGGCTCAGGATCTGGCCAAGAAGGTCGTGCGTGACGGCGAAGGCGCTCGCTGCCTGGTCGAGATTCAGGTCACCGGAGCCGTAGGGGATGCCGAGGCGCGTCAGGTGGCCAACACGGTGGCCGGTTCGCTGCTGTTCAAAACGATGCTAGCCGGAGCCGAACCGAACTGGGGTCGCGTCCTGGCCGCCGCGGGGCGGGCGGGGGTGGAGCTTTCCGAGGACACCTGCGAACTGTCTTTTGACGGAGTGACCGTGTTCAGCAAAGGCACCGGCATCCCCGAAGGGCAGGCCGCCGCCTCCAAGGTGCTGCAGGGCTCCGAGTTCGTGATGCGGCTGGACCTCGGGATGGGGTCGGGCACGGCGCGGGTCTGGACCTGCGACATCGGCCACGGCTATGTCGAGATCAACGGAGCGTATATGACATGATCACCGTCTTGAAGTTTGGCGGCAGCAGCCTGGCCGACCTGGATGCTCTGAGCCGCTTCCTGGAAAGCGCCGTCGAGACGGTGGTGGTTCACGGCGGTGGGCCCGAGATTCAGAAGCAGCTGGACCGAGCCGGCCTGCCCTCGGAGTTCCGCGAGGGACTGCGAGTCACTCCGGCCGAGAGCATGGAGATGGTCGAGATGGTGCTGGCTGGTCTCGTGAACAAACGCATCGTGGCCCAACTGCAGCGCTCGGGTTTGCCGGCGGTGGGACTTTCCGGCATCGACGGCGCTACCTTGCGGGCGGACCTCTATCAGGGGGGAGCCTGGGGGCAGGTGGGAGAGATCGCGGAAGTCCGCACCGATCTGCTCCGCACCCTGCTGGGCGGAGGTTTCTTGCCGGTCGTCTCGCCGGTCGCTTTTGGACCGGATTTTGCGCCGCTCAACGTCAACGCCGACACCTCGGCGGCGGCCGTGGCGGGGGCGCTGAAGGCCGACCGCTTCGTCTTTTTCACCGACGTTCCGGGATTACGGGACGGGCAGGGGAGGACGGTGGCCGAGGTCACCCTCGCTGGACTCGACGAGATGATCGCCAGCGGAGTGATCACCGGCGGTATGATCCCGAAGATCACGGCCGCCAAGGCGGCGCTGGCGTGGGGAGTGGGAGAGGTCGTGATCCGGTCTCTTGCCTCGTCCGAGCCTGGAACCATTCTGAGAAAGGAGCCGAGCGATGTCATCACTGTTCGCTAACTACAAAAGAGCCGAGGTTGCCTTCGAGCGCGGCGAAGGCGTGACGCTCTACAGTACCGAGGGGAAGCCGTACCTCGATTTCTTGAGCGGGATCGCTGTGAGTTCGCTGGGCCACTCCCATCCGCGTCTGGTCTCGGCGCTGCAGGAGCAAGTCGGGAAACTGCTTCACGTGAGCAACCTCTACACCATTCCTCGCCAGGAGGAGGCGGCGGCCAAGCTTTGCGCGCTGTGCGGGTTCGAGAAGGTGTTCTTCTGCAACTCGGGGGCGGAAGCCAATGAAGCGCTGATCAAGATGGCGCGTCGCTACGCCCACCAGAACGGGCTGCCGCCGGTGATCGTGGTGGCCCATAACAGCTTTCACGGGCGCACCATGGCAACGCTATCGGCCACCGGGAACCCCAAGTATCAGGAGAACTTCCATCCTCTCGTCGAGGGGTTCCGCTTCGTCGACTTCAACGACACCCGGGCCACGCTGGACGCCCTGGAGGGCGCCTGCGCGGTGCTTTTGGAGCCGGTCCAGGGGGAGGGAGGAGTGGTCCCCGCCGACCCCGTCTATCTGAAAGCGGTAGAGAACGCCTGTCGCCTTTCTGGCAAACTGTTCTTGCTCGATGAGGTGCAGACCGGCATCGGACGCACCGGCCACTGGCTGGCCGCCCAGCTTTACGACCTGAAGCCGGACGCGGTCGCTCTGGCCAAAGGTTTGGGAGGGGGAGTTCCGGTGGGAGCCGTGGGCGCCAGCACCGCGCTGGCGGAACTGCTCCCCCCCGGAAGCCACGGCACCACCTACGGCGGCGGCCTGCTGGCTTCCACCGCGGCGCTGACGGTTTTGCAAACCATCGAAGACGAGGCGATTCTCGAAAACGTGCGCCAGCAAGGCGACTACCTGCGCGATGCCCTGATGGAGCTTCCTGGGGCTAAAGAGGTTCGCGGGATCGGACTGCTGCTGGCCGTCGAACTCGACGTCGAGGCCGGTCCGGTGGCTGAGGCGTGCCTGCAGGCGGGCCTGCTGGTCAATGCGGTTCGCCCCACGGCGCTGCGGTTGGCGCCGCCGCTGGTGGTGAAGCGGGCCGAGATCGACCAGGCCATCACCCTATTGGAGGACGCGATATGTCAGCAGACCAGGAACGTGGCCGGCGCGAGCGGGCCATAGTCCAGCTGATCGGAAAGCGCCCGCTGGGCACCCAGGCGGAACTCGTCGACGCCCTGACCGAGGACGGCTTCGAGGTCACCCAGGCGACCGTGTCGCGCGACATCCGCCGGTTGGGGTTGGTCAAAGAGCCGCTCAGCGCGGGAGGCTATCGTTACTCGTCGCCGGGAACGGCTCGTTCGAAGGGGTCGGCGCGACGTCCGGACCTGGCCTCGTTTGTTCTGGGGTTCGCCGAGGCCGAGGCTTTTCTGGCGGTGAGAACTCTGCCGGGGCGAGCGATGGCGGTGGCTATCTCGATCGATGAGATGGGGGTGCCCGGGCTCACGGGAACGCTAGCCGGCGACGACCTGGTGCTGGTGCTGATCGAGCGGGCCGACCAGCGCGAGCGGGTGCGCGCGGCGCTCGACGACTATTTTTAAGGCAACGTTTTTTTAGGAGAATGGCAAGATGAAAGCAGTTTTGATGCTCGAGGACGGGACGGAGTTTCCCGGTCGAGGGTTTGGCGCCCCGGGCATGTCCTTCGGCGAGGTGATCTTCTCGACCGCGATGACGGGCTATCAGGAGCTTCTGACCGACCCTTCCTACTGCGGTCAGATCCTGGTCTCGACGGCGGCCCACGTCGGTAACGTCGGGATCAACGCGGGCGACCACGAATCGGGCCGGGCCTGGCTGGCCGGTTTCGCCGTCCAAGACGCCCCCCGCAAGTATTCGAACTGGCGGGCCGACCTGTCGCTGGACTCGTGGTTGGTCCAGCATCAGGTCGTGGGAATTTGCGACGTCGATACCCGGGCCGTGGTGCGCCATCTGCGGGAGAAAGGCGCGATGCGCGGGGCGGTCTGCTCGGGCGATATTCCGACGGACCTGCTCGAGCAAATTCTGCACCATCCCGACCTGGTCGGTCGCGACCTGGTCCAGGAGGTTACCTGCAGCGAGCGCAGTTCTTTTGGGGATGGCGGCCTGCACGTGGTGGCGTATGACTTCGGTATGAAGCAGCACATGCTGAACCTGATGGAGCTGCACGGTCTGCGAGTGACCCGAGTTCCCGCCTACGCCACCGCCGCGGAAGTGATGGCGCTGAACCCTGACGGCGTCTTCCTCTCTAACGGCCCTGGCGATCCGGCCGCCCTGCAGAGCGTGGTCGACGAGATCACTACCTTTATGGGCAAGGTGCCGATCTTCGGCATCTGCCTGGGCCATCAGCTTCTGGGCCGCGCCCTGGGCGGAGAGACCTACAAGCTGAAATTTGGTCATCATGGCAGCAACCATCCGGTCAAAGACCTTTCCACCGGGCGGGTCGAGATCACCACCCAGAACCACGGTTTCGCGGTGGCGCCCGACTCGCTGGGCGGTCACGTGATGTTGACTCACGTGAACCTCAACGACGGCACCTGCGAAGGGATCGCTTGCCCCGAAAAGCGCGCCTTCTCGGTGCAGTACCACCCCGAGAACGCTCCCGGTCCTCACGACTCCCGCTACCTGTTCGAACGATTTGTAAGCAACATGGAGGCCAGCTGTGCCCAAAAGAACTGATCTCAAAAAAATCCTGGTGCTGGGTTCGGGCGGTATCGTCATCGGCCAGGCCTGCGAGTTCGACTACTCGGGGACCCAGGCGGTTCGCGCGCTACGCGCGGAAGGCTACGAAGTGGTGCTGGTCAACAGCAATCCGGCCACCATCATGACCGACCCGGAGCTGGCCGACCGCACCTACATCGAGCCGCTCACCGTCTCGTCTTTGACGAAGATTCTGGCCAAAGAGCGCCCCTGCGCCGTGCTCCCCACCGTGGGCGGGCAGACTGCCCTGAACCTGGCGATCGACCTGGCCGAGCAGGGCGTTCTGGCCGAGTACGAAGTAGAGCTGCTGGGCGCCAGCGTGCAGGCGATCCAGCTGGCCGAGGACCGACAGAAGTTCCGCGAAGCGATCCTGAAGGCCGGCCTCGACGTTCCCGCCTCGGTGACCGTGACCACGGTCGAAGAGGCGCTGGCCTTCGCCAACGAGCAAGGCTATCCGCTGATCGTCCGCCCCTCCTTCACGCTGGGCGGCTCCGGCGGCGGCTTTGCCGCTAACGAAGCCGAACTGCTCCAGGTATGCGCTAACGGCCTGTCCGAGTCACCGGTGGGCCAGGTGTTGGTCGAACAGTCGATTTCGGGTTGGAAAGAGTACGAACTCGAAGTTGTCCGCGATAAGGCCGACAACTTCGTGGTGGTCTGTACCATCGAGAACCTGGATCCGATGGGCGTGCATACCGGCGACAGCATCACGGTGGCGCCAGCTATGACGCTGACCGACCCCGAGTACCAGAAGATGCGCAACTGGTCGCGCCAGATCATGAACCTGGTGGGGGTCGAAACGGGCGGTTCGAACGTGCAGTTCGCGGTCAACCCCGTCGACGGTCGGCTGATCGTGATCGAGATGAACCCGCGCGTCTCGCGCTC
>JAEXNA010000100.1 GCA_023447635.1 Vulcanimicrobiota bacterium | reverse complement strand
GCTCCCCAACTCTTCGACTGCCACAAGACGTCAAGCTGACCAGGCTAAGCCGAAACGAAAGCCGTCCTCAAGGCCGGCTGGGAAGGATCGAGTCTTCGAATCCGATTCTTCAGCAGCCTCAGATTGCCACTCTCGCGGGCGCAACGCGACGTTGCCGCTCTCGCCACGGGCAAGATTGCTACTCTCCCCAGCGCAACGCGACGTTGTCGCTCTCGCCACGAGCAAGATTGCTACTCTCCCCAGCGCAACGCGTTGTCGCTCTCGCCACGAGCAAGCTTGCGACTCTCCCGGGCGCAACGCGTTGTCGCTCTCGCCACGAGCATGTTTGCGACTCTCCCCAGCGCAACGCGTTGTCGCTCTCGCTACGGGCAAGATTGCTACTCTCCCCAGCGCAACGCGTTGTCGCTCTCGCCACGGGCAAGATTGCCGCTCTCCCGGGCGCAACGCGTTGTCACTCTCGCCACGGGCAAGATTGCTGCTCTCGCGGGCGCAACGCGACGTTGCCGCTCTCGCTACGAGCAAGCTTGCGACTCTCCCGGGCGCAACGCGTTGTCGCTCTCGCGACCGGCAAGCTTGCGACTCTCCCCGGCGCAACGCGAAGACCTAGCGAGCGAGGAATTGGTAGAAGCCGGCCACCATCAGAAGCTGGCCGCCCAGCACGATAGCCAGTCCCAGCCCTTCGCGCTTGCGACTTCCACCGCGCACGGGATTGAGCCAGAACGAGAGTTTGCCCGTGACCAACGGCATCAGCAGCCAGGTCATCAACGCCACGCTCATCATATTGCCCACGTACATCGCTGTGGCCATCGACCACCCCTGGAGCAGCGGTCCGGTGACGAATAGCGAGAGCAGCATCACCGTGGGGTAAAGTACGAACAGCACGACCAGCGCGTCTTTCCAGCGTTGCGACGGTTCGCGCTCGGAACCCGCCTCGGCTGATCCGCTGAACCAGCTACCGTAGACCGAGGACGGAGCGTGGAACACGACCTTCTGGTGCAGCAGCGGGCCCGCTTCTTCGAGGAGCGCCTGGCACTCGGCCGAGTGATGCCAGGCCTCGCTTTCGGCGGCGGTCTGAAAGCGCACCACGATGACGAAGCTCTCAGAGACGCCGGGCACCGGTTCGAACACCTCGAGATCGACGAAGCCCGGGCTCTTGGCGCAGGCCGTATTGATCTTGCGCGACCAATCGCGATAGGCGTCGACGTGTTCGGGCTTGACCCACTGCTCGATAACGGCCGAGCCAGGGCGATGGGTAAGAGGCGCGCTCATGGATAACTCTCCAGAAAATTCGTCGTGAAGCGAGCCGTCAAAGCCTACGCCCCAAGCAAGGTACGATACGCTACTCCAAGCACCACTGCAAGGACGAACCTTCGTACCTGCTGGTCGAGCTAAATCAGCGATTCACCGATGCGCGGAATCTTCCACCGATCGGCGAATCGAGAGCGTCGAGCCAAACCGCCGATTCACCGATGCGCGCAATCTTCCACCGATCGACGAATCCAGAGCTTCGAACCAACCGCCGATTCACCGATGCGCGCAATCTTCCGTCGATCAGCGAATCGAGTCGGAACGAGAGAAGCTCAGTTAAAGAGAAGGCTTGGTGTCGCTAAGGGAAGACGGTCTTCATGAAGCCTTTCATCGCCTTCCAGAACTCCTCCACGTGGTCCGTGAGCGCGGTCGGCAGATGGTCCCAGCTAAAAAAGATCACGAAGCCGACCACCACGTAGGTAATGATCTTGTAGGCCATTTGGCGCTGCTTCCACTCCGCTAGCGCCTTCTCGTCTTCTTGAATCTTGGCTAATCGCACCGACGCTTCGGCCGCGCGGTCGTGACATTCCGCGCTACAGTACACACCCTCGGGGTAGCTCTGCACGCAGCTTTCGCAGAGCGGCCTGCTGCACGACAGGCAGCGATGAGTCGCTACCCGTTCCTGATGTTGAAGGCAGTGAGATTGCATAACGGTAGGCTTCGCCCCGCCCGCCGGGTCTCCTATACCGGAGCGGCCAAGGAGCGACCAACCAACTAAGCGAATCGCGAAGGGTGGACAAAGATTTCTCCTTCGAGGAGCCCTGGGAGCCGGCCGCCCGTACCGAGTTCCTGCTCGAGCAGATCGCGGCCGAACTCACAGAGCCGCACCCCCTCTACGGTAAAGTGGTCGCCCCCGTAGCGATCCGCGCCGACAGCGACGACGTCCTGGTGCGCACGACCGACGGTTACGCCCTGGTCCACCTCTCCTGGTGCAAACGCAGCCGTCCCTCGCCCGACTTCCCCCACACCCTGTTCCTAACCGACTGGCAGGCGTTCCTCGACGAGGTTTACGATCCCGATGTCGCCACCTGGCGCGAGGACAACCCCGAGAACGAGTGGGACGCCATCCTACGCGAGGTCAAGGGGGGCTAAGGCCTCCGCACCCACGGCAGCGCGCGCCTCTCCCGCGCCACGCGGGCTGTCGGTGTGCCCGCACTCGGGCTCCTCGAGTGCCCGCGCGTCGCTTTCCCACCACTCGGGCTCTCGGAGTGCCCGCGCGCACCTCTCCCCAGCACGAGAGCCGCACCGTGAAGGGAGCCGTCGCTCACCTCAGAAGCCTCCCCGATGACCTGGCATCGCGCGCGTCGCGCCCTCCTGACCGGACTGCTGCTGTTCACCACCGCCGCCCCTCTCCAGGCCCAGCCCGCCGAAATAGGTCAAGGCTACCTGGAGACCTTCCAGAGCGCCGCTACCACCACCGTGCCGGGGCAAAGCGGCGCCTCCTTCCGGGTCTACCATCTCGAATTCTCCGACGCCGCCTCGGCCGCCAAATTCCAGGCCCCCGAAGCCACCGTCTTCAACCGCAGCGGCCGCTTCGTCGACCTGTTCGCCCCGCCCAGCGAGCCCGCGCTGCAAAAACTCGTCGGCGCCGACAACCTGGTCTGGCTGGACTACAACCGCACCATCGAGATCCCCGAAACGCCCCGCGCCCAAAGCGTCAGCCCCTCGCGTAGCAACGCCGAGAACGTGATCCGGCGCGGCTCGAACGGCTACACCGGCAAAGGCGTCACCCTGGCCCTGATCGACAGCGGCTTCGACGTGCGCCACCCCGACTTCGTCACCGTCGGCCCCGACGGCAAAAAACACTCCCGCTTCCGCCAGTTCTGGGACACCACCGAAATGCGGCGCGGCTTGGGCAAGCCCGCCCCGATCCACTACCCCGGCGGCCAGCCGATCGGCGTCGTCTACAGCCGGGACGACCTGGATGCCTACCTGAACACGCCCGAAGAGCAGCGCCCCGAGATCACCTGGGACCTCAACGGCCACGGCACCTCCTGCGCCGGCATCGCCGCAGGCGGCGGATCGGGGCTGGAAGGCGGCCCCCACGCCGGAGTCGCTACCGAGGCCGACCTCATCGGCATCCGCCTGGGCGACAATGCCCAGAACACCTACCTGATCACCGCCATGCTAGCCTGGCTGGATCGACAAGCCGGAGACGGCCCGCTGGTCGTCTCGAACTCCTGGGGAGGTCACCGCACCGGACACGATGGCAGTTCGCTGATCGAGCGACAGATCGATGAACGGTTCCCGGCCGATCGACCCGGCCGCCTGATCCTGTTCGCGGCGGGCAACGAAGGCGACAACGCCCTGCACAGCGCCGCCTCGTTCCAGGGCGCCGACAAGCCCGGAGAGCTGCGCATGCCCACCCCGGGCAGCGAGGACCAGGTCGAAGTCACCCTGTACTTCGACTCGGCCGACCGCAGCCTGACCACGGACCCTCCGGTAGAAAAGGTGCAGTTTGTCCACGGCGTAACCCGCCAAACCGTCTGGAGAGTCGCCCCTGAGGCGGGCAAAGAGAGCCTCAAAATCTATTCCCAAGACGGCAAACCCGGCCACTTCGACGCCTACATCGCCGGTGAGATGGGCGGCGAGCCCGCCGTCTTTGACGCCAGCGTGGCCAGTTTCAGTTCGCTGGTCAACAACCCCGGAACCGCCGAAAACGTGCTCAGCGTAGGGAGCTACGACTTCAACCCGTACTTCGAGCAGGACGGTCAGCAACTGACCCTGGGGGTCGGCGGCGACTCGACCCCGATGACGGTCGGCGACATCTCGGCTTACTCCAGCCCCGGCATGACGCGCCTGGGCCGGCTCAAGCCCGACTTCGTCGCCCCCGGCCAGTGGTGGACCGCCCCCGCGCCGCTGATCGACAGCGAAAGCCTGATCTACGATAGCTCTGGACTGTACAACCTGTTCAACGGCACCAGTGCCGCCACGCCCTACGCGGCCGGAGTGATGGCGCTGCTGCTGGAAAAGGACCCCAGTCTGACCCTGAACCGGGTGCGCGCCCTGCTGGACCAGCACCTGAAAGCCGACGCCTACACCGGCCGTCTGCCCAACGCGACCTGGGGTCGCGGCAAACTGACGAAGGCTGCGGTCGAGGCCATGCTCAGCGACCCCCAGCCTCAGCCTTAGGCGGGGCCCCTTCCGGACGGGGTTGGAGGCTCCAGAGGGCAAAACGGGCCAACCCCCACTCGACCGGCAGCGTCCCGCTCCAGCGCAGAACGAACTGCTCCGCAGGCAACTCCCAGTCGGCCGTCAGCACCGCCGCCCCCTGACCCAGGCCCGCTAAACGCAGCGCGATCTCTGCCCGCATCTCCTCGGGATAGGCCGTCGCCACCACCAGAAACAGCGCTTCGTCCGGCCACTCTGCGGGCAAAAAATCCCCCGCCTCGAAGCGGGCCTCCGAAGCCAGCCCTGCCTCCTCTAACGAAGAGGCCACCCGCCGGGCGGCCTCGACCCAGGCCGTCTCCTTCTCGAACCCCAGCGCCTGCCAGCCCAGACAGGCCGCCGTCAGACAAGTCGCCCCGCGCCCACAGCCCAGGTCGACAAAGGTCGAGGGACAGTTCGGCAGATATCTCTCGGCCACCGCCAGCAGATGCCTCGTCGTCAGGATCGGAGTCTCCCCAAAGACATCGCTCTGGGCCTGCACTCGGGCCGAGGCAAACAGGTCCAGCGAAGCCGAAGCGCGTCCCAGCCCCCGCACCAGAGGCCGATACCAGGCCTCCCGCCACAGCTTCCAGCCCTGATACAGCCACAGCGAACGGCGCCACAGCACCGCTTTCAGACGGGCGAAGCCGCGCAGCGCCGCGCGCTGGCGGTCACCGTGCCAGGGGGGAAGAATCTCGCCTTTGTCGTCCACTGGCAGTGAAATGCCGCCCTCTCTCGAACCGTACCCTTTATGTCCATCGTTCTGCTCCTCGGCATTCTCGTCCTGGGCGGCGCCGCCGCCTCCCTGTTCGCCCTGCTGGCCTCTCGCAAAGGCGGTCCCGAAGAGTAGTCGTGGCCGACCCTGCCCCCCACTCGGGCGCCAAATTCAGCCTGTTCAGCCTGGTCTGCCTGGTGGTGGCCAACACCATCGGCGCCGGCGTCTACACCACCTCCGGCTACACCCTGGCGGCGGTGGGCGAACCCGGCCGCGTGCTGCTGGTCTGGCTGCTGGCCGCCACCCTGGCGCTGTCCGGCGCGCTCTCGTTTGCCGCGCTGGCCCGCGCCATGCCGCTGTCGGGTGGAGAGTACCTGTTCCTCTCCCGCCTGCTTCACCCCGGCGCCGGGTTCATCGCCGGCTGGATCTCGCTGGTAGCCGGATTCGCCGGCGCCCAGGCGTTCGGAGCGCTGGCCCTGACCGAGTACCTGTCCTTCTCAGAACCGGTGGAAAAAGCGCTGGCCGTGGGCCTGCTGGTCGCACTGGCCGCCACCCACGGCAAACTGGTCAAAGCCGGCACTGTGCTGCAGAACCTGACGGTGGCTGCCAAAGCGGCCTTCCTGGGACTCTTCATCCTGCTGGGCTGGCTCTGGCTGCCGGAAGCGCCCGCCACCGCCGCCGCCCCCCTGGCCACGCCCGATCTGTGGGACTGGGCCTATCAGGTGCTGATGGTCGGACTGTCGTTCACCGGCTTCAACGCCGGCATCTACGTCGCCGAAGAGTGTCAGGATCCGCGCCGCGATATCCCTCGGGCGCTGTTCTGGGGCACCGCCATCACCGCACTGCTGTACCTGGCCGTGAACGCCGTCTTCCTGTACTCGGCGCCGCCGGAACAGCTCGCCAACGAGCCACGCATCGCCATGGTGGCGGCTCACGCGCTAGGCGGGGCGCCGCTGGCCCGGGCCGTGCAGGCGCTGGTTCTGCTCTCCCTGTTCACCCTGATCTCGGGCGCCGCCGTGTCGGGACCTAGGGTGGTGAAGAAGATGGGAGAGGACGGCTTCCTACCCCCGCTGACCCTGGGCCAGGCCTCGGCCCTGCAGTGCGCGCTGTGCGTGGGGATGACGCTGGCCTCGAACCTGGTCGACCAGTTGAGCTACCTGAGCCTGACCCTGAGCCTGATCTCGGCCCTCACCGTGGCCACCGTGTTCCGTCTGCCGCCGGAGCAGCGGCCCTTCCCGCTCTTCCCGCTCGTCTACCTGGCGGGCACCGGACTGACCGCGCTGGCGGCCTTGCATGAAAACCCGATGGTGGGAGGGGTCGCCCTGGCGACTCTGACGGTCGGAGCGATTCTCTACGCCGTCCTGCGAGGGCGCAGCCGACCCGACGAGGAAGCAGACTCAGAGTGAAAAGACAGACGTTGACCGATCGGTGGGAGCGGGAACGCAAGCTCCAGACCATCTGCCTGCTCATCATCACCACCTGCCTGCTGGGCGCCGTGGCCTACTGGATGAGCACCGTGCTGATCCCGTTCGTGCTAGCTCTGTTCATCTTCCAACTGCTCGACCCGATGGTGCTCTGGCTGACCGTGCGCTGCCGTCTGCCCCACGCCTTGTCGGTGACCGTCACCCTGATCCTGACCATCCTTGTGCTGCTCGGGCTCTCTTCGCTGTTCACCTCGTCGATCGGTCAACTGCTGGGCAGCTCCGATGAGTACGTCAAACAGCTGATGAAGATCGGCAACGATCTGGGCACCCGCTTCCCTCTGCTGGGAGAGCGGTTCCGAGTGCTGACCCAGGGACAGTTCGAGCAGTTCTCGGAAGGGATCGGCTCGTTTATCGCCGCCCTCACCAACAGCATTATCTACGTGCTCAGTCAGTCCACCGTGGTGATCCTGTTCCTGATGTTTCTGCTCTTCGGCAGCCGCTCGCACCAGACGCCGCTACCCGGGGTGCTGGAAGACATCAATCAGAAGGTCAAAAAGTACATCCAGGTCAAAACGGCCCTGTCGCTGGCCAACGGCCTGCTGGCGGGCGTTGTGCTTTACCTGCTGGGGATTGAACTGGCCATGGTGTTCGGCCTGATGACCGTGGTGCTGAACTTCATCCCCAACGTCGGTTCGATCATCGCCACCGTGCTGCCGATCCCGATCATCCTGGTCAGCCCCGATGTGTCTCGCAGCGAGGCCGTCCTGGCGCTGGTGCTGCCCGGCATCATCCACTTCTTCGTCGGTAACGTGCTCGAGCCCCAACTGCTGGGCGACACCATGGACCTTTCGCCGGTGGTGGTGCTGCTCTCCCTGACCGTGTGGACCGCCTTGTGGGGAGGTATCGGCGCACTGCTGGCCGTGCCGATCACCGCCGTGATCCAGATCCTGTGCGAAAAACTCGACTTTACCCGGCCTATCTCCGAGGTGCTGCGAGGCAACTTCCTCGAACTCTTTGATACCCATAAACCGGAAACGGTGAGCGCGACCACTGTGGTCAGCTCGCCTGAGGGCGAAACCGTGGTCAACCTCGAGATCTCGATGGCCGAAGGCGATGGAGAGCCCGAAGCCGTCCCGCCGGCGATTCTCGACGCCGACGTCGTCCGGACTTCACTCCCCAAGCCTTAGCCTTGCGGCGCTTTGGCCGACAGGTGGCGAAACGGTAGCACGATCTCGCCAGCCGTGCCCGAAAGCTCTAAAGCGCCCGCTCCCGGCCCCTGGCTATGTAGCCGCAAGGTGGTCGTGCCGCCCTGGAAGTCGCTCCATTCCCCCTGGGCCGTGGCCAACTCCGGGCGCAACCGCTCCCACCCCGTCCGCCCGTCCAGCGGCGCAGGCCGATACGTCTCGACCCGCTCGGGCCGACCGTCGCCGTCGAAATCGTAAACCAGCTCTAACTCGACCGTCCAGCCTGCTTGCTCGCCTGCGTCGACCTGCAGGCTGGGCTCGACCCGACCGTCCGCCTCTAAGCGGCCCCACAGCGGTGGAGAGGTCCAGCTCTGCTCGGCCAGAAGCGGACGCTTCTCGACGCTTCGCCCCGCCCGCAGCACCAGCCCCTCGGGGCGCAGGTACAGACGAGAGTCGTGATTCGGGTTCTGCAGATACAGTAGCGTCAACGAGCAAGGCACGAAAAACGCCGCCAGCAGCATCCAGCGCCTCTTGTAGCGGGGCACTCGGCGCCGCTCGGCCCCCAGCGCAAAGCTCTCCGTGACCGAGCGATAGACGATCTCCCGAGTCTCCGATAGCAGCCCCGGCACAGGCAACTCTCGCAGCGCCCGAGCGTCCTCGCGGAACCGCTCCAACCGTTCCTTCCACGCCGGTTCCGAAAGGAGCAACGCCTGAACCGCCGCCACCTCTTCGCCCTGCAACTCCTGGTCGAGCGCGGCCGAAATCAATTCGTCGTCGAGCGGCTTCCCCGAAGCGCCTGGCGCTCCGCCTCCCATCGATCCCTCTGTCCCCTCCGAACCCGAAGGCCGCAACAGCCCGCGCGCGCGAGCCAGCCGCGCCCGCACCGTGGGCAGCGGCACCTCCAGAGCGCTCGCCAGGTCGCCGTAAGGCAGCGCGGCCTCTTCCCGCAGCACCAGCGGCAGGCGGAACTCCGGGCTCAAACCCAGCAGCGCCTGGCCTAAACCCGGCGCCACCTCGCCCGACGATCCGCCCCGCCGAACCCGCGAAGCCCCGCTCAGATGGCGACAGACCCCTACCAGCGATTGGCAAGGTTGGTCGCCCAGACGGGCCTGATAGACCCGCTTCCAGAGGTCGGCGAACAGCCGCTCGGCCCTCTCCCCTCCCCCCTCCAGGCGGCAGCAGAGCCGGTAGGTCAGCTCGGCCTGGGCCTGGTAAAGTTCGGCGAAATCGTCCGTCATGGCGCCCCGTGCACCTGCCGGCCGTCGACAAACGTCCTCAGCGCCTCGGCCCGGGGCGACTCCAGCGGGTCCTCACTCCACACCACCAGATCGGCGCGAGCCCCGACGGTCCAGGAACGCTCCCCCAGCAGGTCGTCCCAGCCGGCCGCCCTCACCGCCTCTTCGGTGTAGCCCCGCAGCACCAGCGCTTTCTCCAGACGCTGCTCCGGATACCACGGTTCGCCGCCTTCCAGACAGCGCTGCAGCGAAGCCCGGATCCCGTAGCGCGGGTCCACCTCGCTGACCGGGGCGTCGGTGCCGAAAATCAAGGTCGCCCCCGCCCTGGCCAGGTCGCCGAAGCGGTAGCACAGGCGGGCGCGCGGCCCCAGACTGAGGTCGGCGGACACCCGGTCGTCGAGCAGGTGGCCGCCCTGCACGCTGGCCACCACACCCAGAGCGGCGAAGCGGTCCACGTCGGCGTCGTCGAGAATCTGCGCGTGTTCGAGCCGATGCGGGATTCTGGGCCGCGGCAGCCCCTGCCGCTCCAACCCCTCAAACAGATCCAGGCAGACCCGGACCGCCTCATCCCCGATAGCGTGCACCGATATGGAGAAGCCTGCCCGAGCGGCCTCTCCAAAAGTCTCCTCCATCTCCCCCGGAGAGGTCAGGTACAGGCCCCGACCGTCAGCGCCAGGCCCTCCACCCAGAAACGGCTGCAGCATCCGTGCCGTCAGAGAGCCCAGGGTGCCATCGGCAAACAGCTTCATATGACCCAGCCGCAGCCAGTCCGAACCGAAACCCGTGCTCAGTCCCAGGGTCCGGACCTCGGCCAGGTGATGGGCCGCCACGTTCAGGTTGGTGCGAAGCCTCCATTGCCCTCGAGCCTCGAGCGCGCGCAGCAGACGAAACAGCAGCGGACCGTCGTTCTGGTCTTTGATGCGCTGGTCGCACAGTCCGGTAATACCCAGCCGGTGCAGCTCGCTCTGAGCCTGCAGCAGTTGACTCGATAACAGTTCGTCATCGGGCGGCGGCATGGCGTCACGAGCCAGATTGGCGGCCATCTCGCGCAGCCAACCCGTCGGCTGACCGGACTCGTCCCGCTCGATCACTCCCCCCTCGACCTGCCGCTCCCCTTCCAGCAGACCCGAGGCGGCTAGGGCCGCGCTGTTGGCCAGGGCCGAGTGCAGGTCCGAACACCAGAGCAGAGTCGGCCGGTCGCCGGTCACGGCGTCGAGTTCCCAGCGCGAGGGCGGACGAGGATCGGCCCAGCCAGCGCTGTTCCAGCCCTGACCCAGCAGCCAGCCGGGTCCTCCACCTGAGGCCCCGGCCGCCACCGCCTCGATCACCTGCTCCCGGCTGGTGCAGCCGCTCAAGGCCAACTGATGGCGCATCTGAGCCCAGTGGAAGAGATGGATGTGAGAGTCCCACAGGCCGGGGGTCAGCCAGGCGTCTTTCAGATCGAGAGTTTGCGCCGTCCCCTGAGCGAGGGTCCCGGCGGGGGCGACGTCCAGCAGCGATGAGCCCCGCAGGGCCACGTCCACGCGCCCATGCTGGTGGGTGCGGGCGTTGAGCAAAATCAGGTCGGACAAGGCTGTCCCCGTTCGCTTTTCGCCCCCCCCTCTCCCCTGCTGGGGGCTGCGGCCGGCCGGAGGGGAAGGCCAGGTTGGAGGGGGGAGGAGCCTCGCCAAGGAGAGCTCCAGAAGGGCTACGAACCGTCCCGAATGTCCTACATTCTCTCTCTCGATCAAGGAACCAGCTCGTCCCGCGCCCTGCTTTTCGACCACGACGCCAGGGTGGTCAGCCTGGCCCAGCGCGAGTTTACCCAGCACTACCCGCAGCCGGGCTGGGTCGAGCACGATCCCGAGGAGATCTGGAAGTCTCAGCTGGCGGTCGCCCACGAAGCGATCGCTTCGGCCGGAGCCCGGCCCGATCAGATCCAGGCGATCGGCATCACCAACCAGCGCGAAACCACCGTGGTCTGGAACCGCAAGACCGGTCGCCCGATCGGCAACGCTCTGGTCTGGCAAGACCGTCGCACCTCGACCATCTGCAAAGCCTGGAAGGGCGAATTCGGCGAGCTGATCGCCGAAAAGACCGGCCTGGTGGTCGACGCCTACTTTTCCGCCTCGAAGATCGCCTGGCTGCTGGACAATGTCGAGGGCGCTCGCGAGTTGGCCGAGCGCGGCGAACTGGCCTTCGGCACGGTCGATAGCTGGCTGATCTGGAAGCTGACCGAAGGGAAAACCCACGTCACCGATAGCAGCAACGCCAGCCGCACCATGCTTTACAACATCGAGAAGGGCGAATGGGACAGCGACCTGCTCGAGCGGCTGCGCATCCCCGCCTCGCTGCTGCCCGAAGTGGTGCCCTCGCAGGGCGTGTTCGCCCACACCAGCCTGCTGGGCGGCTCGATTCCGCTGGCCGGCATCGCGGGCGATCAGCAGTCGGCCTTATTCGGACAGTGCTGCCATCAACCGGGCTTCTCCAAAGTCACTTACGGCACCGGCTGCTTCATGCTGCTCAACACCGGCAAGGAGCGCCGCCACTCGGCCAACCAGTTGCTCTCGACCGTAGCATGGACCCGCCAGGACGAGACCTTCTACGCCTTAGAAGGCAGCGTGTTCATCGGCGGGGCTGCCGTGGGCTGGCTGCGCGACGGCCTGGGGATCATCTCGTCCTCGGAAGAGGTTGAAGGGCTGGCCCGCAGCGTGGAATCCAGCGACGGCGTGGTGTTCGTCCCCGCTTTCAACGGCCTGGGAACGCCCCACTGGGACCAGGACGCCCGCGGACTGATCGTCGGGCTGACCCGGGGCACCGGGCGGGCCCATATCGCCCGCGCCACCTTAGAAGCGATCGCCTTCCAGGTGGCCGACCTGATGGAGGCGGTGCAGGGCGACGCGGGCCTTTCCCTGCAGTCGCTGCGCGTCGACGGAGGAGCGGCCCAGAACGATCTGCTGATGCAGATGCAGGCCGACCTGTTGCAGGCGCCCGTGGTACGCCCTAAAAACACCGAGACCACCGCCCTGGGCGCCGCCTTCCTGGCCGGACTGGGCGTCGGCTTCTACCCCGGCCTGGAGCATCTGCGCGACTGCGACGCGGTGGACCACACCTTCGAACCGCAGCAGAGCGCCGACCAGGTGGCCGAACGGAAGGCGCAGTGGCGACGCGCGGTCGACCGCTCGCGCGAGTGGGAGGTCTCCTAAAGTTCCGGAACGGCACGACCCCAAGCTCACGGAAAGCGCCTTTTGCCCGGCGTAAAACCCCTGTGAGCAGGAGGCATTCAGCGCCCAAAAACAGTATTCGCCCGTTGTGGAAGAGCCTCTCGCCGAAACCATGGAATTCCTCGCTCCGGTGCACTCCCTGCACACCCCGGAGGAGCCTTCCTTTTACCTTCTGGTCACGGCGGGACCGGACAAAGGTGCGGTTTTCAACCTGTCGGCCGGGCGCACCGTGCTGGGTCGCTCCGAACGCTGCGACATCCCGCTCACCGGCCGCGGGGTCAGCCGCGAGCACGTCAGCCTGACCCTCGACGCCAACGGGCACACCATGGTCGAAGACCTGGGGTCGACCAACGGCGTCTTCGTCGACGGCACGCGGGTGCAGAAGCGGCTGCTGATGGCCGGCGAAACGCTGGCCCTGGGACCCGAGGTGCAGCTGCGGCTCGAGGTCTCGACCCAGCAAGTCCAGGACCTGCTGCAGAAGATGTACCAGAGCGCCACTCTGGACCCGCTGACCAACCTTTTCAACCGCCGCACCTTCGAAGAGAGACTTGAAGAAGAGTTCACGGTTTTGACCCGGCATAAGATGGAATCGTGCCTGGCCTTAGTCGACGTGGACTTTTTCAAAAAGGTCAACGACACTTACGGCCATCCGGCCGGCGACCAGGTGCTGCAACTCCTGTCCGCCCGGCTCAAGGATCGCGTTCGCACCGGCGACCTGGTAGGCCGCTGGGGTGGAGAAGAGTTCATTCTCTACATCCGCCAGAGCGGGCTCGAAGGCGCGACCGTCCTGTTGGAACGTTTGCGCAGCGAGGTCGAAGCCATGGAGATCCTTCTCCCGGACGGACGAAACCTGAATATCACCATCTCGGCCGGCGTCGTCTCGCTGGCCGGATTTAGCGACTGGCGGGCCGCCTTTGGCCGGGCCGACGAAGCGCTTTACGCCTCGAAGTCGAACGGGCGCAACCAGGTCACCTCCTACGCCGGGGCCAGCGGTGGCTGAACCCGGTCAACAGTTGGCCGGACGCTACCAGGTCGAATCGATCCTGGGGCAAGGCGGGATGGGCGCCGTCTACCTGGCCCAGCAGCCGGCGCTGGGCAAAAAGGTCGCCATCAAAGAGATGGAGCTTCGCGGCTTTAACAAACGCGAACTGGCCGCCGCCGTCAAACAGTTTCAGTCCGAGGCGACCTTCCTGGCCAACCTGGAGCATCCCAACCTGGTCCCGGTCACCGACTTCTTTGTCGAAGACGACAAGCACTATCTGGTCATGGCCTATATCGACGGTCAGACTCTGCAGCAGAAACTGCGCGCCAACGGCGCTCCCTTCTCCTGGACTCAGGTGCTGGCCTGGGCCCGCCCGCTGTGCGGGGTGCTGAGCTACCTGCACGGCCAGAATCCGCCCATCCTGTTCCGCGATCTGAAGCCGTCGAACGTCATGATCGAAGAGGACGGCCGACTCCGTTTGATCGACTTCGGTATCGCCCGCATCGGCCAGGAAGGCGAGCGCACCAGCACCTTTTTGCAGGGAACCGGAACCAGCGGATTCTCTCCCCTCGAGCAGTACGGCGGGGGTCAGTCCACCGACCAGCGCTCGGATATTTACGCCCTGGCCGCCACCCTGTACCAACTGCTGACCGGCACGGTTCCGCCCGACGCCGTCTCGCGGGCTTCGCAAGGGGTCGAACTGGTTGGCCCTTCGCAAAAAGTCCCCGAACTGCCCCGGGCCCTCGATGCGGTTCTGCTCAAGGCGATGGCCCAGAAAAAAACCGACCGCCACGCCACGGTGGCCGACTTCGCGGCCGCGCTCGACCGGGTCGAAGCGGCCGCTGGCGAGGATGCTCCCACAGAAGACCTGGGACCGGTTCCGCCCGGGACGTTGGGCTCGGCCCCGGCGACTCGGCCGATCACTGTCGAGATGGTGCCCCGGCAGCCCGAATCGACTCCCACGGCCGCTCTGCTCGGAATCGGCGCTGTTGCTGCGCTCAGCCTGTTGGTAGGCGCCTATTGGATAAACCGAGACCCCGTCGTTAGCGAGGCGGTCGCCCCGCCAGCGGCGGCGATTTCCTCTCAATCCGCTTCTGACGACGACACCTCCATCTCAGGCTCGGCTTCCGGAAGCCGGTTGGAGGGGGCCGGCGTGGGGGCGCCCTCGCTTCGACCCGAGGGGCCGTCGTCGGCGCAGAGACTGCGCACCTCGCCCGGAACCCGAGCGAGCGGTTCGGGGGCGCCTCCCAAGAAAACTCCAACCGTCGCGGCCTCCTCCGCTGTTTCGGTTTCAGCCCCGGCTGCGGCCACGGCCCCGCGAACGATCACCGGGTCGGCCTCCAGCCCCGAAACCCCTTACCCCACGGCCCGTCCCGGTCGTGCTGCCAGCCAGTCCGCGCCCGTTCCTGCGGCGAGCGAAGCCGCCGTGTCCGTCTCCGCCCCGGCCCCGCAGCCTCCCACCGTGACGGAGGTATCTCAGCCCGCCACCATCCAAAGTCCGGTGACCGGCTACCAACCTCGGCGACCCGGCGACCCTCCGGCCATTCCGGACGGCCGAGGCGACGAACTTCTTTATGATTCGCAGGGTCGCCCCTTGCCGCCGCACCAGCAGCCCAGCCTGAAGGGAGGCCCGCGAGGTCCCCGAGATGGCTATCCAGGGGAACTTTCGACCTCCCAGAGTGTTCCTGGTTACGATACAGCTCGACGGCGCTAAGCGCGCAGCGACGCCGTTGGGACACCGCCGACAGGTCGGGCCCCGTCGGCGTTGGGAGCCAAACCGGTCATAGTCGGCAGGGCTAGCTAAAGGTCCCCCCACCCCGCACTTTCCTACTATGCGAAAGGGCGGCTCATGGAGGACGGCTAATCTTGCTGGTGGGGGTCATTAGACATCATGCAACGTCCGTGGGAGGAGTTGAACCAACTCCCCATTCCCTATGGGCACCTTTCTCCAGAAGGGCGCTTTCTTCGCGTCAATCCGGCGATGTGCGAACTGTTCGGCTATCCCGAAGAGGTTCTGCTGACCCTGACGGCGCGCGACATCACTCATCCTGAAGATCGCGAGCAGAGCGTCGCTCTGGTCGAACGCGCGGTGCGTCATCGCGAAGAGATCCATCAGGTGATCAAACGCTACGTGCACCAGAAGGGGCACATTCTGTGGTGCCTGCTTTCCACCACCCTGGGCCGTGACGGCGAGGGGAATCCGACCAACTTCGTCTCGCGCATCGAGGACGTGACCGACAAGGTGGAAGAGGACGAAGTGCTGCGAGCCTTCGTGCGCCGCCTACAGATGGTCAAAGAGCAAGAGCGGCAGGGGATCGCTCGAGAACTGCATGAAGAGGTCGGCCAAGTCTTTGCCGGCCTGAAGCTGGAACTCGACCGCCTGCAGTCCATGCTCAGCGGCGAGGTCGGGGCAACCACGCGACGCCTCTCGATGGTGCTCAACGACACTCTGGCTTCCGTGCGCACCTTTACCTCGCACCTGCGCCCGCCGATCCTTGACGACCTGGGGCTGGAGTCGGCCTTGGAGTGGCTGCTGGTGCGCTTCTGCGGGGGAGCCGGTCTGAAGTGGAGTTTCCCCCGCTCGCCCCGCCCCCTACCGCTGGACTGGGAGACCCGGATCGCCCTGTTCCGTATCGCCCAGGAGGGGATCAGCCATATCATTCGCCACGCCGAGGCCAGCCGAGTCGACGTGACCCTGACGGTCGACGAGAACTGGGTCACCATGACCATCACCGACGACGGCAAAGGGCCGCCCCCCGAAGAGCTCGAGAGCGGACTAAGGGTCTACCTGTTGCGGGAGCGGGCCACCGTGCTGGGCGGCGAGGTGGCCGTCCGACCTCGCAAGCCTCACGGCACCCTGATCGAGGTCAAGATGCAGGCCCCTATCCAACCCCGTCAGGAAGTCAAAGAGCACTGGAAGTAGCCGCGCCGGCCTCCGGTTCAGTCGCAGGGGCTGACCATGGCTACCCGTTGGCGCAGATTCAGCGGATTGCTCGGGTCGATACCGCTCAGGAACGGCTGGCGGCGGTCGATATGGGTCATCTGGTAGATCAGACCGAGCCAGTTGTTGAAGATCGCTTTGCCGGTGTCGCCCCAGGTGTTGTGCAGGCAGCTTTCAAAATCGGTCTCCTGGAACTCTTCGGCGGAAAGCTGACCGCCGGCCGCTCTCAGACGGCGAGCTTTCTTCTCGATGCCGCGTCCCAACTTCTCGCACCGCTCGCTGAAGTAGTGATCCGGGATCGGAGGGTAGCTATTGCGATCCCGCCCGGCGAAGCGCAACACCTCGCGCTTGTACTCTTTGAGCAGGCTGTTGATATCGTACTCGGGGTGCCCCTGAGAGAAGATGAAGCGGAAGCCGTCGGGCGAGGTGGCCAGATGTACGTCGTCCTGTCGGGTCGTCACGAGAACGGGCACCCCTGCGGCCTCGAGGTCTTCGAGATCCAGGGTGTTCCAGCGCGAATGCGGGACCTCGAAAAGCGTGTTCACATCGCGCAGTAACGGATGGTTGCGTCCGTGCTCGGTGTGAAAGTGTCGGAACACGCCCCACTTCTTGCGGTCCAGCGGCTGTCTCTTGACCCCGTAGAGCATCTCGATCAGGGCGTGGCTGGCCAGGCACGAACACATGACCGAGGTGACCGTCTCCTGCGCCCACTCGGCCACTTCGCGCAGCGGCTCCCAGAACGGCTCCTGGCTAAGGTCGGGCTGGGTCACGTTGGCGCCGGTGATGATGAGACCGTCCAGCCCCGCGCTCTGAAGCTCTTTGAAGCTCGAGTAGTACTGCTCGATGTAGGCGGTGGTGGCGGCGTCGCGCGGCAGACCGGGCAGGGTGAAAGGGTGCACGTAGAACTGCACGATCTGATTGCAAGAGCCGATCAGCCCTAGATACTGGCGCTCCGTCACCTGAAACGCCGCATCCGGCATCATATTCAGAAGCCCGATGTGCATCTCGCGGATGTCCTGACAGTGGGCCTGGTCCAGATCGAGCACCTGGTGGCCGCGAGAGCGAAGTTCGTTGAACGTGGGCAACGGAAAATGAGAAACGAGTGGCATACCCGGCCACTTCTCAGCCGACGGCGGATCTCATTTTCGTGGCCGACAGCTCTGGAGAGGGACAAAGGCAAGACAGTGTCAAAGCGACATCAAGACCGAAAAAAGGCCGGGGCTCCGGACCTATCGATAGGAGACTTTCTTTGACCGGACCTTTTACTGCGGCGCCGCACCACGACGTTCTGCTGCTGCTGATCCAGATCACCGTGCTGCTGGCCACCGCCCGGCTGTTCGGAGAGATCGCCCTGCGCCTGGGCCAGCCCAGCGTGGTGGGAGAGATTTCGGCCGGCATCGTGCTGGGCCCGTCTTGTCTGTCGGCCGCCTTCCCCTGGGTGAAAGACCACATCGTCCCTCACACTCCAACTCAAGGCTACATCCTGGAAGTGGTGAGTATGATCGGGGCGATGTTCTTGCTCTTGATCACCGGTCTGGAAACCGACGCCAAGCTGATCCGGCGCCACGCCAAAACGGCCGCTGGCGTCTCCTTCGGCGGCATCTTGACCACTTTCGTCAGCGGCTTCGCTCTGGGCTGGTACCTGCCCGACGAACTGCTCGCTAAACCCGACCAGCGCCTGGTGTTCTCGCTGTTCGTGGCCACCGCGATGTCGATCTCGGCTATCCCCGTTATCGCCAAGGTGCTGATGGACATGAATTTGATGCGCCGTGACATCGGTCAGACCATTCTGGCCGCCGGGATGAGCGACGACACCAACGGCTGGATCCTGCTTTCCATCGTGGCCGCTCTGGCTTCGGGGGCCGAAGTTGGCGGCGCCGAGGTCGGCGGCGCGGTAGGTAAAGTGTTGCTCTTCCTGTTAGTCAGCTTCACCCTGGGACGCTGGGCCGTCAAAAAAGCTCTGGAGTATACTCAGGACGAGATCAAGAGCCGCGATCGCCTGGTGACCCTGGTCGTGGTGTTCGCCTTCGCCTTCGGCGCTTTCAGCCAGGCGCTGGGCCTGGAGGCGGTGCTGGGCGCCTTCGTCTGCGGTATCTTGTTCTCGGGCATGCGCCGCCTGCCGGCCAGCGTGCCGCACACTCTGGAAACCATCGCCCTGGCCATCTTTGCCCCGATCTTCTTCGGAGTGGCCGGGCTGAAAGTCGACATCAAGGGCCTGCTCGAACCGAAACTTGCAGGCTACGCTTTCCTCGTCATCCTGGTCGCCTGCGGCGGGAAGGTCGTGGGAACTTATCTGGGCGCCCGCTTGATCGGGAAAAAGGACCACTGGACCGCACTCAGTTTCGGGGCCGGACTCAACGCCCGCGGCGCCATGGAGATCATCATCGCCACCATCGGTCTGTCGCTGGGGATCCTCAGCCAGGGGATGTTCTCCATCATCGTGCTGATGGCCATGGTCACCTCGCTGATGGCGCCTTCGGCCTTGCGCTACACGCTGTCGAAGGTGGTCCCCTCGGACGAAGAGATGGAGCGCCTGGAAAAGGAAGAGCGCGCCGCCAAGAGCGCCCTGCGCGGCCTGCACCGCGTGCTGATCCCGGTTCGTGTTCGCCCCGAAGGGCCCGGACCGGCCCAGCAGGTCGAATCGGCCATCGTGCGCACGTTGACCTCGAAAGGCGATCTGTCCGTCACCTTGATGACCATCGTCCCGCCGGGCCAGCGCGCCGCCGGCCAGACCTATCTGGACGCCCTGGGCGATATGTTCCAGCTGCCCGCCCTGGTCAAAAAGGTGGTCGAGAGCGGGGAACCGGTCAACGCCATCCTCGACGAAAGCAAAAAAGACTACCAGATGCTAATGATCGGAGCCACTGAGGCGCCCAGCGGCGATAGCAGCCTGTTCAGCCCGGCTATCGACGAAATGGTCGAACTGGCCGGCTGCTCGACCCTGATCTTCAAAGCTGGCGAGGTGCTTCCCACCGGCGAGTTCCAGCAGATTCTGGTGCCGACCAACGGCAGCGGCGACTCGGTTCGAGCCGCCGAACTGGCCTTCCGCCTGGCGGCCGGCCGTGACGCCCTGGTCAAGTTCCTGCACGTCATCGTGCGCGAGAAAGAAGGCTCTTTGATCGACGACCGCACCGAACAGCTCGAGTACTCTCTGGGTCGCGGGCAGCAGATCGTCTCCGAGATGGTCGCCTACGGCGAAAGCCTGGGCGCTCGCTGCTCGGGCGAGGTTCGTATCAAGGAAAGCGTGTCGGCCGGGATTCTCGAGATGGTGACCCGCCACGAAGTCGAACTGCTGCTGCTGGGCTCCAACGTGCGCCCCGGCGGTGACGCTCTGTTCCTGGGCGCCGAGGTCGAGAGGACGTTAAAAAACGCCCCCTGCCCGGTCATTGTGGTCAACGCCTAAGCATCGTCAAACCTCTCCATGCCTTCCGCTGCTCGCGTCAAACTAGCCGCCGAAAACCGTCGAGTCGGCGCCCTGACGGCGGGGGGAGCGCTGGCTCTGGCGGGAGGGCTATACCAGTTCCCGGTCACCTCGTCCTTGCTCTGCCTGGTGGCGGTCAGCCTGACCGCCCAGACCTGGGGCGCTCTAGCCGGGATGTTGGTCGTCGCCGGCAGTGCGGTGCTCCTTTACGCCGCCGTCTTTCCTCTCGACCCGTTCCTGATCCCGGAAGTCTCGGCCGGCGCCTACGTGGTCGTCTCGTCCGGACTCTGCTTTCTCCAGGGCCGCCTGCCGGCCGCCCGCCGAGGCGAGTCTCGAGCGCTGGCCCTGGTCTCGTTTAGCCGCGAACTGAGCGAGGCCGCCGACGAAGACGAAGTGTGGCAAGTGCTGGAGCGCCATCTCGAGGCGGAGTTCGGGCCCCACGAGGTGGTCCGAGAGGACAGCGCGGTCGAACCAGCCCGATGGGCCTTCTGGGCGCCTCTACCCGACGAACTGGGGAAGGTGGGCCTATCGACCCTTCCTGAAGAGCGCCAACTGCTCGAGGCGTTTCTGCTCTACACAGGGCAGTCCGTGGCCCGCCTTCGTCTGTCCCTGCGTCTGCGCGAAGCCGATCTGGCTCGAGCGCGCGAGCGTCTCTACCAGGCGCTGCTCGATTCCATTTCCCACGACCTGCGTATCCCCCTGGTCTCGATCACGGGGGTGCTGTCGGGCCTGCTCGAAGAAGACTTCAGCAGCGATGCCGAGACCCGTCAGGATCTGTTGGAGAACGCCCTATCGGAGGCCGAGCGACTGCGTCGCCTGGTCGAGAACCTGCTACAGATGACCCGCCTCGAAGCCGGGGCGCTGAAGGTGACCAAGAAGCCCTACGACCTGGGCGAGGTAGTGACCGCCGTCCTGGACGGACTGGGTCGTCAGGTCTCGGATCGAGAGGTTGATCTCGATATTCCCGACGACCTGCCTTTGGTGCCGCAAGACCCGATCCTGATCGGGCAGGTGCTGCGCAACTTGCTCGACAACGCGCTGAAGTACTCGCCAGCCCAAAGCTCTCTGCGAGTGGTCGTGCGGCAGGTCGAGGACGCCGTCGAGGTGGCGGTCAAAGATCGGGGCCAGGGGGTTCCGCCGGACGAGAAGGGGAAGGTGTTCGAGAAGTTCTTCCGTGGCCGCCACCAGGTGGCGCACGGCTCGGGCCTGGGGCTGTCGATCTGTGCCGGGCTGATCGGGGCGCACGGAGGGACTCTTCAGCTGGCCTCCAGGGCCAGCGGGGGCACCGAAGCGGTCTTCCGTCTGCCGCTGGGCGGGCCCCAGGAAGGGAAAACATGCGGAATATCCTGATTGTCGACGACGAGCCGTCCGTCCGCCGCTTTATCCGCGGCTGCCTGGTCTCGGCAGGCTACGAGACCAGCGAAGCGGCCAACGGTCGTCAGGCGTTTGACGCCGTGGCCCGCGATACGCCGGGCTGCGTGGTGCTGGACCTGGGCCTTCCCGACATCGACGGCCTGCAGGTCACCCGCCAACTGCGCACCTGGAGCAAGGTGCCGATCGTTATCGTCTCCTTGCGCGACTCGGAAGAAGAGATCGTGGAAGCGCTCGACGCCGGGGCCGACGACTATCTGGTCAAGCCGTTCGGGGTCAAAGAGCTGCTGGCGCGTCTGCGGGCGGCGCTGCGTCGGGGCAGCAGTGGACCGGTCGAGGCCGTATTCCGCAGCGGCGGACTGGTGGTCGACCTGAGCGACCGGGAGATCTCCTCCCACGGCTCTCCGGTCTCCCTTACCCCTACCGAATGGGACTTGATGAAGGTGCTGGTGCAGAACGCGGGTCGAGTACTGACTCATGTGCAGCTTCTGGAGATGGTCTGGGGGCCTCAATACGCCGAGGATCTTCAGCTGCTGCGGGTTAACGTCAGCAACCTTCGTCGCAAGATCGAGCCTCAGCCGCGTCGTCCGCTGTACCTGGTCACCGAACTGGCGGTGGGCTACCGCATGCGTCTGGTAGGAGACGGGGACGAGACCGGCATCGGCTGAGGGCTCGGGCTTCGGAAGGGTGGTTGGAGCCGGAGCGCTCCGGCTCGCGCACGGTGTAAACGTCATCTAAAGATTGGCGAATTCGACGGGCGCCTCCGAAAACGGGGGCGAACAAGCCCGGATGAGACAACGCACGACGTTATTCTACGTCTTCTTCGTGGGGGGGTTCACCGCACTGGGGCTGCTGCTGCTAAAACTCGGCAGCGCCGGAGACAAGTCGGCCGGAACAGCCACGACGGCGCACGGTTCGGCGTTCTCGATCTTCTGGGAGGGGCTGCTTCACCACCTGGGCTCTCCGCTGGCGCTGCTGCTGGTCCAGATCATCGTGGTGCTGACCGTGGCGCGCCTGCTCGGCGCCCTCTGCCTGAAACTCGGCCAGCCCTCGGTGGTGGGAGAGATCGTCGCTGGCATAGCCCTTGGACCGTCCCTGCTGGGGATGCTGGCTCCGGGGGTCAAGGACGCTCTTTTCCCGACCGCCTCCTTACCCCACCTCAGCCTGTTGGCTCAGGTGGGACTGGTGCTGTTTATGTTCGTGATCGGAATCGAGCTCGATCTCGGGCTGATCAAGAACAAGGCCGGGGAAGCCGTGGTGATCAGCCACGCCAGTATCGTTTTCCCGTTCTTCCTGGGCATCGCCCTTTCCTTAGCGCTCTACAAGCCGTTTGCCCCGGCCGAGACCTCCTTTGTCTCGTTTGGCCTTTTCATGGGGATCGCCATGAGCATCACCGCCTTCCCGGTGCTGGCCCGAATCATCCAGGAGCGCAATATGACACGCACCTCGGTGGGCACCATCGCCATCACCTGCGCGGCCGCCGACGACGTGACCGCGTGGTGTTTGCTGGCTGCCGTGGTGGCCATCGTGTCGGCGGGGACGTTCACGTCGGCCATCTTCACCCTGATCCTGACCCTAATCTACCTGGCCGTCATGCTCAAAGGGGTGGCCCCTTTCTTGACCCGACTCAGCCGCCTTTATCCCAGCGAAGAGACGCTGAGCAAGCCGGTTATGGCGCTGATCTTTACCATTCTTCTGCTGTCCTCGTGGAGCACCGAGATTATCGGAATTCACGCTCTGTTCGGCGCTTTTCTGGCCGGCGCGATCATGCCGGAAGACCCCAACTTCCGCCGCATTCTGACCGAGCGGGTCGAAGATGTGGCGATGGTTCTTCTGCTGCCACTGTTCTTTGTCTTCACCGGCTTGCGCACCGAACTGGGGCTGCTCTCCAGCCCGAAGCTTTGGCTGGTCTGCCTGGCCGTGATCAGCGTGGCGGTCACTGGCAAGCTGGTGGGCAGCGCTCTGGCGGCGCGCTTCATGGGACTGCCCTGGAAGGACAGTCTGGTCATCGGCGTGCTGATGAACACTCGCGGTCTGATGGAACTGGTGGTGCTGAACATCGGCTACGACCTGGGTGTGCTATCGGCCGAGGTGTTCACCATGATGGTGATGATGGCGCTGGCCACTACGGTCATGACGGGACCTGCTCTGGACTTCCTGGAGAAACGGTTCTACGTCAAAGGCGAACTCGATGGCGGTGCGGGGTCGAAGATCCTGCTCTCCTTTGGACCGCCGCGTCGCGGTTCGCTACTGCTAGACCTGGCCCGCAGGCTCAGCGGCAACGGCGGCTCGACCCCGGTCACCGCCCTTCATATGACGCCCAGCAGCGAGGTCAGCCCTTTGCAGGCTTCGGAGTTCGAACGAGCGGCCTTTGAAGAGGTGCGCCAGACGGCGACCCAACTGGGTGTGCCCTTGAGCACGATGTATCGGGCCAACGACGACATCGACGAGACCATTGTAGAGGAGGCCAACACCGGGACCTATGAGATGGTCCTGGTCGGAGCTTCCCGCGGTCTCTTTTCCGACAACGAACTGGGCGGAGTGATCAAGGAGCTGATCGAGCAGGTCCAGCCCCACCTGGGGATCCTGCTCGACCGTGGCTTCCGGGGCGCCCGCAACGTGTTCTTCCCCGTCTTCAACGAGCGCGACGGCGACCTTCAGCCGCTGCTGCGACGTCTGCTGAACAACGGGACGGAGCAACTGTTCGTGTTCGACCCGAACGGGCTGTGGACACCACCGGAGGGGGCTCCCTGGACGGACAGCGTCGTCAAGGTCGCTTCGGACCAGCTGAACCCGGAGTTCTGGGAGAAGATGGAGCTGACGGTGGTCTCGCTGGCTCGCTGGATCACGCTGAAGACCACGGAGAGCGCCTGGGTCGAGCAGCTGCCCTCCGTACTGATCTTCCGCGCCGGCGAACACCCGCTCAGCGGAGAGTAGGCGCGAGCTTCGGTCGGCCAGGGCGAATCTTTGGTGCTCTATTTGGACACCACGGTGTCCAAACGGAGCACCGCGAGCTTTCAATCAGCCAAGGCGAATCTTTGGTGCCCTATTTGGACACCACGGTGTCCAAACGGAGCACCGCGAGCTTTCAATCAGCCAGGGCGAATCTTTGGTGCTCTATTTGAACACCACGCTGTCCAAACGGAGCACGGCGAGCTTTCAAGCTCACTGCCTCGTGAGCCCAGGCTCACGGCAGAGTGAGCCCAAGCTCACCGCTCCATGAGCCGGCTCACCGCCGAGTGAGCTCAGGCTCACTCGCGCGGCGGACCGGCCTGCTCGCTCTCGGTCGGAGGACCGTCAGGTTCCGGGCGCCGCTTCGCGCGGCCGAACGGGGTCGGGCGGTCCTCTTCCTTTTGCCCTAGCTCGCTCTGCAGCCGCTCGTAGCGCAACTGCAGCAAAAACACGTCGTTCTGATGGTCGGGCGGCATCTTTTTGAGCTCCCAGATGTCGTCCCGCAGCGCTTCCAGCTTCTCCCTCGCCTGCCCCCGATCCAGCCCCTCGCGGTTCAGTTCCAAATGGGCCAGTTCGCCCTGCAGCCGGTTGATGTCGCGGTTCTGCAGCCAGTCCAGGAAGGGCGGCAGAATCTTCGATAAGGGGAACAGCAGCGTGATCAGCGGCAGCAGGAAAAAGATCAGCCGGTCCAGATTGGCGGCGACGAAGAACGGCAGATTGCGATAGAAGAACGACGGCCCTTTGTTGTAGAACTCCTGGGCCTCGGAGACCAGGGGGAAAGTGTTGGGACGCGCGGCCGGGAACGCCCCTTCCAGGTTGAACGCTCCGGCCGGGCGGTGGATCTTTTTGGCGGTCTGCAGCACCAGAGTGACCAGAGCGTAATGGAAGCGGTCGCTGACCACCAGGTTGGCCGAAGTGGCCACCATCTGCCGGTCCGTTCGGGGGATATCCGTGGCCAGATTCAGCATCCCGCGAAACAGGGTCACGTCGGTCAAGGACCCGTGGTAGCGAGAGTACGCTTTGGCCCTGGTCAACTGAATCATCGAGATGCCGTCCGTGTTGGCAAGCTGCTTCACGGTCGCGATCGACGGGGCGCCGACCAGGAAAAGAGCATCCAGCTCTCTGGCCAGCAGCAGGTCCCTGGCTTTCTCTCCCCCTACGCTGACCAGCTTGACCTGGCTGCTCAACTTGTTGTCGTTGAGCAAAGTCATGGCCACTTCGCGCGTTCCACTACCAAGCTCTCCGATGGCGACACGCTTCCCTTTGAGGCCTGACATCTCGTTGCCCCGGGTAGCTCCCCTCTGAAATATCCAGACGGGTTCGAAGAACATGGCGCCCAGCGAGCGCAGGTCGCCCCGGTCGCGCCCCTTGAGGCCACTCTGGGCGAAGGCGATGTCGGCCCGACCGTCCTCGACGAGTTGCAGATTCTCGACCGAGCCTTTGGTCTCGAGAACCTGCACCTCGAGGCCGCTTCTGGCCAACTCTTCTTGATAGCGCAGCGCCAACTGGTAGTAAGCGCCCCCTTTGTCGCCAGCGGCGAACACGATCTTACGAGGAGGCCCACCCTTGAGCTGCCACCAGGAGCCGACCACGAGCACCAGCAGGAATAGGATGGTTACGATGAGCCGTATCTTGGCGCGCGAGGGTCTCATGGGGAGAGGTCTCTAAGCTAGAGCGCGACCGCTCGAGCGGTAGCCCTCTCCTTCGCTGTCAGTGACGGGGCGGGTCCGCCGAGCGCCTTTGCGAGAGACTCTAGGGCTGTCCGTGGCCATGCGGGCATGTTTCTGAGGCACCACCTGATGGCCGCGCGCCTCGGCCTGAGCCTGAGTGATCTCGGCCCCGAAGAGCAGGATCATGCTGGAATAGTAGACCCAGAACAGAATCAGCACCAGGGCACCGGCGCTGCCGTAGTCGGCGGTGAAGTTGCTCCTTCCGAGATACCAGCCGAGAGCAAACTTACCCACCATGAAGAGCAGCGCGGTCGTGGCGGCGCCGCGACCAACGTCGCTCCAGGGGATATTGGCGTCGGGCAGATATTTGAAAATCAAGGCGAACATACCGGTGATCATAGCGAACCCCAGGCCTACTTCGGCCAGGCTGGCAAAAGCGGGGCTCAGGCCCAGCTTAGCCTCCATCCAACTGCTGGCGACGGCGATCACCGTAGAAACAAGCAGAGAAACCAGCAGTAAGAATCCGGTCCCCAGCACCACGGTCATACTCATCAAGCGTTTGACGATGGTGCTCTTCCAGGAGGCGTTCGGGTCGGGCTGCACGCCCCAGACCGAGTTCAGCGCCTTCTGCAGTTCGACGAAGAAACCGCTGGCGCCCATCAGCAAGACGACCAGGCCGCCGATGGCGGCGGTGCCATTCGACGACTCGTCGCGTCGCTGCAGAATTTCGGCGATGGTATCACCGGTCTGCTGACCAAACAGCGAGGTAACCTGGCCGACCAACTCCTGAGCGGCCTGCGGCCCAGAGTACACGAGGCCCAGGATAGCCGTCAGCAAAACCGCCAGCGGCGGAATGGCGGTCACCGCATAAAACGACAGGGCGGCCGCCTTCTGCGGGGCGTCTTCTTCGCGAAAGTCCTGGAAAGCTGTTTTGAAAGGGCTCAATGCCGCGTGTGCTGCCATGCTGTCTATTATGACAGGGAGGCGGCGGTCGAGTGTACCTCCAGAAGGTACCCTATCCCCCATCCTTGCGACGAGGTGCGCCGTCGAAGTCCGAGCTAGGCGGCGCTCAGATTCGGCGAAGGGATTCTGGTTCGGAACGAGAGTTACGACGGCGGGAACGAGTCCGCTCTAACGGGTCAGCTCAGGCTTGCTCAGGTTGTGGGAAGAACGGGTTCAGCTGTGACGCCGCTGTCCGGGCGTGCGCCAAATCCGGCCGCGTTGCGATGGCCACCGCCGCCGAAGCCCGAAGCGACCCGGCTAACGTCGAACTCGCCAATGGAGCGCAGCGACCAGGCGATGATATCGCCTTTGTTGTAGTAGACGGCGGCAAACGGGGCGTCGGGATACTTGCGGCACAGTTCGTCGCCGATCTCGCTTTGGAACAAGCCAGAATTACAGGCCGGAACGTGATAACCGCCCAGATGGACCCAGTGGGTCTTGCCCATGATCCGCTGAATCAGATTAGTCTGATAGCCCATCAGGCTGTGACCCAGCGCCTTGAGTTCGGCGGCATCGAGGTTGGCCCAGCGTTCGAACTCGAACGGCTCCTGGGCGATCGCAAGACCCACGTCTTTGCTGTCGGGGAAAGCCCAGCGCCAGAGGTCGCGATCTTCGATCAGAGCAAACACTTCGGGCAGCGGCTTTTCGGGGTGCCAAAACTCCCAGGCCATACGCACGCCGGACTTGTCCATAGCAAAGACGGCGAAGTTCAGACCGGCCAGGTCCAGTTCGGCAGAGCGGTGGTGGTCGAGCACAATCAGGCGCTCGACCTGTCCCGCGATCTCCAAAAGTTGCTCGCGAGGATAGGCAAAGTCGATGATAGCCAGGTGGGCCTTGGGACCGATCGGCGGGGCCGGTTCGCCGTGGCGAACAGCGGTGTAGGTCGCGCGGTCACCCAGGATCATCCAGGCCGCCGTTGCGGCGGCGAATCCGTCAGCGCATTGGGCGTGATACCAAACGTCGGTTACGGAGTCGGGCGTAGGAAGGAGGGCCATCAGGCGGTCATGTTTGGCGCCCAGGGCCATGAATCCTGGAGCCAGGGAAACTCCTCGCCACTTAAGTTTTTCCGCCCCATTATCCAGCGTCTCGTCGCCCCCGCAGCCCGAGCCAAAAGCCGCCGATTCACCGATGCGCGGAACCTTCCGCCGATCGGCGAATCGAGAGCGGGAACGAGAGCCTCGCCTGTCGGCCCAGGTCCGACCCTAGCGCGAGATCTCCCACTCCTTGCCCAGCCCGACATCGAAGCGCCCCTCCGAGTTCGCAGCGCCCCGCGCCATCCCCGTAGTGTTGAACAAGAGCACGATCGAGCCGTCGTGGCCCACCACGATCAGCCCGCCCACGTCGTCCGGCAGACTCTCCATCGCCTGCTGAGCCGCCGCCGTGGTGCTCTCACCGCTGTACAGCATCCGCGCGCTGATATCGTGAGCGATGGAGCGGCGAATGTACTCTTCGCCCGTGCCCGTGCAAGAGACCGCACAGCTTCGGTCGTCGGCATAGGTGCCCGCGCCGATCACCGGCGAATCGCCCACCCGGCCCCACTTCTTGTTCGACAGCCCGCCGGTCGAGGTCGCCGCCGCCAAATGTCCCTGCTGGTCCAGCGCCACGCAGCCCACCGTCCCCTTGCTGTGCGCCTCCCACGAAGCGCGACTTTTTGGGGTGTCGAACCAGGAGTTGTCCACTCGCTCGACGCCCTGCTCGGTGGCGAACTGCTCGGCCCCGTCGCCCACCAGCATCACGTGCCTCGTCTTCTGCATCACCAGACGCGCCAGCGAGACCGGATTCCGCACCGTGCGTACTCCCGCCACCGCACCACAGGACCGGTCCCGTCCGTCCATCACCGCCGCATCCAACTCGTGCTTCCCTTCCGAGTTGAACACCGCCCCCTTGCCCGCGTTGAATTCGGGACGCTCTTCCAAGACCAGGACGACCTTCTCCACGCACTCCAGGGCGCTGCCTCCCGACTCCAACACCTGGACCCCGGCCTGCAGGGCCGTCTCCAACCCCTCCCGCACCTGGGCGATCCGGGCCGGAGCCATGTCAGCGGGGTTATAACCCGCCCCGCCGTGGATCGCGATAGCCCACCGTCCGGACTGGGCCCAGGTGGCAGAGCAGAGGAAGAACAGCAGGAAAAGAGAGCGCAAAAAAAGCTTCATAGCCCGACGTTTTTCACACCTCGGAAACAAAACCTTCGCCCCGCTAGGCTATGCTACGCCTAACAGAAATGACGATGCTTCTTCTGGTCGCGCTGCTCTGGCAAGACCTCGCTCAAACCCCAGCCATGCTTAACCCCACCACCCGCGAAACCGCTCACTACACCCACTACCAGCGCGGCAACCCGCAGGACGCCGAACCGGCCACCACCCAGGGCGGCTTCGTCCTCATGGGCGGAGGCGGCGACGTCGACGAGGCGTTCCAGTGGATGGCCGAACGCGGCGGCAACGGCGACTTCCTGGTGCTGCGCGGCAGCGGCGGCGACGGCTACCAAGAGTATCTGGACACCATCACCGACGCCAACTCGGTCGAGACCCTGGTCATCAAAGACGCCGAAGCCGCCAGCGACCCGTTCGTGCTCGAGCGCGTGGCTCGGGCCGAAGCGATCTTCCTGGCCGGCGGCGACCAGTGGAACTACGTGGGGAAGTGGGCCAACAGCCCCCTGCTGGACGCGCTGAACGGCTCTATCTTGAAAGGTGTCCCGATCGGCGGCACCTCGGCCGGGCTGGCTGTTCTGGGCCAGCACCTGTTCACCGCCGAAAAGAACACCATCACCTCCGAAGAAGCTCTGCCCGATCCTTACCATCCGAACATCACGCTCTCCAGCGACTTTCTGCACGCCAGGCCGCTGGAAGGCGTCATCACCGACAGCCATTTCTCCGAGCGCGACCGCATGGGCCGCCTGGTCACCTTTATGGCGCGCCTGCAGCAGGACCAGGGGTTAGAGACGGTCCGAGGGGTTGGAGTCGACGAGGGCACGGCCGCCCTGGTGACCCCCCAGGGAGAGAGCCGCGTCGTCGGCAAAGGCGGGGTCCACTGGGTCCAGGCCTCGCAAGCGCCCGAAGAGTGCCAGCCCGGTCAGCCGCTGACCCAGACGGGGTTAGAGGTCACCTCGGTGGGCCCGGGAGAGACCTTCAGCCTGAACGGTTGGAGCAGCCCCGAGCAGCCGTCTCGGCCGATGAAGGTCGAATCCGGCCAACTTACCTACCCTTAGGGACGGTTGGAGGGCTAGAGCTCGAAGTTCAGCGCGGTCAGTCGCGTGCGCTGCGCGGGGTCCAGCATTTGCCCCACCAGGAGCAGCGTCTGCTCGCGGTGAGCCCGCAGTTTTTCCAGGTACACTTCAAGCTGAGCGCGCTGCTCGGCCGAAGCGCCCAGGGCGGCCCATTCCAACTGCCGCTCGGGCAAGGTCAACAGGCGGCCGCGTCGCTGCTCCCAGAGTTGGCGGGCTCGCGCCTGCTGGACGGGCGTGTAGGTGGTGAACATCTGACGGCGCAAATGGCGCTCTTCGACCAGTCGGCCCTCCAGCAAGCTTTGCACGCGCTGGGCCTGCTCTTCGCTCAGGCCAAGGGAACTCTGGAGGTTCCGCGACTGGCTGCGGTAGACCCGCTCGAGGGCGCTGGGAGAGCCCGAGGTCAGGACCAGGGCCAGGAAGAAAAAGGCGGAAAGTAGACCGCTCCCGATCAGGGCGAGACGGAATTGGCTCAAAAGGGAACTCCTCTCTGCGCCCTCCGAGCTTTAGAATTCGCACCTGCTCCCGAAGACGCCCACACACTTCGACGCTTATCAGTATAGACGGGTCGCCTGAAGCGACACCCGGCCTTATTATAAAGGGAAGATAAGCGCCGCAAGTTTCCCTCGCCCCACGAACATTTACCCCTTCCGCAACATCCACTTTCGCGGCTCGTCCGCCGGTGAGCTCAAGCTCACTCCTCCGTGAGCCGGCTCGTTCGCCGACGAGCTCAAGCTCACTCTCCCACCGGCCGGCTCGTTCGCCGGTGAGCTCAAGCTCACTCTCTCGTGAGCCGAAAAACTCCGGCTCCGAGGCGACGTTCACCCTCCTGTCCGCCTCCGCAGGGGCCTCGACGGGAGCGAGACGAAGGAGCAGGCATGGACTCGGTCACTCAGTTCGTCCTCGGCGCAACCGTGGGCGAGGTCACTCTCAAACGGCTCCGCCGCGACGGCGACGCCTCCCTTGGACAGCCGTTCCAGTGGGGTCCGTTCTGGCTGGGCGGCGGGGTCGGCACCCTGCCCGACCTGGACGTGCTGTTCCGCAAATACCTGACCGGCCCTCAGGCCCTGGGGTTCCATCGCGGGGTCACCCACTCGCTTTTCTTCTGCACCCTGGTCACCCCGCTGCTGGCATGGATCTTCGCGAAGATCTTCAAAAAGTACGACGTCAGTTGGCGGCAGTGGAACGTGTTTGTCTGGCTGGGACTGAACACGCACTGGATGATCGACAGCCTGACCACCTACGGAACCCAGGTGTTCCTTCCGTTCAGCAACTACCCGGTCAACATCGGCTCGGTCTTCATCATCGACCCGGTCTACACCATCCCGCTGCTGATCGGCCTGCTGTGGACTCTTTTCGCGAGTCGCGGCGACCGACCGTACCGACCACGCGGCGCCCAGGCCGGTCTGGTCTTCTCCACCGTCTACCTCTTGCTGACCCTGGGCTCGAAGTACGCCGTGCTGGCCCGCTTCGAAAGCTCGGCCCAAAAGGCCAACATCCCCTACCAGCAGTTGATCAGCGTGGCCACCCCGTTCAACAGCATCCTCTGGTACGGCTACGCCGACACCGGCGACGACGTCTACGTGGCCGACAGTTCGCTGTTGGACCCGTTCGACCGCGAGGTCACCTGGCAGCGCATCCCCAAAAACCGGGAGAAGCTGCCCCACTTCGGCCAGGGAGTGGCCGACCAGCGCCTGCTCTGGTTCTCGCGCGGCTTCTACCGCCTCGACGTAGTCGACGGCCAGCCCGTGTTCATGGACCTGCGCTTCGGGCGGATGAAGAGCTGGTTCTTACCCGTCGATCTCCAGGGCGATGACTACCTGTTCCGCTTCGGTCTGCTGCCCGCCAACGAGCAAGGGCCGTACACCGATTTCCAGCGGTTCCGCCGAGGGCGAGATCTGACAGCGTTCCCCTGGGACATCTTCTGGCGCCGCCTCACGGGACGCCCCGCGTTGCCTTGAAAGGCCCGCGCAGCCCTAAGCCAGCGCGGCCGCCAGCCGGCGCGCCTGCTCGACCCGCCGCTCGTACGCCTCGTTGACCACCAGGGAATAGCCGCTGGCGTCCACGTCCAGCCCCTCGGCCGGCGCCAGCACCAGCAGCCCCGGAAGCCCCAAATCTTCCCGCGTCACCTGGAACAGCTGCCCGTGACGGATCCAGACCAGGCGCGACTCCGGGTCGTCCCCGTCGGTACGGAACAGCGACCACTGGCGCGCTCCCTCCCCCGGGGCCTCTCCCATCGCTTCCCCTTCCGGGCTCAGCAGCAGCGCCGGCGCCTCCACCCCCGTCTCCGAAGGCACCCGATGACCGGCCCGCTCGCCCAGCACCACTGCCTCGCGCAGCACCGTGGCCGCCGACATCCCCAAAAAGCGCGGAAAACGCGCGCAAGGCGAGGTCAGCAGACCGCCCACCGTCATGTCGACCGGAGCAAAAGCGTAGCGCTGCAGCAACTCGCCCTCTTCCTCGCGAGCGCCCCAGATGCGGGTCCAGGCAAAACTTAGTCCGCGCGCCTCGGTGCGATGAAGCTCTAGACTTGACGGCCCGTCCAGCGGCGTCACCGGAATCAGGTCCGCCCCCTCCAGGGTGATCTGCAGCGCCTGGGCACGCCCCGGCGTGCGCAGCACCACCCGGTCCATCTCGGAGCCGACCGCCGTGGCCATGCCCGTCATCAGCAGGTCGCGCGGATCCGCTGACGACAGCGCCAGTCCGCGGGACAGCCCGCCCGGATCGAGATTCGAAAACAGCCCCTGCCGGTCGTCGAAGCTAAAGCGAGTCGACGCGCGCCCCAGCGCCACCCCGATCTCACGGGCGCCGCCGGCGATCAGCCCCTGGCAGATCTGGAACAGGTAGTAGTGCGGCTCGGGCAGGGCCGAGGCCAGCGTCTTGCGTAGCGCGGCGAGCGGGTCGATGCTGAACGACCCCTCGGAATCGAGCTCTCCAGCCCCGCGCTGGTCCTCGAGATAGCTGTCCATCTTTTCCACGCCGTGGCCTTCGTGCGGCAACAGCGGTTCCCTACATTTTACGAGGTGTGCGAAAACGGGTCGCTGCGCAAGATACGAGATAGGCGCACGAAGGTGCCCGGGTTGCGCCGGAAAAACCCGCGCAGCTTGGCCAGCGGCGCCACGAACAGGCGAGTCGGCTCGACCACGGTGGCGCTCACCTCGTGAGTGATCAGGCGGTCCTTCTCGGGGAACCGCCCCAGCAGCGCACCGCGCCCGGCGTGCCGCTCCAGCCCGGCCGGAGTGGTCAGCCGCACTTTCCCCTCGGCCACCAGGTACAGCTCTAGCGGCAGCCCTCCGGCGGAATAGAGCACCTCGCCGGGCTCGCAGTCGCGCGACTCTAGAATCGACAGCAGTTGCCCTCGCTGGAACGGCGACAGCGGCGCCAACCGACGGTTAGCCTTCATGACCGGCCAGAGGTCGTTCATCTTGTTCAGCGCCACCCGCCGCAGCAAGTCGGGCAGGTCGGTGTTGGCGATGAACTTCAAGAAGTCCGAGCGGGCCACCGTGACCAGTTCACAGTCCGTCAGGGTGCGCACCGAGGCGAAGCGCGGCATGTCCAGCACGATCGCCATCTCGCCGAAAAAGTCGTAGCGCCGCAGCGTGCGGATCAGCTTCTGGTCCTCGCGGTAGACGCCCACTTCGCCCCGCGACACCAGGAAAAACATGTCGCCCCATTCGCCTTCGCTGACCACCGACCGGCCGGCGGGCACGTCGACGAACTGAGCGATGTGCAGGAACTCCAGGCTCTTTTCCAGCGGACAGTCGGTGAACAGTTCCGCGTGCAGCAGGATATCCAGCAGCGCCAGCGCCCGGTCGTCCCCGTCGTGGCGGGGCGAAAACGGCACCAGTTCCAGGGTGTGAGCCAGATCGGTGGGAGCGATCTTCAGTCGCGTCTCGTCGCCCAGGATGTCTGGCGACACGTGGGTCAGGTACATCCGCTCGCGCACCGACTCGGGCTGCTCGGCCAGGATCCGGACGGGAGTGTGGATGGGAGGAAGACCGGCCTCGTGGAACACCAGGTCGGCATCCCAGGGGAACTCTTCGAGACTGCGCCGCCGCTCCTCGCTCAGCACCCCTTGCTGGTGAAGACGGGCAAACACCACCGGATCGTACAGGGTGTCGCAAGAGTAGGCCAGCCGCTTGCCTTTGTAGGTCGCCTCGAAGCCCAGCGTGGGGATCGGATGCAGGGTGTACCAGAAGCGAAAGCGCGCACCCAGGATGTTGATGCTGGGCCCTACCAGCAGTGGCTGGAAGTCGAACAGCTTCTCGAGCTCTTCGCTGTCCAACCCCAGCAGGCTGCGATATTTGCGAACGAAGCTCTCTTCCACGGTCGGAGTGGTGTGCAGACGCACCCGACCCTCTTCCATCACCTTCTGCAGGGTGCCCGAATCGTGGTCGGCGTGGCAGTGGGTCAACAGGATATCTTCGACCAGACGCTGGTCCAGGTTGCGCGCCTTCATCCACTGGGTGGTGTGCACCGGCGGGTCGACCAGTAGCCCTCGCCCTTCGATCCAGACGATGAAGCCCGAGGTCTGGCTGTCCACGTCGAATCCGTGCCCCGCCCCCAGCACGGTTACGCCAAAGTCGGGCGGCTGAAAGTGCGAACTGCCGTCGTGGGTAAAGACCGGCGGTTCGAGCGGGCTGAACTCGACGGTGTGGCGTTCCCCATCGCGCTCGAAAAG
Source organism: Vulcanimicrobiota bacterium (assembly GCA_023447635.1). Lineage (GTDB taxonomy): Bacteria > Vulcanimicrobiota > Xenobia > Xenobiales > JADMJV01 > JAEXNA01. The sequence continues at coordinate 51,645 of JAEXNA010000100.1, read as the reverse complement.
ATACCGATCGCCGTCCTGGGGGGTGACCGTCACCCCGTCGACCGTGACCGAACTGCCCGTAGGACACAGGATCGGTTCGATGAAGTCCGACAGCTTCAGCTTTCGCCCGTCGACCACTTTGTAGAAGCGACCTTCGGCCGCCAGATCCGGAAATCCGGGGGTGGAGGCGCCGCGCGGGAACTCTCGCTCCAGGCGCAGGGTCGAGGGGCCGAAGACGGCCTCTTTGAGCAGACGGATCAGCGAGCGCTGCTGCTCGGGACGGCACAGGAAGCGCAGTTTGCGCCCCTTGACGTAATAGTTGTAGTACAGCGGGAACTCGAGTTCCGAGAGCGAGATGCCGTTGTGGATGTCGAACAGCGAGGCCGGCAGGATGTAGAAACTGGGCACCCCGGACTCGCCCCGCATGGTGTCCTTGATGGTTTCCGGGTAGGCCCCGATCTGGGCCACGAAGCCCTCCCACTGGACCAGCGTGCCTCCGCGAGGAAGCTCCGTTGTATGAAAGCCCGCCCCCGAGATGGCTAGATGCCCCCCTGCTGCTCGATCCACTGACCCAGCGTGTCGCGTTCGTCCTGGGTCATCCGGGTCATATTGCCGAACGGCATCACTTTGGTTTTGACCGCCTGCTGGTAGATCAAGGCGGCCTGCTTCTTGATCTCCTCCGGAGTCTCTAACAGGACTCCTTTGGGCGGGGCGTCGATCTTGTAGCCCGGCTGAAACGGCTCGCTGGAATGGCACGGGGTGCAGCGGTTGTTGACGATCAGGAGCACCTTGCCAAACGGCACCAGGTCTTTTTGGGCCACCGCGCCGCCGGCCGGGGCCGGACGATGGGTGGTCAGCGCGATCACCGCGACCAGCGAAAGCAGAGCGGGCGCCAGGACCCAGCGCTCGGGCTTGCCGCGCTCGGAGGTGATCTGGTGATGGCGAACGCCCGCGCCCACGATGAACAAGAGCAGAATGACGACCCAGTTGTACGGGTTGCCGAAGGTGTTGGCGTAGTGGTTCGAGATCATCATGAAGATGACCGGGAACGTCATGTAAGAGTTGTGAACGCTGCGAACCTTGGCGTACTTGCCCTGCGAGTAGTCCGGGGTGCGCCCCGCCATCGCGTCGTCGAGCATCTTTTTCTGTCCGGGCAAGATGCGGATCCAGACGTTGGCCACCATGATGGTGCCCAGGATGGCGCCGAAATGGATAAACGCCGCGCGGCCGCTGAACAGATGGGTCAAGCCGTAGGCCAGCCCGACCAGGCCGGTGATGGAGAGCACCGTTCCGACCTTCTCGTTCGCCTTGCCGATGGTCTGCCACATCAGGTCGTAAGCCAGCCAGCAGCCGATCACCAGCGCCAGCGAGGCGCCGACCGCCACGGGCAGGGTCAGGTCGGCCACGTTCTTGTCGATCAGCGAACTGCCGCTGCCGGTCAGGTAGTACGCCACGATCAGCAGCATCATGCCGCTGATCCAGGTGAAGGTCGCTTCCCACTTGAACCAGTGTAGCTTCTCTGGCATCTTGTTCGGCTGCATGCGCCGCTTCTCGACCAGGTAGTAGAAGCCGCCGTGCACCATGAAGGTCTCGCCGTCGACGCCGTCACGCGCCTCTTTCGGAGGCTCGAACGAATTGTCCAACCAGACGAAATATAGCGAACTGCCGATCCACCAGATCCCCGCGATAACGTGGAACCAGCGGATAAGAAGATTCGCCCAATCCAGGGCCGCGGCGCTCATCGTGACATCAAACCTTTCCTCGCAAGCGGGCGGGTACGCGGTCGCACGCCACCCCTTAAGTGGACCAACATTCCCGGCCCGAGGGTCTCGCCCCTGGTAGCCGTAGCTCTAAGAACTACGAGCCGCGATAGGTCGAGTAGCCGTAAGGGTTCAGCAGCAGCGGAACGTGGTAGTGGCTATCCAGATCTTCGAGCGTGAACACGATCTTCACGTAGGGGTAGAACCCCTTGACCTCCTGCGCCTCGAAGTAATCGGCCACGCGAAACTCCAGGCGGTAGGTGCCCTGGACCAGTGCGTGCCCGGCCGGCAGCAGCGTCTTGACCCTACCGTCGGCGTCGGTCGCGCCGGAGCCCAGACGTTGCCATTCGCCCTCTTCCAGGATATCCAGAAAGACGGGAACGTTGGCGGCGGGTTTCCCGATCGAAGTGTCGAGAATGTGGGTGGTGATAGCGCTCATGACTCTAAAAGCTTCTCCAGTCTCAGGTGAATGATCTTGGCCAGTTCCTCGGCCACGGTCTGCAGTTCGCGCTCGGGCGCTTGCTCCATCCGTTCGTTCAACGCGGCCAAAATCTCCCCGCTGCTGCGCCCGGAAGCGCAGATCAGGAAGATGAAGCCAAACTTCTCTTCGTACTCGGCCTGGCGAGCGGCCAGTTCGGCCTTGACGGCTTCATCAGGAGTGGCCGCCTTCGACTGCTCGCCTCGCGACCAGCGGGAAGCCAGGTCGTTGCCGCTGGCCTTCTGGCCGATTCTCGGGTGACCGGCCAGCGACTCTTTCCAATCCTTTTCGCGACAGCGCGACCAGGCGGTGGCGCCTTTCCTTTGCAGGTCGGCCACGCTCTCGAACGGCGCCATCTCGCACAGTTCGCTGGCGAACTTCACCGAATGGCAAACCGCCATGAAGATCCCGTGCAGTTCGGGCTCGCCGCAAGCGTTCAGATAGCCCAGACGACTCGAGATCACGCCTTCGGGCGAGACTTCGCCCCACAGGCGCAGTCGGGAAACGCCGCCGGCCGGATGCAGTTTCAGCCGCACCCAGCTCACGTCGCCGTGCTCGAGAAAACCGCTATCGAAGATGTGCTCCGTGTCGGGCAGCAGTCGCTGCACGGGCAGAATCTCGAACCAGTCGCCCTCTTCCGGCTGCTCCCATCCGGTGGCGGCCTCCAGGCTTATCGCGGGAGCCGCGTGGTCGGTCAGATGGTGGGTGTCGACCACGGCCGTCCGGATCCGACCGCGGGCGGCCAGCCTGATCGCGGCCTCGTCGCATCCCGGTTCGCGGCGGCGCTCGGTCACCCATCCGTCCTGGTCGCTGGTCGGCGAATCCGGGGCGATGAGGTGTCTCCCTTTGCCGATCGCGGTGGCGCTGGTGCTGGCCACCAGACCGCCGTTGCGTCCGGCGGCAAGGTCCAGATAGGGCGGGAAGGTGCGCCCGGTGGCGGTCCAATCAGGCAGCGCCTCGCCCAGCACGCGGAAGCGCGAGACCGCGCCGTCGGGATAGACGTTCAAGCGAAGGTGGGTGAAGCGCTGTCGCGAGAGCACGTCGAAGCGGTTCTGACAGTCGCCCTTGATAGCGGATTTCGGGAGGAGTTCGATCCAGCCGTCCAGCTCTTCTGGAAGGGCGCCGTGAGGGGCGACACAGCCCTCCACCGAGGCGAAGCCGGGGCAGTCGGTTCCTACTCCCCGAGTGCCTACCACAAGCTCCCTGACCAGGCCGGGCACGCCCAGACGGACGACCACCCATTCGTTGCCGGACGAGCGGCGACGCGTGAACCAGGCGTCGCTGGTCTCCTTGAGCCGCTTGTTCCCTTCGAACAGGGCGTCAGGGCAACTCGACTGCAGCAGTCGGCGGGCGCTGCCGTCGATTTCGCTGCTCACAGCCAGCACGTGACCACGCAGGCGATCGCTGGCAAGGTCGATGTAATCCTTCACCACGGGAGAACCTCCTTCGGCCCTTACAAACCGAGGCGACGGTTTCCACCGACCCCCTCCAGGTCCTTCCTGAGCGCCCTCGCAACCGCCGGTCCGGGCGAGGGTTAGTCCCGGGCGATGAACTGCACTTCCACCCTTCGCAAGCTGGCCCTCGGCTCTCTGCTGCTGATGATCAATAGCGTCTCCGCTCCCGCCGCACCCCTCAAGGTTCAAACCTCGACTCTGCGGCTCGAGGGGCGTCAGGTAGCGGCCTGGTTCCCCGCCGAGGTCGACCGCCCGCTGCCGCTGGTTCTGTTCTCCCACGGCTTCGGCGGCGTCAACCTTCAGTCGAGCTCCTTGATGGCGTCTCTGGCCGGGGCCGGCTATCTGGTGCTGGCTCCGAACCACAGGGACGCCGCGTCGTGGGCCGGCGGCGAAGGCAAGTCCCGTCCGCAGGCCTCTTTCGGCCGACCGGAGAGTTGGACATCGGCGACCTACAGAGATCGGCGCGACGACCTGCTCGCGGTCTACAGGGCGATCCCGAAGGAGCCCCGACTGGCGCGTCTGTATCAAGAGGGACCGGTCATCTTGATGGGTCACTCGCTGGGCGGCTACACCGCCCTGGGGATGGCAGGCGCCAGGGACGGTTGGAGTTCGGATCTGCGGCTGGCGGGCGTGGTGGCTCTCTCGCCTTATCTGAACCCTTATCTGCAGCGAGGCGAACTATCCCGGATCGAGGTTCCGGTGATGTACCAGGGCGGCACGAGCGACCAATGGATCACCCCCTACGTCTCCCGTGAAGGTGGCGCTTACGACCAGACCAGTGGCGATAAGGTGTTCGTGAACTTCCGTCAGGCGGGCCACCTGGCCTGGACCGAACTCGACAAACGTCACCATTCGGCTATGGCCAGATACGCCATCGCCTTCTGCGATCGCTACGCCAAAGGAGTGCTGTCGCCCACCTTGCAGCAGAAACTGTCCGGCGTCAGCGAGCTCAGAAGTCGTCTCTGAGGTTATGTTCCGGCCTGGGAGCTGGGCGAAGACCTCACAGATGGGCCTGTTCCTTAGAGCTTTGAGCTTACCGACTTTGGCGGGTCCTGAAATAGAGTCATTGACCTCCATTGTTGGAGACGATTCGCCCTCCGGGTTTTGAGGCTACGGTGGAGCCACTATAGGCCAGATCGCCGTGCAGGTAGACGGCCTCGACCACGCCTTTCCAGACCCGGCCTTCGTAAGGCGAGCCTGAGTAGCGGTGCAGGAGCGCTTCGGCGGTGCGCTCGGCCTCGGGGTCGAAGACGACCAGGTGGGCCAGGTAGCCTTCTTTGATGCTGCCGCGCTCGTACTGCAGACCGGCCAGGCGGGCCGGTTCGGAGCAGAGCCAGCGGGTCAGGTCGTTCAGGCCGAAACCTCGGGTGGAGGCTCCGGTCCAGGTGACCGGCAGCAGCATCTGGACCCCGGCGATGCCTCCCCAGGAGGCCAGGAAGCTTTCGTTCTTCAGGTCGGGGGGGCAGGGGGAGTGATCGCTGGTCACCATTTGGATCTTCCCCTCCCCCAGCGCCTTCCACAGCCCTTCGCGATGGCGGGCCTCGCGGATCGGCGGAGCGCATTTGAAGTTGGTGGCGCGGTCGGCGATCTCTTCGGCCGAGAAGGCCAGGTAGTGGGCGCAGGTTTCGCAGGTGACGGGGCTGCCTTCCAGCACGTCGAGCGCTTCGTGGCTGGCGACATGCACGATGTGGCAGCGGCAGCCGGTCTCTTTGGCCAGTTCGACCACGACCTTGATCGCTTCGCGTTCGGCGGCCACGGGGCGGGTGTTCAGCCAGGAGGCGTAGCTTAGCGGGTCGGCTTCGGGGTCGGGTTCGACCAGGGCGTCGGGCCACTCGGCGTGCAGCAGCAGGACGGAGTCGATTTTGGCGATCGCCTGCATGGCGGTTCTCAGGCCCTCACGGTCGAGGTTGCGGAACTCGGCGGTACCGGGGTCGGACATGAACGACTTCAGTCCGAGCACGCCGGCTTTGACCATCGGTTCCAGGTCGGCGGCGTTGCCGGGCACGGCGCCGCCCCACAGGCCGACGTCGCAGAACAGTTGGCCTGGCATGGAGTCGTGTTTGAGCTGCAGGGAGGGGAGGTCCACGGTGGAGGGGATGGAGTTCAGCGGCATCTCGACCACCGTGGTGACGCCGCCGGCCAGCGCGGCGGAGGTTCCGGAGCGCCAGCCTTCCCACTCGGTGCGGCCGGGCTCGTTGAAGTGGACGTGGGTGTCGATCACGCCCGGCAGGATCGCCTTGTCGCCGTAGTCGACCACGACGCCTTCGCCGGGATCCTCGTAGGCGGCGATGCGCTGGATCCGCCCGCTTTCCAGGACCAGGGAGGCGGGCTGCTCGCCCTCAGGCAGGACGACGCGACGGCTTTTCAAGGTGACGGTTTGACTCATGCGCCGGCCTTTCGCGACCAAAGGTAGCGCGCCTCTTGAGGGCTGTGGGAGGGGGCTGTTGGAGGGACAGATCGGGATGGAGGGGACCATCGTCTTCCCTCAAGGAGCCACGGCGGAGCAGCCGCGCGGGGTCTTGCAGTTCGATAAGGACAGCGACGGCGCGGCAACCTGAAGACACGAACCTCAGGTGGAGCTCCGAACGCGAGTCCGGCGGCGCCATGTAATCTATGACGGCTACTATCTGGTAATAGAAAACTTTAATTTCATGGGACCGCACGACATCAAATTTGGGGATAAAGCCGTCTACAGCTTGAGATAAGCTGGAGAGATGACCCTATGATGCATAGCGCCACTGTCACCGGGTTCAAAGATGGAGTTATTATGGTGACCGGGGAAAGTGGTACAGATATTGAACCGCAAACTGCTCCAATCCATGAGAATGGCATCATTTGGCAAGAGGGCTTCAGTATCGACATTTATAGGAAGGACTGAAGAAAAATGGATTTTGGTCAAAGCGGTTCATTGAAGAATTGGGTGTTCGGGATATTTTGGGTTTTGGTGATCTCTGCACCAGTAATGGGACAGGAGAAGCCTAAGCTCGAGATGGAATTTTAGAACAATAAGATAGTCGTTCAATTGTCTAACCCGGGCAAAGAAGCTCTAGCTTTTTACGATAACCTCTTTCAGGATCAAAAGGTCTATGTGCCAGGAAGCATTGGCGTGCTTCTAATGGACTCAGAGAGCAAGTTACTGATTAACAGCTCAATCAAGCATAGTGTGCTTTACGGCGGTAGCTACAAGGACCTTCTTGTAAGGAAGCCTGTCAAACTTACACCACTAGCACCTGGGGAGCATCGTGTCCTGAACCTACCCTTTGAATTTGTGAGGTCGCGTATTGTTAAGGATTATCTCAATAGATCGTCTCACCTAAAATTAACTTGCAGAATCTATATAAATCCTTCGACTACCAAATACGTGGAAGCTGAGACTAAATGGATTCCAGTGAACTCTCAATGATCAAACATTGCCTTTCGCTCTTGAAAGAGCGGAACTTCTGCAATTCAGACCTGGCTGGGTATTGAGCGAATATGTTAGATAACAGGTGGCTTCTGCAGATCACTGAATTAAACAAGGAATCGGAGCTTTCACTTACCGGCGGCGAGGCCCTTACCCACGGTGAAGTTCTATTGTCCAGGGCTTGGAGAATTGGCTTCAAGAACGAGTGATTATCATTCAGCCTTGCAAGCTAATGATGGGAAAAGCTGACCTGATGAACGTGTCGATTCAAGCGACTCGCGTGCCCAAACAGCACTTTGTCCCTGGGCGAAGGGATTATCCGAAGGGTTACGCCCGCTTCCACCTGGTAGAAGGCAACATACCTGACAAGTACTTAAGCTGCCCAAAAGGGTCTGGGCTCTATCTTAGTCTATTGGGCCAGCAGCTCGGGTTCCGTCACCAGAGCGCTAAAAAGCCACGGCGCCCTGGCGATCGAGGTCAAACCCTGAACTAAAGGGCAGTGGCTGGGCGGCAGACTCGCGTATGATCCGGTATCCCATTAAGGGCCTCTTTGGAACTCTCCGCAGCGAACCCACCACATAGCTTTCAGGCAACTCGCTCGCTTATACCAACTCGACGTAGCTCCCGCACTACCGGCTCCACCCGCCCGCTTCTGCCTCCAACCGCCTCGGCCTCCCACCGGAATCCCCAGTGGGGAATCTCGACACCTTGTCGTAGAAGGCCAAATAAAATAGTGAACAAAATTTCACAGCAGAGAAAGGTGTCTGCAGTGGACTTGCGAAGTCCTGGGTAAGTTCAACAAAACGTGTCGGGGGGCATCGATGTCTTTGTGTCTGAAAAAATCGTTGAGAAAGCTGAAGCGGTTGGCGCCGGAGAAACTGCACGGGGTGAACCTGCGGATTCGGCGCGACCTGGGCGGCTGCGAGTGGAAGATGGGCGTTTGTCTGCTGGCTACGGCGCGTAGCAAGCGCTACCTGGATCTGGGCTACGCTTCGCTCAACGAGTATGCCGAGAAGTCGCTGAAGCTGTCGAGCAAGAAGGCATATCTGCTCATGCTCACGGCGCGAGCGCTAGAGCATCTGCCGCTGTTCTCGGCGGCGTATCAGGAAGGGCTGCTCTGCTGGGGTAAGCTTCGCGCTCTGCAGTCGGTGGTCACGCCGGAGACCGAAAGGACCTGGCTGGCCTATTCGCTCGAGCACAATTCGACGCAGGTGGTTAGCGCGGTGGCGATGAGCCCACGGGCCTGGAAAAAGCAACAGGGGCTGAACGGGTCGCTTAAGCAGAAGCCGTTTGTCGCGCCTCCCGATGTGGAGCAAGTCTTCGACAAGTTGGCGGAGGAGCAGGCCCGCGAGGCTAGGGAGAAGGCGCTTAAGGCTTGCCCTGATAGTCGCGCACCCGAGGCCCAAACGCCGGGGGTCGCGTCGAGGCTCTCGGGACCCGGCCTCGATTCCGAAGCTGCCGTGGGTCGCGAGCGGGAGGCCTCGTCAGGTGAGAACGCTCACGAGTCATTCCCCACCAGGGACAGCTTCGAGGGAGAAGAGCGGCCGTTCGCTCCGCCCACGCTGGCAAATTCGGCGGCCCGAAAGATCCGGGTGACGGTCGAGTTCACGCCGGACCAGTACGCGATCTTCGAACAGTCCGAGCGGTGCGCCAAGGCTCAGATCGGGGGACGCGTGGATCGGGCTGCGACCGTCGTGCGCATGTGCGAGGCGCACCTGGCGGCGACGACCTCGCGAACTCGGCTGAAGTACCAGGTCGTCGTGCATACCTCGACCGACGGAGACCACGGCTGGTACGAGACCGCGCAGGGACCGCTTCCCGCCTCGCCCGAGGCGGTTCAGCAGGCCAGGTCTCAGGACGCTAAGCGGGGCCAGTATGGCGAAGCCGACCCGCCAGCAAATTCCGCCACGAAGCCTCCCCAGCGGGTAAAGCGTGCTGAGCCGGCCCGGCGGGCGAAAGGCGATGATTCGACCGGGCCATCGAGCGCCGAGGCAGCGAAGATCGTCGTTCCTCCGAGTGAGACGCCAGCGACCTCCGCCGGGTCGACGGAGGCGCCTTTGTCGAATCCTCGGCCCGGGAAGAAGCCGAAACGCGAAAATGTGCCCGCAGCGACGTTGCGGGCGCTCTACCTGAGGGCCGGTCATCGCTGCGAACGCTGCGGCTGCTCGAACGGTGGGCTGCACGTTCATCATCGACGCCCGGTCTGCGAGGGCGGCGACAGCAGCCTGGGAAGCCTGGAACTGCTCTGCGGACCGTGCCACAGCGGGCACCACGAATCCGACTATCAGATCAAGCCGACCTGGCAAGCCGCGCGCAGCAAGGCGGTGGCCCGAGGCCAACGAGAGCCCTCGCCGCAAGCCCCGCTCTCGCGGCTCGACTCGACTTCTCCGCCGCCGCCACTTCCCGTAGTGCCAAGCCACCACTGAGCCAGGTTGTGTGTTCGTTGTCGACAAGCTTGGCCGGTTCGAAGAGGGCAAGTCGGGGTTGCGCGTTCCTAGTGGACAAGCTTGTCTCGTTCGAAGCGGACAAGGCGGGGTTGCGCGTTCCTAGTGGACAAGCTTGGCTGGTTCGAAACAGGCAAGTTCGGAGCGGGAACAAAATGGCGAGGCTGGCGACACTACGGCTTGTTGCCGAACTTGATGTGGGGAGTATGGTGCTTTGAGAATTCGTCCGTTTCTTTGGACTTTGATCGCTTTGGGGCTGGCTTTGGCCTCGACGGCTGTGCTGGCTCGCCGGGCCGAAAGAGCCGGTGCCAATTCACAGAACTCGCCGACCGCCCAGCCCACCGGGTTGCCGTCGCCTGGCCCCGCCGGGGAGTCGCCCGACGCCTTGTCTCAAGAGTCGTCTGGACCTGGCCAGCCTGCTCCGACGCCGGGCCCCTCCAAGCCGACTTCCTCCACGCCCGACCACTCTACCTTAGCTGCCCACTCGAACCTTAGCCCCGACGCCGAAGTGCGGCTGTGCCAGGAGAACCTCAAAAAGATTGCCACCGCGCTCGAGATGTATGCGACGGACCATAGCGGCTACTTTCCCGGTGAACTCTCTGCCCTAGCTCGGGAGTACATCGACGCGATCCCCCACTGCCCAGCCGGCCAGCGGGATACCTACAGCGCTGGCTATCAGCCACGCTCGATCTACACCGATCAGCCCGACAGCTACACGCTCCACTGCCACGGCCATCATCACGAACGGGCCAAACTGCCAGCCGACCTGCCCTCGATCGATCCTCGCGATGGCCTGAAGCCTCAGCTCCCTTTCCAGGGCACGCCCGCTCAGGCGCTGGAAAAATGCCAGTCCAACACGAAAAACATCGCCACCGCGCTCGAGATCTACGCTTCCGACAATCAGGGGCGCTATCCCGGCTCGCTGGACGGACTGACCCCCAACTACCTGGGCACCATCCCGCCTTGCCCCGTGGCCAACAAGGACACCTACTCCCATACCTATCGCCAGGGACGCAGCGCTCCGGGCAACGACCAGGACTACAGGGACTACTACCACTTCGCCTGCTCCGGCGATCACAGCGCCGCCGGCCCCTCGCCCAAATACGACTCGGTCCGCGGCCTGGGAGAACAGCCTTAGATCCCTTCCTTCTCGAAGGGTCGAGGGTCGCAAGCGGGAAGCTGTCCGGGTGAAAACGTTTGCTCTCTCTGCCGCCTTTGGTGCTGCCTTATGGGGCGCCGCTTTGCTCGGCCTGCCCTCTCCCGCCTGGGCTCAGCCGTCCGAGGTCATCCTCGAACCGTACCAGGCCACCGCCGCCGACCTGGTCTCTGCCGGACCTCTCCAACTGGGCATGAGCGCCGAGGCCGCCGCCTCCGTCCTGGGGACCCCCTCGGACGAGACCGCTCCGACCCTGAACGCCGCCACCGGAGGGCACGACAAAGAGTGGCATTTCGCCGAGAGCGGGGTCACCTTGACCCTGAGCGCCAAACAGCCGGGCGGCCCCTACCAGGTCGAAGCGATCGTGCTCCAAGCGCCCTGCACCTACGCCGTGGCCACGGGAATCACCATCGGCACGCTCGAAACCGAAGCGTTCCAGCGCTTCAAAGCGCTGATCAACGAAGACCTGAACAGCTACCGAGGAAGCTCCGACGACAGCTTTGGCGTGCTGGCCAACTCGACCTACACCCTCTTGCTGACCGACTGCGTCTACGGGGTCGTGCAGCGCATCTACCTGGGACCCGGGCCCGAATAGCGGGACACGAAAGAGCAGGGAGCCAGCAGCCCGCCAGGGAACTCAGCGCAGCTGTCAACCAGGGGGGCGGACAAGCACCTGGAGAACCCTTTTGGATAGCTCATCGGTCGGAACCCCCTCTTCACCCCGCGTCTTCCCCACTCGCCGTCAGGCCACCGCGCACGCCAAAGCCGCCATCCTGAAAAGCGACATCAACCAGCGCTTGGAAGAGCAGCAGGGCGGCTTCGTCTGGCACGTCGAGAAGTGGCCCCACTGGGTCCAGGTCTCGGTCGACATGCTGGGCAACGCCGAAGCTGAAGAAAAGCCCGCCGAAGACAACATCAAGGCCTGGTACACCAAAGAGCGGGAAGAAGCCGTCAAAGAGATGTTCACCGACCTGCTCGGCCCCGACTTTGGCGAGATCTACGTGGTCGCTCGACCCATGGGTCAAGACGCTCCCAACGGCGCCTGCTGTCGCACCGGATGCGGCGGATGTATGAACGGCACCAGGGACAAACTGCTGCCCAAACTGCAGGGCCCCCGCCACCCCGACCCGGTGGACCGGATGGAGTTCGGAAGCCTCGACCCGGCCGGCTACCTGGCCTAGCGGCCGAGCCGCCCTCGACGCTCCTTCAAGACGAAACGCGACGCGCAGCAACCCTCTCACGGAGGGGGCGCTACGTCGACTGCGAAGCTTTCCGGATGAAACCGACCGCGCCCCTCGGACTGCTGCTGGCCCTCGCCCTGAGCGGCTGCCCTCAAACCCCGGCCTCCAACGCCGCTCCGGCCTCCCCCTCCACCCCCGGAAGTCCGGCCGCCGCCACCTCGCCCGTCGCCCAGGCCACCGCCCCCTCGGACGAGTTCCTCATCGTGCCCGGCCAAAGCTTCGGCCCGATCACCGCCGACAGCACCCAGGCCTCTCTAGAAGAGCAGTTCGGCAAAGACCAGGTGCGCGCCGGCGACATCCCCGGAGCCGAAGGGATCACTCAGCCCGGCCTCACCATCTTCCCCGACCAGCCGGAAAAACAGGTCAGCGTGTTCTTGACCGAAAGCGAACCGCGCCGGGTCACTCACATCCAGATCTATGGCGAGAAGTCCCAGTGGAAGACGGCTCAGGGGATCACCCTGGGGACCCCCCTGGAAGAGGTACAGAAGCTGAACGGAAAGCCGTTCGATCTGATGGGCCTGGGCTGGGACTACGGCGGCCATGTGACGGACTGGAAAGGTGGAGAGCTAGAGGGGCTGAACCTGCGCTTGAACTCGACCGCCCCCCACCTGACCGAAGCCGAGATGGAGGCCGTCTCCGGCGACAAAACCATCAGCAGCGACCTGCCTGAACTGAAAAAGGCCCAGGCCCACGTTTCGGAAATCCTGGTCCTGTTCTCCCTACCCGAAGCGCCCGCCACTCCAGCCACGCCCTAGTCACTAGGGGTGATAGCGGATCATCAGGGCCAGCGCCAGCGCCGCCGTTTCCGGCACCTTATTCGCGTCGTAGCGAGCGTAGTAGCCCGCGATGCGCGGGTAGATGGCGCGATGGTAAGGCGCAAACTCTAGCCAGCGCGCGGGCGAGTCGACCCACAGCGGGTCCGCCTTTTCCGACCCCGCCACGTCGCCGCTGATCATCCCCTGCCCCACTGTCACCCCGTTGACCACGGTGGCCGCGAAACGGTCCATATCCGCCCGCGTGAACACCTGGCCGTCGGCCTCTAAAAGCGGCGCCAGCGAAGCCGTCAGCGCCCCGTGCGAACTGTCCTCGGGCGGCCGACTCTTGCCGTCTTCACGCACCGGAATATCGTAGGGCCAGGTGTAGGCGCCCGTCTCGGTTACCTGCAGGCGGTTCTTGAAAAAGCGAGCCAGGGCCAGCGCGTGGTCGCGATAGACCGGCTTCCCGGTCAGCTTCCCCGCCAGCCAGAGGCACTTCGCCATGGCGTTGCTTCGGTTGACCGGCAGCGGTTGGCCGGCCAGGTCCTCGTCCTGCTCGCGGGTGTAGACGTAGTACCCCTCGCCAGGATCCGGACCGTCGCGCCACTGCGGGTCGTGGGCGTCCAGCGAAACCAGCATCTCCTTCAGCAGACGCCGGTCCTGGTCCGTGGAAACCCCCTTCAAGGAGAGCAGTTCCAGCACCGGATGAGTGATCATCGCGGTGTGCACCAGATAGGCCGTGCGACCGTAGCGGCCGTACTTCTCGCTGCTCCAAACCGGCCCCACCTGACCGTTCCAGCGGGCCCGCCCCCGGCGATCGTCGCGGGCCGCCAGCACCGCTTCGGCCCAGAGCAGATTCAGCTTCAGATACTTGGCGTCGCCGGTGGCCCGGAACATCTCGTTGAGCGCCGTCATCCGGTAACAGGTGCGCCAGGCCAGATAGCCTTCGTCGTTGCTCAGCGGGGCGGTCGGTGGGTCCAGGAAGTCACGATCGAAAGCGGCCGGAGTCAGCAGCGGCCCGAGCTGGCGAGGCATCGCGCGGGCTGGAATCTTGGCGGCGAAGCGCTGGGCGTACTCGGGGCGAACCCTGGCGCTGACGACCGCCAGGGCGATCACGACCACCAGTATCAGGCCCAACCACAGCCGACGGGGCGGTGACGGCAGCTTCATGCGCGCTCCTCACGTCTCCCCCGAGAATCTTATTCCACCCTTCTGGGCGGAATCCAGGCTTCCTTGACGACCTAGGAGAGCGACCCCCCGTCGGCGAGCAGCGGCCCAAACAGCTGGTTCAAGGCGAACTCGCGGGCCGCGTAGGCCACAAACGGCACGTCGTCGAGAAACGGCTGAACCGCCTTGTCCTCCAGACGATCGACTTCGCGAAGAGCCGTCTCGATGTGAACGCCGACGGTGTCCTGGCTCTGCTCCGAGCGACCGGCAGCCGAAGACGCTTCGGTGAAACTGGCTGCCAGGCGTTCCAGGCCGTCCCGCAGGTACTGCCCGTTCAGGCTAACGTCCTTACCCTTGTTGTCTCCGGCGATGATTCCGGATTGCTCCAGAACCGGTCCGAGTCTCAGGTTCGCGGCGAACAGGGCCGTATCGACGCTCTGGTAGTGCCAGTTCACCGACTGGTCCGTCTGCTGAGCGCTAGAGATCGCCTGCAGTAGAGCCGATTTCTCCGGAACGGGAAGGGCCAGCGCCTGGGAGGCGCCCAGGGCGCCGCTCAGGTCGTTGCCCAGTTGGCGACGGTCCGCCTCTTCCTGGCCGTGGATATCCTTCAGCGTCTGGTGCTTGGCGGCCACTCCCCTCGTGGTCTTCACGGCAGCTTTCCCTTCGTCCGAGACGTCCTTGCCTTCGGCGTCGTGCCGAGCCTCGTAGGTCTCGACCGACAGGGTGGTCCTGCGCAAGCCGTCACCTTCGCTCTCCAAAGTCTTGAAGTGCGATTCCGCCGAAGCCGAGCGCCCCCGAGCGGACTGCAGACCCGTGCGAATGGTGTTGAGAGAGACCAGGCTGTTCATCAACCTAAACTAACGGCGCCGCGTCACAGGGCCGTCAAGATAGCGATATTTCCTCGGCGCCACGCGCTGTACTAGATGATAGGGAGGCGGCGCGGCGAAGGAGGAGCGATGAAACGACTGACAACTGCCCTGGTCCTATTCCTCGCCCTGTCGTTGGCCGCTTCGGCCCTGGCGACGGCGATTTCGTTTTCTGCGGCGTTCCCCGAAGTCTCGGTGCTCAAAGCGTTCGCTCACGACTACGGCGATCGCCTGGAAAAGGTCACCTACAAAGGGGTCGACTACACGCCGGCGGAGGCGACCCGCCCGGTCCTGATGGCCCATGGCTGGGCTGATCCAGCCAACCGGGTCCGCCTGGGTCGGGCCTGGGCCGAAGAGATAGCGTTCCCCGGCGACCGGGTGCTCGAGACCGCGCCGCTCGGCTTTGTAACCAGCGTCCCGTTCACGCCGCCCCAGGCCGAACTGCTGCCCGACGGCACCTTTCGTTTCACCGCCTGGTTCCAGCGCCTCACCGGACGGGAGCCGGGAGGGGTGCTACGCCAGGGCGTAGAGATCAGCACGGAGGCCGAGATGACGACCTTCTACCCCACCTCGAAGGCCGGGAAGATCCCTGGGGAGGGGGAAGCGAGCGGAGGCTCAAAGCTCGGCCGATGAAGATTTTGATGCTGGTTGGAGACTTCGTCGAAGACTACGAAGTCATGGTCCCTTTTCAAGCCCTCACCATGCTTGGCTACTCCGTGGACGCGGTCTGCCCTGACAAGACCGCAGGCCAGACCGTGCGCACCGCCATTCACGATTTCGAAGGCGACCAGACCTACAGCGAAAAGCCCGGCCACAACTTCGCCCTCAACGCCAACTTCGCCGAGGTAAAAGAGGCCGACTACGGCGCCCTGGTGATCCCCGGCGGCCGCTCGCCCGAATACCTGCGCCTGAACCCCAGAGTGCTCGAGATCGTGCGTCACTTCGACGGAGCGGATAAGCCGATCGCCGCCGTCTGCCACGGTCTGCAGATCCTGGCCGCTGCCGGCACCCTGAAAGGAAAAAGCTGTACCGCCTACCCCGCCTGCGGCCCTGAAGTGACCCTGGCCGGCGGCACCTATGTCGATATTCCGGTCGACGGCGTGCACGTGGACGGCAACCTGGTGACCGCCCCTGCCTGGCCCGCCCATCCCGCCTGGCTGCGCGAGTTCGTGCGCGTCCTGGGCGCCAAGATCGAGATTTAGGAGCCGTGATGAAAGTCGACTACCCCGCCCTGCTCAAAGCGTTCGACGACCCCTCGCCCGAAAATCAGTACATGATCGACACCGGCAACGGGTCGCTGCTGAAGTTGAGCATGGACGACCCCGGCGGCATCAAGCGGTTCCAGGGGCTGTTTGCCCAGAACCCCAAGCGGTTCGTCAAAGTCGAACGCCCGGCCGCCCGCGACAACTTCGGCGAACTCGAACTGTTCGTCAACGGGCTGACCGACCCGCACCTCAAGCGCGACCTGCAGCGGGCGCTCACCTCGCACAAACCGTTCCAGGCGTTCCGCGACGCTATCCGCGACAAGTTCCACGCCAAGCAGGCGTGGGACGCCTTTCATAAAGCCAACGTGGAGAAGCGCGCGGCCAACTTCCTCAAAGCCTCCGGCCTCAAGGCTTAAGGGTGAAAACGAAGCGGGCGCCATCGCCGGGCTCGCTTTCGACCCAGAGGCGGCCGCCGTGGGCTTCCACGATCTGGCGGCAGATGGCCAGGCCCAGACCGCTCCCGCCGGACTGGCGAGTGCGACCCGAGTCGACCCGGTAGAACCGTTCGAACACCCGCTCGTGCTCGGAAGCGGGTAAGCCCGGCCCGTTGTCGAGAACCTCGACCCGCACCGTCTCCTCCTGGACCTGCGCCCGGACCTCGACCCGACGCGAGGCCACCTCGCGAGTGGCCGCCAGCGCGTTCTCCAGCAGGTTCGAAAGGACTTGCTCCAAGCGCCCCCGGTCGGCGGACACCTCCAGCGTCTCCTCGACCTCGTTGAAAAAGCCGCGCTCGCCGCGCTCGTCCAGGCGCCCCAACAGTTCGTCGACCAGTTCCGCCAGATGAACCTGCCCCAGGACCACCGAGGCCCCGCTGTCGCCGCGCTGCAGCACCAGCATGTCGCCCACCAGGCGCTCCATCCGCTGCACCTCGGACTGCAACAAACCGGCAAACCGCGGTCCGGCCACGGGGTCCTGGAGGCCGCCGTCCAGCAGCGCCTCGGACAGCGCCTTCATCGAAGCGATCGGCGTCTTCAGTTCGTGCGAGGCGTCGGACACGAACTGCATCAGCACCGCCCGGTGACGCTCCAGACGCGCCGCCATCTCGTCCACGTCGCGGCCCAATTGGCCCAGTTCGTCGCGACGTCGCCAGCCCAGACGAAAAGCGTAGTCGCCCTCCGAAATCGTCCTGACCCCGTCGGCCAACTTTCGGACCGGTCGGATCAAAAACCAGGCCAACCCCAGACTCAGCGCGGTCGAGACCGCCATGGCTATCCCGCCGGCCAGCAGAAGTTGATAGCGCAACGCCGTCAGAGAACGCTCGACCTCGCCCAGAGGGCGGGTCCCGTAAACCGCTCCCATCACCCGTCCGCCGGCCCGAATCGGCACGGCCAGGACCATCGCGTGGTCGCGCACCTGCATCTGGTAGCGCCCGTTCAACGCCTCTTCGATCTCCGGCAACCCCTTGAAGTTCCGCCGCCCGTCCGGGGTCGAATCCTCCAGCACATCGCCCCTCCAGTTGACCACGCAAAGGCGCACGCCCAACTGCCCCGAGAGGCGCTTCATCTCGTTGGTGATCAGGCGACGCTCCATTTCGGTCAGCGCCACCTGGTCCATATGACTGCCCATCAGCGAAGCGATCGACTCGGCGTTGGCCCGAAGGTTAGCCTCGCTGGAACGCAAAAACTCCGCCCGCACCTGGGCAAACAGGTAAAAACCCGCCAGCAGCAGCGCCAGCAAGGTCGAGCCCAGCAAAGCCAGGCTGACCGGCCAGCGAATGCTAGAGAACAAGCCGGTAGCCCACGCCTCGAGAGGTCAGTAGGCGGGTCGGGTTGCGAGCGTCCCGCTCTAGCTTTTCGCGCAGGCGACCGATCGTCACATTGACCACCCGCGACTCGCCCTCGAAGTCGTAGCCCCAGACCTTTTCCAATAACTGGTCGCGCGTCAGCACCTGACCGCGATGGCTCCACAGCACCCAGAGCAAGTCGAACTCGCGAGGGGAAAGGTCCAAAAGCCGCCCGTCGGCCAGCACCTCGCGAGCGCCCGGGTCGATGGTCACCCCCGAGGCCGAAACCCGCGCTGATCCCAGGGGACCCACGGCTCCTCCAGAGACCTCGCAGGGGGCCGAAGACCCGGAAGAGCCCGCCTCTACGGGCCGTCGCCGCTCCCGCCGCAAATGCGCCTTGACCCGGGCCAGCAGTTCCCGCGACGAGAACGGCTTGACCAGATAGTCGTCCGCCCCCACCTCGAGCCCAACCACCCGGTCGATCTCATCCCCCCGGGCCGTCAAGAGCAGAATCGGGGCCACGAAACCGCCCGCGCGCAGCGCCTGGCAGACCTCCAGACCGTCCATCCCGGGCAGGTTGATGTCCAGCAAGATCAGGTCGGGCGGGCTCTCCCGCACCGCCTCCAGCGCCGCCTCGCCGCTGCCCACCGCGCGGGTCACGTAGTCGTCCCGCTGCAGTTGGAACACCACCGCCTCCGAGATAGAGACCTCATCTTCGACGATCAGAACAGCGGCCCGCGACATGCCCCAGAAACTTCGCTCCGTTATCGAACTGTGTCCTGCCCGTGTCCAAGCTGAGACCCGAGGTCCTTATCCTGGGCCCATGAGCAACCACATCGTCACCGCCCTCAGCGACTTCTTCCAGGCCGCCGGAGATCTTCTCACCGGCCATCTGACCCTGACCGGCCTCCTGCTGGTCGGCCTTTCGGCCTGGGCCCGCTTCGACCCCAAACCGGCCGCCCGCAGCGCCCAGTTCGCCGTCCTGGGCGTGCTGGTGCTGCTGCAGCTGCGTCTGCTCGGAGTGCTGGGCGATGCCACGGTGGACCGACTGCAGGCTCGGGACAACGCCGTCTACGCCAGCGTGGCCGATCAGGCCGGAGGCGAAACCGTGCAGTACGCTCCCAGCGCCTCGTATCAGGAGCGGACCTCGCGCGAGCAGACCCTGACCTTTGCCCAGAGCGCCCTGCAGGTCGAAGGGCTGACCGCCCTGCCCGGCTGGAACGGACTGGACATGGAGCCCGTCGACCACATCCTGGCCGTACGGGACCGACTGGAAGAGACGCCCCACGCCACCCTGGTGCGACGAAGCATCGACTTTCAACGCTACCTTCCGCTGCCTCTCGACGACTCGCTGCTGGCCCTGAACCTCGACTTTGTCCCCTCCTCCACCGCCTACCAGGCGGACTTCCAGGCCAGCTACAGCTTTCGCAACCCGCTGCAGAAGCCGGCCGTCCTGCGCTTTCGCTTCCCCTTCCCCGAGGACAGCGGGACCCTGCGGGACTTTCAGATGACGGTGAACGGGCGCCCTTCGCCCCCCGAGTGGGAGGGCGAGGTCGAAGCGGGCGGCCAGGTGCAGGTCAAGGTCGCCTACCAGCACCGCGGCCGACGCTCCTGGACCTACTCTCCGACCTCGCAGCGGGAGGCGATCGGGCATCTCAAGTTCGGCCTGAATTCGGACAACTCGGGCATCCGTTTCCGCCGCGACAGCCTTTTTCCGAACTCCTCGGCCGGGGACACCTGGACCTGGGACCTCGACGACGTGATCACCTCGCAGGACATCTCCCTGGACTTCCCCGCCACGCCCAAGCCCGAGTTGGTGCGAAAGACCTTGACGTTCGCTCCGCTCGGGCTGCTGCTCTACCTGGGAGCGCTGGCTTTAGTGATCGGCGGAAAGCCTCGAACCTTGCTGCAGGCCAGCCTCTGTTATGCAGGCGGAGTGGCCCTTGCCTCGTACCTGTGGACCTTCCTGGCCTTCGGCTGGGGGCTGTTCTGGGGCGGGACGGTCGGCTGCGGCCTGGGGCTGTGGTGCGCCGGTCGCGGGGCTTTGGGGCCGGCCGTTCTCGGCTGGCTGACCTGGCTGGCCTTCGCCTGGCCGGGCTGGACGGGACTGCTGCTCACCGGGCTGGGGCTGGGTCTGGTGGTGGGTTGGAGTGTTCAGGGGGAGGGTTGAGGCGGGCTCAGGCCTCGGCGCGACGCTGGTCGATGATGCGACGCAGCAGCAGGTCGTCCTCGCCGCAGATTTCGCGCACCATCCCCACCTCGGGAGCGTACCAGGTCGTGCTAGGACGACCGTTGGTGACCTGCTCGATGCGAAAGGCTTGAAAAGTCCCCGCCGGAACGGTCACGCTCTCCCAGGCTACGATGCGGCCCGACAGTTCGGTAGGTGACGAGGCGCGGAACTTGGAGGGGAAGATCATCCAGGAGGTGGTGCTCCAGCAGGCACCGACCTTCAGCTTCCCTAGCCCGACCAGCGGAGGGTCGAAGGTGGCCGTTCCGTTGGACTGGCTCAGTTGGATGAGATGGCCGCGTTCATCCCGGGAGAACACGGCGTCGATCACCGTCTCGCCTCGCCGGTAGTCGACTCGAAAAGCGGGACGTCCGTCGGGCAAGGTCCAGCACTCCATCACTTCGGTGGTCTCGACCGCGCCGCTGGGCGCCACGTCGTACTCCCAGATGCGGCCCAGGCGCAGGTGTCCCAGCGAGCACGGAGCCGGGCAACGGCGCCGATTGGCCCAAAGGGCCAGCGCGGCCAAGCCGGCGCTGCTTAAAGTCAGCAGAGCTACGGCGCGACGACGGTTCGTATCCTCGAGGGCCAGCATGCATGCCCCTTCTCTCCTCAACCCGGGGAGCCTCTCCCCAGGCGCAGAACTCGCCTCTACTGGGCTCCCAGCGCGAGACAACGGGCCCCCGCATGGGCCTGGACCGGACCGAGAAAAGCGAAGATTTCCCCTGAAAACCTCCCTCCAACCTTCTCCCAGGAACTCCTACGATGGAAGGAGTTGCTTTAAAAGCACAGGAAAACCTTACTATGTTTCAGGTCGAGGAAGTCGAGCGCGTCGTCGAGACCCTACCGGTGGCTATCCTCATGGCCGACGACCAGCGCCGCATCCTGGCCGCCAATCAGGCCGCGCTGAAACTGTTCGGCTACGCCAAGGACGAACTGCTGGGCCAGACCATTGAACTGCTGCTTCCCGAACGCTTCGCGGTGCGTCATCCCTCGCTGTATGAAAACTTCGTACGCAACCCCTCGACCCGCCCCATGGGCCAGGGGCGCGACCTGGCGGCCCGCAAATCCGACGGCCAGGAATTCCCTGTCGAAGTCGGGCTGACGCTGCTACCCACCCAACCGCTTTTCTATCTCGCTTCGATCGTGGATATCACTGTCCGTAAAGAGGCCGAAGCCATGCTCAAAAATCGCCAGCAAGATCTAGAAGAAGCGCTGGAAGCGACCCGCCAGCAACTGGAAGAACAGGTCGCTGCCAGCACCCGTTTAGAAGAGCGGCAGCGCCTGGGCCGTGAACTGCACGACACTCTGTCCCAAAGCCTCTACGGGATCGGCCTCGGCCTGCGTACCGCCATGGCGAAGGCGAGCATGGGCGAAGATAACGCCAGCGCCCTGCAGTACTGCCTGAGCTTGACCGAATCGTCGCTGACCGAGATGCGAGCCCTGCTCTTCAAGCTTCGTCCCAAAAGCCTGGAAGATGTGCCGCTCGCGGCGGTGCTGGAAAACCACGCTCAGGCGGTGGGGCTGCGAACCGACTTCGAGATCACCTTCCAGCATGAACAGCACAGCTCCGAAGAGTTGGACTACGACCGGAAGTACGCCCTCTATAAAATCACTACCGAAGCTCTGCACAATTGCATCAAACATGCCGAAGACGCTACCAGAGTGTCGATCTTGCTACAGAGTGAAGCCGACCAGGTCACGCTGGTGGTCCGCGACAACGGCCCCGGTTTCAAACCGGAATCCACCAGCGGCCACGGCCTGCGCGTCATGCAGGAGCGAGCCGAGGCCGCCGACGGCCGCTGGCGGATCGAGACCGGCCCGGAGGGCACCACCATCCAGGCCACCATCCGGCGAGGCCCGCCCCTGACGGGCGTCGTCGAAGACGAGGTAAGTGATGATGACTAGACCGATTCGTATCTTGCTGGTCGATGACCACGCCGTGGTCCGCCAGGGATTACGCATGTTTCTGGACCTGGACCCCGAACTCGAGATCGTGGGCGAGGCCGGCAACGGGCTCGAAGCGTTGGCTCGTATCGAAGAGCTATCGCCTCAGGTCGTTCTGATGGATCTGATGATGCCCGAAATGGGCGGCATCGAGGCGATCCGCCAGTGCCGCCTGCGCTTCCCCGATGTCGAAGTGATCGCGCTGACGTCCGTGCTCGAAGACAAGTCGGTGGTGCAGGCGGTCAAAGAGGGCGCCACTGGCTACCTGCTCAAAAACACCGAAGCCGACGAACTTCGCAGCGCCATCAAGGCCGCCGCCGAAGGCAAAATCCAGCTATCGCCCGAGGCCTCCAAACGCCTGGTCAAGTCGTTCCAGTCGCCCGACCCGCTCGAGCAGCTCTCGGACCGCGAGCTCAAAATTCTGAAACTGCTGGCGCAGGGCGCCTCGAACAAGGAGATCGCCGAACCGCTGGCCGTGGCCGAAAAGACGGTCAAAGCCAACGTCAGCAGTATTCTGACCAAACTGGGCTTAAAAAGCCGCACCCAGGCCGCCATCCACGCCTGGAAAACCGGTCTGGTCAGTAACCCCGGCGCCTTCGAAGCGACCTGAGCGCCACCGGCGGCTACGGCTCGCTAGAGACCAGTTCGGACGGGTCCCAGGAGGCGCCGGCGGTCCGCCGCACCACGATCACCACGCGCCGATTCAACCGGCGACCCTGCTCGTTCTCGTTGCTGGCCACCGGCTGCGACGCCCCGTAGCCCATCAAGGAGAAACGCTGCGGCCCAGCCTGAAACGAGGTCATCAGGTAGCGCACGACCGCCTGCGAGCGGGCCACCGACAGCTCCCAGTTGTCCCGGTAGATCGAGCCGCGCAGCGGCACGTTGTCGGTGTGGCCTTCGACCCGCAGCACCGCGTCGGGCGCTGCCAGCACCGGGCGCAGTTCATCGAGAACCGCCTGACCGCCCGGTTGCAGCACCGCACTGCCCGAGGCGAACAGCACCTGGTCGCAGGACATGCTCAGGTGCAGCTCGTCGCCCTCGGAACGCACTTGCCAGCGCGACGGCAGCTTCAGCGGCGAGACCGTCCTCGCTCCCGGTACCGGCAGGACGGGGGTCGGCGAGGCCAGGTCCAGGGAAGGCGGAGCGGGAGCCGGGGTTGGAGCCGCCGCCGAGTTCAGCTTCTGCTTCAGCTCGGTGACCTGCTCGCCCAGCACCTTGACCTGCATCTGCGACATCGAGAACAGGGTCAAGAACAAGCAGAACAGCAGCGTCAGCATGTCCGCGTACGAGATCAGCCAGCGATGGCGACCCCCTCCGTCGCTGCTCACGCGGCCTCCTCTTCCTCTTCCCAATCCAGGTACAGCTGCAGTCGGTCCTTGAGCACGGTGGGGTGCTCGCCGATGGCGATCGCTTTGAACCCGGTCGCCAGCATCTCTAGCGTCTCGACCTCTTCAGCGCACTCGCGCTCGACCCGACGAGCCAGCGGTAAGAAGACCAGATTAGCGAAAACGATACCGTAGAAAGTGGCGATGAAGGCGCTGGCCACGCCCTGGGCCAGCGCTTCTGGCCGCTGCATGTCGCCCAGCACCGAGACCAGCACCATCACCGTTCCGATGATCCCGAAGGTCGGGCTGTAGCCGCCCAGGCTTTCCAGGAACTGCTCGCCGCGACGGAAGTAACGCTGGCGACGCACCTTTTCCAACTCGAACAAAAGCTCGATCCGGTCGGCCGGTTCGCCGTCGGCCAGCGCCTGCAGCGCTCGGGCCACGATCGGCATATCCACCTTGACCAGAGACGGCTGCAGCGCCAGCACCCCCTGGCGACGACCCTCGCGGGCCCAGTCGACCAGGTGTCCGGCTAGCTGCAGCCGCTCTCGTCGCTCGTTGGCGAACAGCCCCCGGATGATCGCCAGGATATCCTGACGGTCCTTCCAGCGCAGCGAAATCAAGCTGGCGCCCAGGCTGCCGCCCAGCACCACCAGCAGCGCCGGCAGGGAGAAAAAGGCCCGAACCGTCTGCCCCTCGAGCTCGAGAGCGCCGAGCAAGCAGAGCGCCCCCAGACCGAGCCCCAGCAGGGGCAGAAGATTCGGACCTCTCATCGTACCCGACCCTTAGCGCTTCAGGTTGTTGACCTCGGTCAACACCTCGTCCATCGTGGTGACCACGCGCGAGTTCGCCTGGAAGGCCCGCTGGGCCAGGATCAGGCGAGAGAACTCGGCCGTCAGGTCGACGTTGGACATCTCGAGCGCGCCCGCCGTTAGCCCGCCGCGAGGGCCGCTGCCCGGTTCGCCGATGACCGGCTCGCCGCTGTTGGCCGAGCGCAGGAACACTCCACCCTGACCGCCTTCCAGACCGCGCGGGTTACCGAAGAAAGCGGTCGCGATCTGACCTACGTCGGCCAGTTGACCGTTGCTGTAGCGACCCACGATCTTGCCCGTGCTGCCGATCTCGAAGTCCACCAGGGTCCCGGCCGAGTAGCCGTCCTGACCGCGGTTGACCAACTCACTCTCGGGCACCGAGGCCAGCTGGGTGATCGAGCTCAGGTCAAAGTCCACGTTCACCGGGTTGGCGCCGTTGGTCGGAGTGAAGCTGATCGTTCCGGGGGTCGAGTTGGCCGCGTCGTAAAGACCCGTCGAGGTGAAGGAGGTGGTTCCGTTACCCACCGGCACGCCGTTCGCTTCGGCCGTCCAGTCCCAGGCCGCCGCGGCACCGCCGCCGGGAGCGACCTTGGTGAAAGTGAAGGTGACGCGATGCTCCATACCCAGCGAGTCATACACCGTCATCTCGCTGAGGGTGCGTCCGCCGGTGGCCGGCGGTCCCGGGTTGAAGACGTCGGCCCGAGCGTCCAGGTTACCGCCTAGCGCGGCCACCGTGGTAGGGCGAGAGATGGTCTGCTTACCCACCTGGATCTGCAGGCGGCCGGTGGCGGCCTCGCTGTCGATCACGCCGTCCGCGGCTTGCCAGCCTTTGACGTAGCGCCCGGCGTCGTCGACCAGGAAGCCGTCGACGTCGACCGTGAAGTGACCGTTACGGGTGTAGCCGTCGGTAGTTCCGTTCTCGAGCACGAAGAAGCCGTCGCCCGTGATGGCGAGGTCGGTGACCGACTTGGTCACCTCCATGGCTCCCTGGGTGAAGACTCGGTCCACCGAGGTGATTTTGCTGCCCAGACCAACCTGCAGGGGGTTGGTGCCACCCAGGTTGTCCGACGGGGCGGTGCCGGCGCGGGACGTCTGGCTCATCAACTCCTGGAAGTTGACGCGGCTGCTTTTGAACCCGGTCGAGTTCATGTTAGAGATGTTGTTCGAAGTCACATCGAGCATCTGCTGGAAGTTGTTCAGGCCAGAGATGGCGGTGAAGAGTGCGCGACTCATAAGATGACGGCTCCTTTGCTTTCTGTTCTTTTATCCGTTAGCGCTGGAGGCGTTGCCGGCTTCCAGCGACTCGATGCTGGAAAGCGGCAGCTCTTTGCCCCCCACCACCATCAGAGTCTGACCGTTGCGGAAGAGAACTCGGTCCACCCGTCCGGTGACCTCCGAATTCGCGACCTTCACGGTCTTTCCGATCAAGCTGGCTCCTTGAGCCAGATCAACTTTTGCCAGGGCCTGCAGCCCTTCGTCGAGCTGTCCCAGCCGCTCGATGGTTTCGATCCCGATCACCTGCTGCATCAGCTCGGCGTTTTTCATCGGCTCGAGCGGGTCTTGCTGGGTGACCTGGGCCAGGAACAGTTTCAGAAAGTCGCCGTGTTGGCGGGCTTCCGCGATCGAATCGGCGGTGTTCTTACTGCTCGAGGTTGCTGTTGACGCCGCGCTGGGCGCGGACGTTGCACTGTTGACTGCCATGCTGTTCTCCAGGTATCAGGTTGTGGTTCAGGCGTAGAGGCCGCGCGGGGCGACCCGAGGGGTTGGCTCGACCAGGCTGGCGAGCGTCGCCTCCAAGGGCGACTCCGTGCGGCGCGGGGGCAAAGGAGGTCGGGTCGGGCTATCGGCCCAACCTCGGCCCTCTGAAGTCCCGCTTCCGATCTCGATACTGATCGCCAGCCCGTCCGTTCCGGCGCTGCTCAGCGCTTTATCCAGCACCCTGGCGGTCTCGCCGCTGGTCACGGAGAGCAGGGCGCGCACCTTTTCCGAAGCGGGCTCGCAGCTTAGCGAGACGCGCACCTTGCCCAGATGCTCCGGCTCCAGCTCGAGGCTAACCAGATGGCGCTCCTTCCCCTGCTCCAGCAGTTCCGAGCGAAGCTCTTCCAGTCGATGGGGGAAATGGGCGGCGGTCAGGCGCTCGGGTGCTGCTCGCGGCCCCTCGG
The DNA here is from genome assembly GCA_023447635.1 of Vulcanimicrobiota bacterium. GTDB lineage: Bacteria > Vulcanimicrobiota > Xenobia > Xenobiales > JADMJV01 > JAEXNA01. Next base: position 25,484 of record JAEXNA010000100.1, on the reverse strand, counting down.
GGGCGATCCCCTCCGAAGGCGCGGCGCTCAGAGAGGGAGCTTCCAAGCGGGCCGCTTCGCTCTCGGCTTCGGGCAGGTCGGGACCGCCGGCCGGGTCGATAGCGTCCAGGACCGTGGCGAACTCTAGCGCGGGCCCGGTTCCTCGAGAGGCCAGAGGCGCGGCTGGGAGGGGCGCTTGCAGGGCGGCCCGGCCTCCCACGCTGGGTCCCGCGTTCTGGCCTCCGATCTCGACCAGGGAACGGACCAGCGGCTTGCCCGTGCGGGCGCCCACGCGTCCTTCAACTTCGTTCTCCTTTCGGGGAAGGGGGTTGGAGGGGGCAGAGGTCACGCTCACGGCGGTGAGGGTGGGAGTCGTCGCGGCGAGCGCCCCCGCGCTGGTCGAGACGGCTGTGGTGGGAGACGCCGAGGCGGTCCGGGAAGAGGACGACTCGAGCATCGCGACACCCTCTTGCGAGCCCGCCCCGGACGAGGCGGACACTTCCGGCAAGGTCGGGCCTTTGGGCCGACTCGAAGCCGTAGCAACGGTCGGGGCGTTCGCTGTGGCGACCATCGTGGCGACGTCTTCGGGAAGAGGCGAATCACCAGTGTCCCCCAGGACGAAGGAGGCGAGGGTCGCTGATACTGCCTCGGTTGTGTCGGAAACGCTGCCCCCGCTAGAGAGCGGGGCGACAGGAGCCGAAGGCCCAAGATTCTCGGCATCGGCGCTCGGGGCTATCGCTTCGGCCCGCGAGTCGCCTGCCGCGGAAATCACGGCTTCGCTCTCCCCTCCCCCTTCCCCGGCCAGGGTCAGCGTGGGGAGCGGCAGCCCGAGCACGATCGGGGCAGCCTCGAGGGCCATGGCGGTCGGCGGTCCGTGGGTGGCGGCGGCTCCCTCGGTCCGATCGGTGCGAGCGCGGGCGGCCGAAGGCGGGCGCTTCTTCTCGCCCGGCGAGATCTTCTCGACCTCCTCGGACAGCCCGTCCGCCTCCTCCTCCACCACCTCCGGCTCCCCCTGGCGGTCGACCGCGACCAGGCCCTTGCCGTCTTTACGGAGGGGAGGCGTCAACGGCGCAACGGTGGGCGTGAGTTCGGGCTCGGGCTCGGGCTGCTCCGCCGAGGGAGAGGCCGAGGGAAGAACCGTCGGAGCCGCCGTGGCGACGGCGAGAGAGGCCGTCGAGGGCTTCTCCGGGCAGGCCGACGGCTCTAAGGCGACAGCGGCCGGCCCCAGGGACTCCCGTAGGTCCGTGCTGGCCGGGTCGGCCGTGGCGACGGGGGCCGGGATAGGCGCTGCCGCCTCCAACCCCTCCGTCCGGGCCATCAGGCCGCTCCAATCCGAAAAGCCCTCGCCCGAATCGGCCGTTGTTCCAGCCGGAGGCGGGGTGGAGACAGGGCCTTCCGCGCTCGTCATCAACGAGCTGAACAAGCCCGCCGGCGGGGCCACCGCTTCCACCGTTTCGGACCGGCCGCTGAACAGGCTCAGGGCGGTATTGACCAGGCTCAGGGGTTCCATGCAAAGACCTCTTCCAGGCGCTGCACGATCTCGGCGTGCTGAGCGCAAGGCACCTCTTCAGCCTGAGTCAGAAAGGCTTTCAGCGGCTCCTTGAGATAGCTGGCCCGATCCAGCTCGGGCGCGTGACCGGGACGATAAGCGCCCAGCGAACTGAGCTCTTCGACCTGGGCCAGATTCGAGAGCAGTTCGCGACCCTGGGCGGCCGCCGCGCGATGCTCTCGGCTGACCACCTGGCTCATGACGCGGCTGATACTGCCCGACACGTCGATGGCGGGATAGTGGTTCTTCTCGGCCATCTTGCGGGACAGGACGATGTGGCCGTCCAGGATGCCGCGGGTGGTATCGGCCACCGGTTCGGACAGGTCGTCGCCTTCCACCAGCACGGTGTACAGGCCGGTGATCGAGCCCTTTTCGGTGCGCCCGGCGCGTTCGAGCAGGCGGGGCAGAATCGAGAAGACAGAAGGCGGGTAGCCGCGCGTGGTGGGCGGTTCGCCGGCAGCCAGGCCGATCTCGCGGGCCGCCATGGCGACGCGGGTCACCGAGTCCATCATCAAGCAGACGTCCATACCCAGGTCGCGATACTCTTCGGCGATCGAGGTGGCCAGTTGGCCGGCTCGCAGACGCACCAGCGGCGGCTGGTCCGAGGTGGCAGCGACCACCACGGAGCGGGCCAGCCCTTCTTCGCCCAACTGATGCTCCAGGAACTCTCCTACTTCGCGCCCGCGTTCGCCGACCAGGGCGATCACGTTGATGTCGGCTCGCGAGCTGCGGGCCAGCATGCCCATCAGGGTGCTTTTGCCTACGCCGGATCCGGCGAACAGGCCGACGCGCTGACCTTTGGCCAGGGTCAGGAATCCGTCGATGGCGCGCACGCCCGTCCACAGGATCTCGGACAGGCCGGGGCGGCCCAGCGGGATGGGAGGATCGCGGTCGATCTGGATCAGCTTGCCCGCCCCGATGGGGATGCGCGGCCCGGACAGCTGGCGACCCAGGCCGTCGAGCACCGAGCCCAGCAGCCCGGGGTGAAATTCGAACGTCCCGCCTTCGCTGACGGCTTCCAGGGGGCAGCCGGGAGCCACCCCTTCGAGCGAACCGAAGGGCAGGAGGAGCAGGTTCTTGCCCTGGAACCCGACCACTTCGGCCAGCAACTGCTTGCCACTCTGGGCGGACAAGCGGCAGACCGTGCCCACGCCCGCGGGCGGCCCCTGGCTTTCGATCAGCTGTCCGCAGACGCCAACCACCCGGCCGCTAATTCTCATACGAGGAATGGCTCTCAGCGAGGCCACCGTTCTTTCCATAACTCCCCCATTGCCGCCATGGGAAAAAAAGACTTTCGTAACTTTAGAAATTGATGGAACGACGGATCTGGCCGGTTGAAGGCCTCGGTTGCGCGTTCGAAAAGAGCAAGGTTGGCCGCTACGAAACGGGCAAGGCCGGGTTGCGCGTTCGAAATGAGCAAGGTTGGCCGCTACGAAATGGGCAAGGCCGAGTTGCGCGTTCGAAACGGGCTAGGTTGGTTGCTACGAAGCTGGCAAGGCCGAGTTGCGCGTTCGAAACGAGCAAGGTTGGTCGCTACGAAATGGGCAAGGCCGAGTTGCGCGTTCGAAAAGAGCAAGGTTGGCCGCTACGAAATGGGCAAGGCCGGGTTGCGTGTTCGAAACGGGCTAACAAATTCTTACCATTTTTGCCCCGAGCATGCCCCTTTATCTTTAGCACAACGGTCCGATAGATGGCCCGTCATGACCGAGATCCCTGAACCACCGCCGGACAGCTTGCCGTTTCTGCCTCGCGTCGCCGTGGTCGATCCCAACGCGCGGACCCGCAACGAGACCGTCACCCAACTGCTGGAATACGCTTTTGAAGTCAAAGCGTTCGAGCGGGGCGAAGCGTTCCTCGACTATGTCGAAAGCGGCCATCGCCTGGACGCCGCGCTGCTCGATCTGAAAGTCGACGACATCCACCCCTGGGGGCTGCTGCGCCGCCTGCGCACGCCTTCCGGACCGGAGGGGCCGCGTCGCTTCCCCGTCATCGTTACCTCCGAACTGCTTTCCCAGGAGGTCGCCTCCGAAATCTCCTCCGGCCTGGGCGCGGAAGGCTTCTTACGCCGCCCGACAACCTCGTCCGAGCTTTACGAGGCCGTCCAGGGCGTTCTCTACGCCCGCCCCGCCGTCAACAAACGTCGCCACCTGGTGCTGGGCGTCGCCTCCGACGAAGAGTTGGTGGGTAGCCTGACCGGCGCCGGTTTCGACTGCCTCCTGCTGACCGAGCCGGGCCAGGCCGCACTGCGCGTCTCGACCTATAATCCCGACGTCATCTTGATCAATGAGAACCTGATCGACCTGCTACCCAGAGACGTCCTGGTCACCAGCGGCGCCACTCTGCTGCTACTCACCCCTCATCCGGAAAGCGATCCCGCCAGCCTGCGCAAGAACCTCTGGCTGTCCGGTCCCGTGCGCTGGCCCGACGAGTGCGGCGCCTTCCTGGCCGCCCTGGAACGTTGCCATCGCGCTCACGCCCTGTGGCGTCTGCATCACACTCCGCGAGAGACCGGCAGCGATTTCGAAGCCGACGAAGAGACTCTGCGCCTCTTGCTCGACCATATTCCCGACCTGGCCCTTTTGCTCGACGAGCACGGTACCATCATGCGGCTGAACTCGGCCGCCCTCAAAGCGTTCGGCGCCAACGAGTCGCAACTGCTGGGCAGTATCGCCTCGCATCACGTCGCCGCGGCCGACTACGAACCGCTACCGCTGATGCCCGGCTGGAACGCCCAGCGCAGCCAGCGCGAGTTCGAAGTCGTCTGCACCCGCTTCAACGGCAGCACTTTCGAGGCGACCGCTCGACTGAGCCGACTCAACCATCACGGCCGCAACGCCATCCTCCTGTTCTTGCGGGACCGCAGCGTCGAACAGTTAGCCCGCGAGGCGGTCCGGGTGTCCGAAGCCAAGCTGAAGATCATCGCCGAAAACACCTCGGATTGGGAGTTCTGGCGCAGCCCTCACGGGCACTTCCTGTACTCGTCCACCGCCTGCGAAAAGATCTGCGGCTACGCCCATCGCGAGTTCGAAATGCAGCCCGACTTCCTGGCCTCGATTACCCTGCCGTGCGACCACGACAAACTGCCCGAGACCGAAGAAGCCGAACAGCCCGACGAGGTCGTCGAACGCAGCTTCCGCATTGTCACCCGGGAAGGCGAGATCCGCTGGATCCACTACCTGAGCCGACCCATCTACGACGACCAGAGCAACCTGCTGGGTCGACGCGGCAATATCCGCGACGTGACCGACCAGCACCAGGCCGCCCAGGAACGAGAGGCGCTGGGCGCCGCCGTCGAACAGTCGCGGGAAGCTATCGGCATCTCGAACCTGTCCGGACTGATGCAGTTCGCCAACCCCGCCTTCTACACGCTGCTCGACGGCCTGACCAAAGGGCGCCGCCAGCCGCCCCTGCTACGCGGGCGCTGGAAGGCGATCCGGGAAGTGCTGGAGCGGGGCGAGACCCTGAGCGAGAGCCTGACCCGTAAAGATCTGCGCGACCAGCATCGCGACCTGCAGTTCACCCTGTCGCCGCTGCGCGACGGCACCGGCGGGGTACGCCAGGTGCTCTGGCTGATCCGCGACGTGACCGCCGAAACCGAACTACGCGAGCGCCTGGAAGTGGCTCAGCGGTTAGACTCGCTGGGCAACCTGGCGGGCGGACTGGCCCACGACTTCAATAACCTGTTGGCCAGCATCCTGGGCCACGCCAGCCTGCTCACCAGTCATTCCGGGCAAAGCCAGGAGGTGGCCCAGGCGGCCAGCGTCATCACTACCGCCTCGAAGCGAGCCAGCGAGCTGACCCAGAAGCTGCTGGGTTTTGCCCGCGGCGGCAAACAGACGCACGAAACGTTCTCACTGCACGGGGTGCTGGAAGAAGCCGTCACGCTGCTGGGTAGCAACATCCCTCGAGGCACCTCGCTGGCCTGGAAGCTCGACGCCGAGCACCCCTGGATCGATGGCGACCCGTCGCAGATCTCGCAGGTGCTGATCAATCTCTCCATCAACGCCGCCCAGTCGCTGGACAAAGTCGAGAGCTCGATCACCTTACAAAGCTTCAACCGCCCCGCCGGTTCAGGGGGGGGCGAAGAGGTGGTGGTGCAGATCCGAGACAACGGCTGCGGCATGAACCGGGCCACTCTGCAAAGGGTGTTCGAACCGTTCTATACCACCAAAGCCTCTGGCAGCGGTCTGGGCCTGTCCATGGTGTACGGCATCGTCGGAAACCACGGCGGGACCGTCACGGTCGAGAGCGAGCCGGGGGTGGGCACCGTCTTCCATCTCTGCTTCCCCGTCTCGAAACAGCGCCCCGAACTGGTCGTCCCCGTTCCCCTGCCCGTCTGTCCCGCCGAACCGAGGCGAGAGAGCATCCTGGTGGTGGACGACGAGGACATGGTCCGCCTGACCCTGTGCCGCATGCTCGAACGCATGAAGTTCCAGGTCGTCAGCTGCGCTAGCGGGGAAGCCGCCGTCGAATATTACCGTTCCCACCACAGCGATGTCGGCTTCGTGGTGCTCGACATGCAGATGCCCCAGATGGACGGCCTGGAATGTTTTCAGGCGCTACAGACCATCAACTCCGAAGTCCGGGCTGTCGTGGCCACCGGCTTCTGCCATCCCGAGATGGCGCTGACCGCCAGAGAGCTCGGGGTGCTACAGGTCGTCTCCAAACCGTTCGATTTCCAGCAACTCGGTCGCCTGCTCGATTCCCACCTGCAGCGGCCCGCCAAGGAGCCCGTGTGATGAGCAGCTTCCAACGACCCTCCCTTTCCCCGGTCGAACGAGACCGATTTCTGGTGCAGACCATCCGCTCGCTGCTGGCCTGCATCAAGCAGCTCACGCATCTGCCGCCCGAAATCGAAGACGAACGGCGCCGCAAAGGGATCGAAGAGTTCAGCCAGGCGATCGGGCGCGAGCAAGAACTGCCGCCGCTGCAGAGCGCCTTCCTGCGCTGCCGGGGCGGCATCCTGGCCCACAATCAGCTCGAGAAGCACTACCTGAAGAACCGCGACAACGAGCTGCGGGAAATGATCTCGGTCCTCTTGCGCACCTTCGCCATCTACAGCGAAGGCAGCCAGGGCAACCTCTCCGAGCTGGAGCGGTGCACCGATCAGCTGCAGGCGGCGACCCGGCTCGACGACCTGGCCGCCCTGCGCAAGGTCGTCTCTGACCAGGTCGAGGTGATCCAGCGCAAGCTGGCTCATCAGCACCAGCAGCAGGGCCTGGCCATGGCTCAGATGCGGGAGCAGCTAAGCCTGCTCAACCGGACCCTCCCACCCGAAACCGCCCCTCCCCTCAGCGATCCGGCTACCGGCGCGGGCAACGCGACGGGGCTGGAGCGGGCCATCGAACAGCGCATCGACGAAGCTATCATGGGCAGCAAGAGTTTTGCCCTTCTCTGCTGGGACGTGGATGATTTCAGCCCCATGCTCGAACGGTTCGGGGTACGCGCCGGCGACGGCATCCTGAAAACCCTGGTCAAGCAGTGCCTGCGTATGGTGCGAGGCGGCGACTATATCGGCCGCACCGGCCGCGACCGTTTCGTGATCGTGCTCGAAGACGTCGACTCGCTGAAAGCCATGGGCCGAGCCCAGGAGATCTTACGAGTGATATCTCGACTCGACATCATGCTCAGCGGCCCGCGTCATAGCCATCGCGTGCGCGCCACTCTAAGCATCGGCGTGGTGCTATTCCGACCGGGCGACAGCCACAGCGATCTGCTGGCTCGAGCCGACGCCACCATGCTGGCAGCCAAATCGGCCGGCAAGAACCGGGTCATGCTGGAAACGGCGAAAGCCCGAGCCTGAGCTCGGGCCTTCTTACCGAAACGCCTCGGGTGGGAGGGGTCCCCAGGGGACCCAGAGGTTGGAGGCTCCAGCGCGGAAGCCTCCACAGGCCCTCCCCTAACCCCAGTCGGCTCCCATCTCCAGCTGCGGCGAAGCAGCCAGGGCCGAACGGACTCCGTCGAGGCGGCTTCTCCAGCACACCGCCGCCTGTCCCAGATCGCACTGCACTTTAAGGTCCCACTCGCCCAGGGTCGGATCGTGAACCACCTCGAAGCCGTCCTCCAGCCGTTCCCGGAACGAGTCCAGCAAGGTCCGATCGCCGATTCGTACGGTCGCTTTGGAAGGGTCGCCCAGACCGCGAAAGCTCTCTTGCAGCAGCTCCCACAGCTCGTCGCGCCAGCCTTGCAGACTCTTCATGCCCAGCACCTCGCCGACCTCGAGGGCCAGTTCGCTGACCCCGGCGCTGAAGCTGTCGCGCAGCCTCTGGTAGCGGGCCTCTTCGTCCTCGCGATAGCGGCGCAGCTCTTCGGCCAGAGCGTCCCGCTCCTGAGCCAGTTGGCGAGTCACCGCCTCCTGGGACTCCAGCCGCGCTCTCTCCAACCCCTCCTGATAGCCGCGCTCGAGCGCCTCGGCCTCCAGCGTCTTAGCCCGACGCTCGGCCTCGGAGATCAGCCCCAGAGCTTTCTGCTGAGCCCAGCGGACCAGGTGCTGAGGACGCTCTTCCTGCGGTCGCGCCCGCACCACGTGGTTCGAGTTCGACAGAGCGGGAGCTTGCCAGAGAGGGGCCGACTCAGACAAAGGTCTCTTCCTCCTTGCTTACCACGATCTCGCCGGCTTCTTCCAGACGGCGCACGATCGACACCACCTGAGTCTGAGCCACCTCGACGTCGCGGATGCGCACCTTGCCGGCGCTCTCGATATCCTCGCGCAAGATGTTCTTGGCGCGCTCGGACAGGTTCCGTTCGATCAGCTTGATGATGTCGGCCGAGGCGTTGCGCAGCGCCAGCGCCAAAATCTTGCCGTCCACCTCGCGCAGCACCTTCTGCAGCGATTTGTCGTCGAGTAGCACCAGGTCGTCGAAGACGAACATCTGCTTCTTGATCTCTTCGGCCAAAGCCGGCTCTAGCTCTTCGAACGAGGCCAGGATGTTCTGCTCGACGTCGCGTCCCACGTTTTTCATAATCGAGACCAGGGCGTCGACGCCGTTGACCTCTTCCCCCACGTTCTCGGTGCCCAGGAAGCTCAGGCGGTTGGACAACGAGCGGACCAGGTGAGTAATACCTTCCCGCTGAGGCGGCTCGGCCGTGGCGATGCGGCGAGCGATATCGGCCTGGCGCGCCGCCGGCAGACTGGCCAGCAGTTGACTGGCCACGTCGGGCGAGACGAAGGAGAGGATAAACGAGGCGACCTGCGGGTGCTCGGTCTCGACGATGTCCTGCAGATGGCTGCGGTCGAGCCGCTTGAGGAAGTCGATCGAAGTGCTCTGCTCTTCCCCGAAGGAGCGGCGCAGAACTTCGGCTGCGAACCGCTTACCCGAGGGCACTCCCTTCATCGCGGGGGCCAACTCCAGGAACTCGCGCAGCACCTTTTCCGACTCGGACTCCTCGATGTTCTGCATCTTGGCCGCCTCGCGAATCACGTCGTAGGCCAGCGACTGGTCGAGCAGTTTGGACACCTCGACGGCGGTATCGACGCCCAGGGTCATCAGCAGCAGAGCGGCTTTGCGAGTTTTGCTTTCGTCCGTGGTGATCATCTTGTACTCCCTGTGTTATTCGGTCAGCCAGCGCTCGATGATACGAGCGACCAGGTCGGGGTGTTCGGCGGCCAGAGCGCCCACTTCGCGGAGCAGCGCTTCGCGGTCGAGCAGCGGCTCGAGGTAGGGGATCTCTTCCGGTAAGGTCAAGTCGAGAGTGCTCTCGCTGGTGATGTTCTCTTCCAGCAGCGGCGGGTGCTGGTCCACGTCGACCCAGACGGTCTGGGCCGCTTCCGCGCTGGCTTTCTTCTTCTTGCGGCGAGCCAGGGCGTAGAGCAGTCCGGCCAGGGCCAGGCATCCGACCGCCACGGCGGCCAGCAGGCCCAGGCGACTGCCGGTCGGAACAGCGGCCGTGGCGGCGACCGGCTGGGACAGGTCTTCTAAGTAGTCGCGCCGGAAAGCCACCGCTTCCAAGCTGAATCCATCGCCTCGGGCGTTCGAGTAGCCGACGGCGCCTTTGACGCCTTCGGCCAGCGACGCCAGCTCTTTGTCTGACAGCTTCAGGCCGGCGTCGACGACCACGGACGCGCTGACCCGGGCGATTCGTCCGCGCTTGCGCTCGACCGTCTCTTTGACCCGGTTCACTTCGTACTGAACTTTATTGCTTTTCTGACTATACGACGGCTTGCTCTCGCCGCTGTCGGCGTTTCTCGGAGCCGGACTAGGGGCCACACTGACCACCCCGCCGCCTTCTCCGGCCGAAGCGCGCCGGGTGCCCAGGTAGGACTCTTCAGTGCCTTCTTCCGAAATCGGCAGGCCACGCCCACCCGAGACCGGCTCGACGGTTTCCCGCTCGGTGCGCGAGTCTTCTTCGGCGTACTGAACCTGCACGCGGACCACCGCGCGACCCGGTCCGAGAACCCGGTCGACCAGGGTCTGCCCGGCGTTGGTCAGCTGACCGGCGGTATCCTGACCGTCGGCGCCTTTACCCTGATCCATCTCCTCCAGGCTCTCTCCCGACAGATGCAGCGCTCCGCTAGCGTCCATCAAGGTCACGCTCTCGGGTTTCATCCCGTCGACCGAGCCGGCCACCAGGTGCAGAATTCCCGCGACCTGGGTCTTGCTCAGATTCATTCCAGGATTCAGCTCGAGCAGCACCGAGGCGGTGGGGACGGTAGCGTCATCCATGAACAGCGTTTCCCTTGGGATGTTCAGGTGCACGCGGGCCGACTTGATCTCGGGGATCTCCGAGATGGTGGCGGCCAGTTCGCCCTGTAGGGCGCGCAGATAGGTCACACGCTCGGAGAAATCCGACCGCTGCAGCTGGCTGTTTTCGAACAGCTCGAAGCCCGGCGCCTGTTTGGCCATGATGCCGGCGCCGGCCAGTTCGACGCGCAACTGCTGGCGCTGGCCCTCGTCGACCAGAACCGTGCTGCCGTTCGCCGCCAGTTCGTAGGGCGCCCCGAGCTCGTCGAGCTTGGCCGTCACCCGGCTGACCTCTTCCAGGCTCTGCCCAGCGATCAGCGGAACTTTCGGCGTCTGTCCAGCGCTCCAGCCGACCACCGCGACAGCGGCCAGCAGGCCGCTGAGCATGGTCGCCAGCAAGACTTTTGCAGCGATGGGAGCGGTATTCCAGCTCTCCAGAGCATTCTTGACCTTATCCATGGTCACGCCCCTCTAAGAATATCCAGTGTGGAATGAAACATCTGCTTGGCCTCGCCGTAGGCGGTCAGGCCGATCTGGTAGGCCCGACGCGCAGCCATCATCTCCGAGACCTCTTCGGTCACGTCGAGGTCGGGATAGTAGACGTAGCCCTGATCGTCGGCATCAGGGTGGTCCGGGTCGAACTCGGCGCGTACCCGGCCCGGCATGGCGGTCACCTGCGAGAGCACTCCGCGCCCTTGCGGCACCCCGCTGGAGAACGGCTGGGTCAGGTCTTCGGCCTGACTCTGAGCGCTCTGCACCACGCGCAGCGGTTGGTACACCGCGCCGGGCGTCGAGGCGGCCGTCTCGGCGTTGGCCAGGTTGCTGCTGGCGGCCTCCAGGCGCTGGCGCGAAGCGGCCAGACCGGACTGCGAGATGTTCATGTTGCCGTAAAGCGCCATCGTCTTAGCGGCCTTCCCTGATCACGTAGCGCAGATCGGCGTAGCGTTTCTGCAGCACCTTGGCGACAGCTTCGTTCTCCAGACCCGAGCGGGACATTCTGGCCAGCTCGCCCTCGAGATTGAACGGCTCGGGGCCGCGCAGGTCCTCCATGTAAAGCTCGAACGCCTCGCCTTTGGCAGGCTGCCCGGGCTGGTCCAGAAGGACACTCTTGAAGTCGGTCTGCCTGGCCGAAAAATCCGGAGTTTCGGCGTTGGCCAGATTATGGTTCACCTCCATCGAGGTGCGCCAGTTGGCCTCCATTCCAGCCCGCAGCGAGCGGAAATCGCCGCCCTGGAAGATCCCTTGCCAGCCTGACATTAGACCTGGATCCTCATCACTTCTTGATAAGCTTCCACGGCCTTGTTGCGCAGCGCGACGGCCAGGTTCAGGGTCAAGCTGGCCTCTTCGACCTGGCTGACCACTTGATGGAGATTGCTGGCCTCGCCGCGGACCAGACCTTCGCCCTGAGAATAAGAGGCGGTCTGGGTGTCGTTGAGGTTCTTGAGCGTCTCGGCAAACGGGGTGCTCGAGCCGGCGGCGCCCGTGGTTGGGCCGGCGGGCCCGTTGGGTTGGCCTCCCGGTAGGACGCGCTCGAGCGCACTTCCGGCCGCCTTGGTGAGTATGGTTCCAATCGGAAACTGCATGGTCAGAACTCCTTTCCAACCATGCCATTACCGCCCCGGGGGCGACCCACTTCCACCTCCCAGGAAATCTTTCCCAGGATAGGCTCCGACCCACTATCGGACCGTTTATGCGGGATTTAAGGGGTGCAAAAGTGGGTTTCCCTAAAGGGAGCAATAGGAAGGTCGTGCAGGACATCGACCTTCTAGAACTCTCCCGTCTGGTGATGACGACCAGCCTCCTCGTCTCGATGCCGATCCTTCTGGTGATCTCGGTCGTGGGACTGGGGATCAGCGTGGTCCAGGCACTGACCCAGATCCAGGAGCAGTCGCTGTCCTTCGTACCGAAGCTGCTCTCCGGCGTCGGGACCCTGTTTCTGCTGACCCCCTGGATGAGCAGCCGCCTGATCGATCTGATGATGGTGCTGTGGAGAAGCGCGCTGCGATGACCCCGGGGGTGTGGACCGTGCTGCTGGTCTTTTTCCGCTTTAGCGGAATGCTGGTGACCTTGCCGCTGTTCAAGAACTCGGCCCTTCCGAGGACCTTTCGGGTCGGCCTGGCGGTCGTTCTGACTCCCTTGATCGCCCCCCTCACTCCCACCGTACAAGCCGTTCCGGGCAGCGCTCCGGGGCTGCTGGTCGGAGTGCTCTGGGAGCTGATGATCGGGGGCGCCATGGGCTGGGTGTTCCTGTTCGTCGTCTCCGCCTGTGGCGGCGCCGGCGCCATGATGGACCTGCAGTGCGGCCTGGCCAACAGCACCATTCTGAACCCCGGGGCGGACACGGGAAGTCAGACCCTACTTTCGACCCTGATGGAAACGCTGGCCCTGCTCTGCCTGCTGCAGTCCGACGCTCACCTGATCGCGGTCGAGGCGCTGGCCCGCAGCCTTCGCTGGAGTCCGGTGGGGATGGTTGGAGAGGGCTACGCCGCTCTGGGCGGGATGATATACTCCCTGATGATGGGCTACTTCGGGGCCTTGCTTTCCATCCTCTTTCCCGTCCTGTTCGGCATGCTCTGCGTGGAAGTCGCCCTGGCCTTCCTCTCCCGCCTGATGCCTTCGCTGAACATGCTGACCACCGCAGCCCCCCTGCGCGTCCTGATCGGTCTGTTTCTGGTCACGGTCTCGCTGCCGCTGATCACCAGCGAGATCGACGCCTTGATGATCAAGACGCTGGGACTTTTGGGAGCCTGAAGACGTGTCCAGCGAACGCACCGAAGAGCCCACAGAGCAGAAGCTCAAGGACGCCCAGGGCAAGGGACAGGTGCTGCGCGCCCAGGAGCTGCAGCAGGCGGTCAGCCTGGCCGTAGCGCTGTGGGCCTTGAGTCAGACAGGAGCGGCGCTGACCCGCAATCTGATGCTCTATCTGCGCTCGACCTTGCGCGATCTGGGACAGGGCAGCCATCTGGACCTGGCCGACTTTTCCTGGTACTCGCCGCTGCTGGGGCTCTGCCTGCGTGCCTTTCTGCCCATCCTTTTCGTCTCTGGAGTGGCCGGCGCGATGCTCGCTCTATTCCTGACCAAAGGTAAGCTCAAAGCAAGTCTGCTGCCCGAAGACATGCAGCGATTCAACCTTTTCTCGGCGGCGGGTCGCTGGTTCTCGAAGCAGACGGCGGTAGAACTGGTCCGTATGACCCTCAAGGTCATCGTGCTCTTCTACGCTACCAACCTGACCTACCAGGAGTTTGGCGACGCAGTCACCGGGCTGCGCCTGAGTCACAGCTCGCAAGCCCAGGCGGTAGCCGGCTTCATGGAGACCCTGACCGAACGCCTTCTGGCGCTGTCCTTGCTTATAGGAGGACTGGACCTGCTGTACCAGCGCTGGGACTACATGAAGGGGCTCATGATGAGCAAGACCGAGATCAAGGACGAACACAAAAAGTCCGAGGGCGACCCGATGGTCAAGTTCCGTCGCCGCTCCTTCGGACGCAAGCTGATCAAAAAGTCGGGTATCAACCGACTCCCGGAGGCCTCGGTGCTCATCACCAACCCCACTCACTACGCCGTGGCGCTCAAGTACGACGCCACCATGGCGGCCCCTCAGGTGATCTGTAAGGGGGTCGACAACCTGGCGCTCGAGATCCGCCGCCAGGCCACCGCGCTGGGACTACACATCGTCGAGGACAAGCCGCTGGCTCGAGCGCTCTACAGAGTCGACCTCGACACCTACATCCCTGAGGAGCTTTTCGAAGCCGCCGCTCGCGTGCTCCTCGCTGTCAAAACTGCGGAGAGCTACTTCTCGTGATTTCGAACCTGTTCAAAAAACATTCCGACCTGTTGTTCTTGACCGGACTGATGGGTGTGCTGCTGGTGATGATCCTGCCGCTGCCCGCCCTGCTGCTCGACTTCTTCCTGGCTTTCAGCATCGCGTTCTCGCTGGGTGTGCTGCTGATCTCGATGTACATGCATAGCGCGGTCGAGTTCAGCGTCTTTCCTCCCCTTTTGCTGGTCGTGACTCTGGGGCGTCTGGCTCTGAACGTCGCCACCACCCGGCTGATCTTGCTGGACGGCTACGCCGGGCACGTGGTCGAAACGTTCGGTCACTTCGTGGTCGGTGGGAACATGATCGTGGGGACCATCATCTTCTCCATCCTGGTCCTGATCCAGTTCGTGGTGGTGACCAACGGCGCCGGCCGCGTAGCCGAGGTGTCCGCTCGCTTCACCCTGGATGCCCTGCCGGGCAAACAGATGAGCATCGACGCCGACATGTCGGCCGGCGTGATCAGCAAAGAAGAAGCCCAAACTCGGCGGCGCGAGGTCGAACAGGAAGCCGAATTCTACGGCGCTATGGACGGCGCGGCCAAGTTCGTCAAAGGCGACGCCATAGCTTCGGTGGTGATCACCTTGATCAACGTCTTCGGCGGTCTGCTGATCGGCATCTTCCAGAAAGGGATGCCCTGGCAGCAGGCTATCGAGCGTTACTCGCTGCTGACCATCGGCGACGGGCTGGTCGGCCAGATCTCGGCTCTGCTGGTCAGCACCGCGACCGGTCTGATCGTGACACGCGCGGCCTCGGATTCCCACCTCGGTGAAGACGTCAGCAAAGGTCTGCTCATCCACCCGAAGGCGCTCAACCGCCTGGGCTGGCTGCTGTTCGGCTTCCTGCTCATCCCCGGCATGCCCAAACTGCCGTTCCTGGCTCTGGGCGTAGCCGCCATCCTGGGAGCGCGCAGCCAGGAGAAAGCGATGCTGGCCCAGGAAGCGGCCGAAGTCGCCCTGCTCAGCGACGACGTGGCGCCGGACGCCGGTCCCGAAGATGTCGGGAAGCTGCTTCCCCTGGAAGCGCTCGAGCTGCAGATCGGCTACGGCCTGGTCAAACTCGTCGACGACCGCCAGGACGGCAGCCTGCTCACCCGGGTGGTCGGCGTGCGCCGAAGCTGCGCCACCGACCTGGGGATCGTGGTGCCTCCCATCCGTATCCGCGACGACCTTAGCCTGAGCGCCGGCTCTTACTGCCTGAAGCTGTACGGCCAGACGGTCGGCACCGGCGACATCTACCCCGGTCGTCTGCTGGCCATGATTTCACCCGAAGAGACCTCTATCCCCGGGATCAGCGTCAAAGAGCCAGCCTTCGGCCTGCCGGCTCTGTGGATCGAAGAGTCCCAGGAAGAGCGGGCCGAGATGGAGGGGATCACCGTGGTCGACCCTGCCTCGGTGGTAGCCACGCACCTGTCCGAGCTGCTCAAACGGAACGCCAGCCTGCTGCTCGGCCGCGACCAACTGCACGACCTGCTGCGTCGGCTCAAGGAGACCCATCCGAAACTGGTGGAAGAGGTCATCCCCGTCCAGGTTGACATCAATCGCTTCGGTAAAGTGCTCCGCGCGCTGCTCGACGAAGGCGTCTCGATCCGAGACCTGCGCGGCATCCTCGAGGCGATGTCCGACAACGCTCACGAGACCGACCCGTCCTGGATGACCGAAAAGGTTCGTGAACGAGTTTCCCACGTGCTGATCAACTCGCTGGTGGGCGACAACGGCAGTCTGCCTGCCGTCACCCTCTCTCCCGAACTCGAAGACGTGGTCGCCGAACTGCTCCCTCACGGCAAAGGGCTAAGCCCCAACCAGATCCGTAACGTGATTTCGCGGGTCTCCGAAGGGCTCGGCGTGCTGCTCCGTACCGGCGCCGACCCGGTCGTCATCACCTCGCAGCGGGTGCGCGCCCTGGTCCGCCGCATCCTGGAGCGCGCCGTCCCCGGTCTGGTGGTGGTCTCTTTCGAGGAGATCCCGCGAGACGTCAACTTAGAAACCGTAGCCGTGGTCGAGGCCACCAACGCTCGTCCTTCAGGAGTCGCCCTGGCATGAAGAAGTTCCGTTTCCCTCTCAAACCCGTCCTTCGCGCCGAAGAGGTCGCCCTGGTGGAAGCGCTGGCCGCGCATCAGGAGCTGGAGCAGCTGCTGCAGTTGGCCGAAGAGGCGCGCCAGGCCCTGGAACAGCAGCTCGCCGACCAGGAGCGCGAGTTTCTCGAGCAGTTCCGTCGCGACCCTCGGGCCCTGGCGCTTCGCTCGGGCCGTCAGCAGCTGCGCGACCACGGCGAGCGGATGCGCTTTATGCTGGCTCAGCGCCGGGGAGAACTCGAAGGGCTGCTCGAGCTAAGTCAGCAACGGGTGGCTGGTCACCGACGCGAGATCGCCCGTCTGGAGAAAGTCCGGGAAGGCAAGTTCAGCGAATATTCTGACCTCGTAAAGAAGTCCGAGCAGGAGACGCTCGATGAGCTTTCGCTGGGGCTTTTTGCCCGGAAGAAGGCTTCCGCTTTTCCATCGTCTTAGCCGTCTTCTTCAGCTCGGCAACCGCAGGCTCGGGAGCCGCTCCCAGCTGGGGCGGGGCACCGTGGCCGCCCTCGGACTCGGGGGCGTGCGGCTTTTCCACCGCCGGAGGCGCCTCTTTTTCGTCGAGCTTGATCACGATGCTGATGCGCCGGTTGCGAGCGTCGTAAGGGTCGGATTTGACCCGCAGTCGGGTATCCGCGTAACCTCGCACGGCCGACACTCGGCCTTCCGGAACCCCGCCGGCCAGCAGCAAACGACGGGCTGCATTGGCTCGTTCGGACGACAGCTCCCAGTTGCCGTAGCCGCCTTTGGTCATAAAGGGGCGGCCGTCGGTGTGACCTTCCAAAGCTATCGGGTTGTCGACATCGCGGATCTGCGAAGCGATCGCCTTCAAGGCCACCCGAGTCCGCTCGGTGGGGACGGCCGAGCTGACCTGGAAAAACGGCGCGTTGGGATAGTCCAGCAGTTCGATACGCAGCCCTTCATCGGTCATCTCGATCACGATCTGGCCTTCCAGCTTCTGCTTCCAAGAGGCCGACTCCAGAGCCGACTTTACCTTCTTGGCCAGGAGCTTCAGGCGCTCTTCTCGCTCTTCGCGCGGCTTCTGGCCTTCCGGCGCTGCCTCGTCGATCGGCATGGCCGCCTCGGCGCCCTGAGCCAACTTGATGGAGATCTCCTCGGCGGTCAGGCTGGGATCGGTGAAATACATGGCGATCGCCTGTTTTACCGGCTTGTCTTGCCCAATCACCCAGAGCACGATGAACAGCGCCATCATAGCGGTCACGAAGTCGGCGTAAGCGACCTTCCAGCTTCCGCCGTGATGGCCGTGCCCACCTTTGACGATTTTTTTGATGATGATCGGCGGTTCGTTGGAAGCCATGATCTGCTGCTCCTAAGACGGCGTCGGTTTAGCGTCCCGCTTCGCGGCAGGCTTCTTCCAGCTTCGAAAAGCTAGGCCGGATGTGACTGGGCAGAGTCCGACGAGCAAACTCCACGCAGATCAGCGGGTGAAGACCGCGCGCGTAGGCTAGCACTCCAGCCCGGATGCAGACCAGCTTGGTCCGGGCTGCCCCGGCACGCAGCTCCATATGGGTGGCTAGAGGGCCGATGAAGCCGTAGGCGGCCAGAATGCCCAGGAAGGTTCCTACCAGAGCCGCCGCCACGCTCATACCGATCTCGGAGGCTTCGCCGTCAATGTGCTGCATGGTGATGATGATACCTAGCACCGCCGCCACAATACCCATACCTGGCAGCGAGTCCGCCACCTTGGTCAAGATCGACGGAGCGTGATGGGCCTCGTCATCGTGCGTCTCGATGCTCATATCGGTGAGTTCGGCGATCTGGTATTCAGGCACGCCGCCGATGATGACCACCTTCATGGTGTCGCAGAGAAACTCTAGACTGTGATGATCGGCCAGAAGTTCCGGGTTCTTCTTGAGAAGTTCGCTGGTCTCCGGGCTCTCGACGTGGGGCTCCAGACCGTTGCCACCCTCGAAGCTACCGAGTCGGAACAGTTCGTACAGCGAGACCAGCAGCTTCTTGTACTCGGCTGGCTTTTCGGCCTTGCCCTTGAGCAGGGCCAAGATCCCGTGCAGGATCTCCTTGAGCACGTGAGGAGGGGCCATGATAAAGGCCGATCCCAGCGCGGCGCCTCCGATGATCACAACCTCGTTGGGCTGCCAGAGCACCCCGAATGGGCCGTGGTGCATCGCGTAGCCCGCAGCCACGCAGCCTACGACGATGATAGCTCCGATAATAATAAACAAGGCCGATGCTCCTTACCTTGGATTTGGCGAAGGAGCCATCGGCCGCTCTTGGGTTCAGTTAAGGGATGGTAGCAAATTGCGTGTCGCGCTACCGAAAGAGATCTTAAGGATGTCGGACCTGAAAACTGCCGCGTGTGACCCCCCGTACCATGATCTAGCCTGCAATCCCGAGGTGGTGGACCTGGAGGTAGCTCTTCGCCTTACGGCGGGCGCGGAACAGAGCGTTCTCGATCTTCTTCGCTTCCAGGCTCCAGCGCTCACTGAGCTCGCTGACCCCGGTGCCGGCCAGCCAGTTCTTCAGAGTGGCAGCTTCGAGCTGGGAGAGCTCTTTGTCGATCCAGCCCATCAGGCCGGCCACCGTGATGCGGCCGATCGCCTGGTCGCAGGGGTTGTTCTCGCAGGGCAGGTCCATCGGTTGGGCCTCCAGGCGTACCGACTCGGAGAGGACCTTTTGCTTATTCCGGTTGGCCTTACGGACCGCCGCCAGCACCGCGTTGCGCATGCAGAGGGTGGCGTAGTCGAAGTATCCCATCCCGCGACTTCCGTCAAAGTTGCAAGCCGCCGTGGCCAGGCCCGCCAGCGCTTCCTGGGATAGGTCCTGCGCGTCAGCGCCCGGAATGAAGAAGCGCCGTAGTAGATGCTTCAGGTAGAATTCGAAATGCGGAATCATCATCTCGGTGATTTCACCGGCCCCACAGCTCTTGCCCACCGCCTGGGCGTAAAGCGCGTCCACCCGCACTCTGGTTGCGCTCATCGCTGCGCTTTCTTTGACAACCTTCTGACTGACCATCCTTGCCGTTCCTCCGTCTCTTTTGTGGCCTCAGCATACCTTTACTCCTGAGAGCATCGTAGGCCTGGATACCCCCCTCCCACGGTAGGGTATACCCCCCATCCGGCGAGACGAAAGTCCCGGACCCGGACCGACTCCGGAGCCAGACGAAAGTCCCGCTCCGAAGGAGAACCCGCATGAAGCGGATGTTAGTCTCGACGGCAACCCCTGCTGGCCACTTTGGACTATCCCATTTCCCGCGACCCGAAAGTGGTCGCCCCCCTCCCGAGCAATATCCGATCCGAGGAATAGCCTCATGGAGGAATTATGGTGACATCTCAAGCTCCCCGACTCAGCGAGGAGGAGAAACACAAACTGGCTCTCGAGTACGCCACGCTGGTCAAGCCGATCGCCCGCCGCGTCGCGGTCAACCTACCCTCGCATCTGAGTTTCGAGGACCTGCTGCAAGAAGGCGTGCTGGGCCTGATGGATGCTCTCGAGCGGTTCGACCCCAGCCAGGGCTATGAACTGCGAACTTTTGCCGCCCAGCGGATCAAGGGGGCGATCCTCGACGCCTTGAGACGCGACGACTTCACCGGTCGCGGCGTGCGCCGCCGGGCCCGTCAGTTAAATGTCGCCCGCCAGGCGCTCTCCACCCGATTGGGGCGCACTCCGGCCCGCGCCGAACTGGCCCAGGAAGCCGGCGTCTCTATGCAAGAGTTGGCCCGCCGCGAACGGGAGAGCAACCGCGCCCTGGTCGAGTCGCTGAACCAGCCGCTACGAAGCTGTCAAGAGATGAGCCTGTCGCTCATCGACACCATCGCCGACAAGGCCAGCGACACCTCGGTCCAGGCCGAAGTCTCGCTGCGTATCCAGGCGCTCGCACGAGCGCTGGAGACTCTGCCCGAGCGGGAACGTCAACTTCTCTCCCTTTACTATAACGAAGGGCTGAACATTCGTGAGATCGCGCTGATCTTCTCCGTCTCCGAAGCGCGCATCTCGCAGCTTCACAAGCGCGCCCTGAGTCGCCTGGCGACCACCCTGGACGGCGACCCCATGGCCTCGACCTCGGAGAACCGCAAGGCCGGGTAACAGCGGATTTCCACGCTCCACGAACAGAATTCGGGTTAAATGAGAAAAGGGTTAATCTTTCTCTCCGTGGGCCGAAGGGTGGGGGACAAACTTGGGAGGAGCTACACGACGATGGTAACCCAGAACTTTGCTTCCGATTTTACGCGAGGCGCCGTCGAGGTGCTTGAGACCTATCTAGAAAACCCCGCCTACGTGGCCACCGGCACCGAAGAGAGCGGGGGCGACGATTTGGAAGAGGTGGCCGTGATTATCGGAATCACCGGCCGGGTGGAAGGACGTATGATCCTGGAAATGGGCATGAAGACCGCTCTGCGTCTGTGCGAGGCGCTGAACTGGGGCGAACCGTTCGCGGCCTTCAACGAGATGGCCCGAGCCACCCTCTCCGAACTGGCCAACCTGGTCTCCGGCCGAGCCGTCACCTACCTCAACGACAAAGGCACCCTCGTCTCGATTACTCCACCCGTCATCTTCTGTGGCAAAGGGATGAAGGCTTGCAGCTACCTGACCCCTTTTGTCGTCCCGATCGAGACCGACTGTGGCCAGCTCAAGGTCAATGTGGCCGTGCAGGAAAACGACGACGACTGAGTTTGCCCCAAAGTCCAAAAGTGATCGCGTCGCTCCCGACCAATGAGGAAGAGAGGAGAACGCGATGACCAACTTAAGCCAGGACGATATCGACGCACTCATCAACGGGATGAGCAGCGAACCCGCGCCCACCAGGCCGCTCGTCAAATCTCGCCTGGGCGAACGCCCGCCCCGCCATCAGCCCAGCTATCGGCTGTACGACTTCCGGCGTCCCGACAAGCTGTCCAAAGAGCAGGTGCGTCTGCTCCGGGTCAGCTTTGGCCGCTTCACTCGAGGTATCAACAACTACCTCACCTCGCTGGTCCGCGCTACCGTGGATGTCAAACTGGTCGAAGTCGACCAGACGACCTACAAAGACATCTTCCGCTCCCACGGCATCCCGACCCTGCTCTGCACCTACAAGATCGACGAGCAGAGTCAGGGCCTCATGAAGGTCAACCTCTACCAGATGTACGCTGCGCTGGACCGTCTGATGGGCGGTCCAGGCAACGGGATGGTGATCAATCGCCCGCTCACCGACTTCGAGCGCGGGCTGATGACCGATATCTGCGGCAACATGCTCTCCCACTACGCCGAAGCCGTGCACGGCGTCCCCCGTCTCGAAGTCGAAACGCTCGACACGGACGAACGCCTGCTATCGCGCACTCTGGCCGCCGAAGAGATCATGGTCCGGGCGACCTACGAACTTCGCCTGGGCAGCACGACTGGCCAGTTGAGCCTACATTCTCCTCTGAAATGCTTGAGTTCGGTGATCGGGAAGATGACCCGCCGCAATCAGGAACGTCGGACCGAGAACCCTCGCGAGCTTCCCAAAAGCTTGTCCACCATGCCGCTCGAGGTCCGAGTCGACCTGGGTCGTATCCAGATCGATGCTTCGACGCTGGCACGCCTGCAGCCCAACGACCTGTTGACCCTGGATCAGGAAGTGGCCAAGTCGCTGTTGGTCAACGTCGGCAACGTTCCCCGCTTCGCGGGACGACCCGGAACCATCGGAAACCGCATGGCGGTCTCCATCGAAGGCGAGTGGAGGAACCCGCTGTGACCGAAGGCTCCCTTTTAGCGCTGGCTCCCTGGGCGCAAAACGCGGTGGACACGCTCGCCATGATGCTGGGTGAAGACGGCAAACTGGGTCAACTGAGCTGCAACGTCAGTTCGTCCATGGAGCTGAAAGCCCGCTTCAAGGGTGGCGGCTACCATCACCTACTCGAACTGTCCCAGGGGCTTCAGGGAAAGGCTTTGCTCTCGATCGACAGTGCGGCCGCTCGCCGCCTGTTCCCCCAGGCCCCGGAGGACGACGGACCCGTCACAGCCACGGACGAAACCCAGTTGATGGACTTCTTCAACGAGCTCAGCGGACTTCTCTCGGGCCAGCTTTCCCAACTGTTGGGAACTAGCGTTGGCGTGACGGGAGAAGGGGAACTGCGCCCCAAGCCCGCCAAACTCGACTCTCCCCTACTGACGTCGATCGAACTGCCCATGACCTTTCCGGGCCCTGGCTCTCTGCAGCTCTTGTTTACCCTCTCTGCCGCGCTCTGTGAAGAGTTGTCGTTGGCCGCTAAGCCTCCCGCCTCAGCAGAGAGCGACGCGCCGAGCGGCCTGGCCACGGCAGCCCTGGCTGAACCCCCGCCGACGATCGTGGGTTCGCGCAACTCTAGCCAGCGGGGCTCGACGGCCAACAAAGACGAACGTCCGGACCTGGGGATCCTGTCCAATATCACGGTCGAAGTGCGCGTCCTGTTGGGGCGGGCGACCCTCTGCGTGGAGGACCTGTTAGCCCTTACCGAGGGCTCTTTGATCGAACTCGACCGCCTGGTCGACGACCCCGTCGAGATGTTTGTTCGCGACCGCAAAGTCGCCGCCGGCGATGTCGTCGTGATCGACGAGCGGTTTGGAGTCAAGGTCAAAGAGAGCCACTTGCGTCCCAGCCTGCCGGCCTGACGTCTAGTGTCCCGGGAGAAAAAGAAAACGGCCCCACCTGCGGAGGCCGTTTTTCTTTATGCCTGGACGCGGCCGTTCAGGCAGCGGTGTGAACCGGGAACAGCTTCTCCAGTACCGCGCGGATCTTCTCCGCGGCTTCCGCCGGCTTGAACGGCTTGACGATGAAATACTTCGCCCCCGCGCCTATGGCCTCGCGAACGATCTCCTGATGCCCCAGAGACGAAGCCATAATGATCTTCGCCTCGGGGTCCATGCTCACCAACTCTTTCACCACGTCGACACCGCCCATGTTTGGCATGACGATATCGCAGGTGACGATGTCGGGGCGCACCTTGCGGTACTGCTCGACGGCTTCCAGGCCGTCCTTGGCCACCGCCACCACTTCACCACCCAACAGCTTGACCGTGGCGGCCATCGCTTTGAGGATGAAGTCCGAATCGTCGACGCACATGAAGCGAAACGATGAGCCGTCTTTTTTCTTGATTTCCAGGTCGGACATTGTCGCGAGCCTCTCCTTCTCTAGCGGATTTCGTAACCTTGGGTTATCAGGGGTAGCCGGGTTCAGGTCGCCTGGTCAAAGTAGCGAGAGGGGGCCGGCCGGGAGCGGTCTCGGAACGCTTGCCCACGCAGACGCGACCCAACAGAGCGCTGGGCGCCGGACAGCGTCGCGAGCAACACTTTGTCCTGCTCTAGCAAGGCTGCCTTTCCCTCGGGTTCGAGCGCCTCGGCGGCCAGACTCGCGATTGCCTCGGCTCGCTCTTTGAGAAGCGACGGCAGTTGAAGCGGTAAACCTTGTTCGGGGCTCTTGCGCCAAACGACCAGACAGCTTAGCAGTTCGTCTCCGATCTCGTGCAGACTCTTCATCAGACCACCCCTTGCTTGTTCTGGCGATGCAGCAAGGCGGCTTCCGACCAGGTTTCGTGAAGCTGGTCGACCAGGCCGATGATACGGTCGAGTTCCGCCAAATCCGTGTTGCTCAAAACATCGGATAGCGTGAGCAGCATGTGCAGGTAAAGGTTGTGCAGGCTGTTGGCAAGCTCAGTGTCCGCCTCGAAGTTCAGAGTTCGGTCCAGTTCGACCAGGGCCGACTGAGCCTTGAGGATCGCCAACTCGGCCGGCGATTGCATACCCGAACTCAGGCACATGCGGGCTTTCCGCAGCTCTTTGGCGGTGCCTTCGTACACCATCAGCAGGACCCCGAAGCGGTCGTTGGTCATGACCTGTGTTTTCTTGTAGGCGGATGCTCTGTTCATCGGGACTCCTTAGGGTAGTAAGCTGGCGAAAAGTTTGGGACTCGATGCGGTATGGAGGGCGACAGACCCACCGATCAGCCGCCCAACTGCGCCGCCAACTGCTGACTCTGGGACTGCATGTTGGCCAGCACTTTTTCCATCTCCGAAAACTGCTGGCGCAGCAGCGCCTCGCGGCTATCGAAAACCCGCAGCATAGCGAGCTTGCGGTCAGCCAGGTCGGTCAACCGCTCCTGCAGACTCTTTTCCTGGTTGCTGATCAGCCCGATAGAGGCCTGATTGGCCTTGTCCAACACGCTGTTGAACTTGGTGATGACCCCGTTGTCGGGGTCGCGGAACAGCTTATCGAGCGCCTCGGGCTTCTCCATGGCACGGTCGAAGGCGGCGCTGTCTTTGATCGAGAGCATCCCGCTCTGGTCCAGGCCAATGCCGATCGCAGCCAGCGAGTTCAGTTCAAAGCCTCGACGCGGATCGGTCAGCGACTTGACCATATCATTCTGTAGCCCCAGCAGGTCGCGGTTACCGAACAGCGTTCCGGTAGTCTGAGTGCTCGAGTCGTAATCGAACTGCTCGTTGAAAAAGGTCGCGACCGAGTTGTACTGCCGAATAAAGTTCTCTACCGCGGTCTTCACCGGGGCGCGGTCGGTCGTCAGTTCGATATGGACCGGCTTGGTGGGGTCAGCCTTGAGCAAGTCGATCGAGACACCCTCGAACAGCGTGGTCAGGGTGTTCTTCGCGCTTACCACTTCGACGGCGTTCGGACCCGTGCCCAGGGTGACCTTAGCGTCCTGGGCGACCTGCATATCGGCAAAGACCGGGGCCGGCGCCGAGGCGCTTCCGCCGGTGAAACTGAAGCTCATCTGCGAGGAGGTCCCGGTCTTGTCGGCCGTCACCATCAGCTTATAGCGACTGCTGCCCTGACCCTCGCCAGAGTCGATGATAGAGGCTCGCACCCCGGAGTTCGACTTGTTGATGGCGTCACGCAGTCCGCTGAGCGTCCGCTGCTCGGGAGCCAGGTTCACCGCGCTGAACTGGGCTGTGCCCACAGTCAGCTGGAACGAAGTCAGGTCGACCGGGGAAGAGAGGTCGGCGTAGCCCTGGCTGATCACCTGATGACGCTGGGCCAGTTGCGTTACCGTGAGGTCATAGGCGCCCAGGTCTTTCCCCGAAGAGGCAGTGACCTTGATCGCCGCCTCGTCGCTGGACTTGGCCTGGCGGCCCAGGAACAGGTCCTCGGACTGTAGGCGGGTTACCGCCGTATCAGCCGCCAGTAGGCGGGTATTCAGAGAGCGCCAGGAGGTGAGCTCTTTGTTGTACTGCGCCTCGCGGGTCTCGAGGTCGGTGTACGGCTGCTTCTCCAGCGCCATGAGTTGAGACACGATGGCGTCCGTATCGAGTCCGGAGGCGATGCCGTTCATGGTAAAGTTCGAGCTGGCTGTGCCGGTGATGGCCATGGCGCCTCCTTGGAACGATGGTGAAGGTGGGAGAGGCCGAGGCCCCTTCGGAAGGGAGAGGTTGGAGAGAGTCGTCGGCCCGGTGGTCCACCGAACCC